>JAIQEX010000178.1 GCA_020073615.1 Terriglobia bacterium
TAGCGGAACGGATCTTGCGCACGGCCGTGCAGTGGCGGAAGATTAGTTTCGGCAACCGCAGCCGCAACGGGGAAATCGCCACTGCCCGCTTGCTCACTGTCACTCAGACCTGCAAGAGGCAACATCGTCACGTTCTGGGGTACCTCACCGACGCAGTACGCTCTCACCGCCGCCAGGCAACGGCACCGTCCTTGCTCCCTCAGCGGCACTGACCCCCTGAACTGTTACCGTGGCGATTCCATACCTCAAGTATGCCTGAAATCCGCTGGTAAGTCAAGTAAGTTGTTGCCCTATTTTGAGTGAACCGGGGACGGCTACCGCTGCGCGCGGTCGCGGTCGGACCTTCGTCTGGCCGACATGCTGGCCTTTAGAACGGTCCTCGCCCGTTCCTGAGCTTCCGCGTATGAGGACGCCAATCCGCGGTCCCCGTGATCGGTCGACCAGTGAAACTCATCGCGGCGGTCTCTTTCATAGACAGTATATTGTGCCCGGTTTCCGGCCGCGTCGATAAATGTGAATGACTGGCTCACGATCGGCTCCTTGCTGCCGCATCCTTCTTACCACGGCCGGCTGCCGGGATTGCTGTCCGTGGTTGAGAGCACGAACTATCTGCTAAAAGTATAGCAGCTCCCATTTCCAAAGTCTGCTATCGTTAAAGACGAGTATTTCGGGAGGTTGTCTTCATGCAGAGATTCATGGCTCACCTCAGCAGTCCAGTGGACAAGAGCGAGTTCGAGGTATCCTGGCATAATAATCCGACTCTTAGCAGCGATCCGAGGGTGGAATTTGCCTTCGTTGGACAGACGGTTTCGGCCGTCGTGCACTCGGAAGCTGCGGGTCCATGGCCTTCGGCCAGCTTCCACCAGACCTTCAGCGCAGCCATCCGGAGACTGAACCGCGCCTGCAATGTCCGCTGGCTTTGAGGTTCCGGCATCCACGCTTTGAATCAACAGCTTACCGGACTGCTTCCGCATTCTGCTTGACAAGCTGCTGGAATTACACGAGAATGAGTTAGCGACTGAGCACTCCCGCCCAATCTACAGTTGATCTGAACTAAGTCGGATCACCTGGGTTTCTTTTCATCTTAGCCTGGCCAACTCGGAAAGAGTAAGTATGCCTTTTGAAAACCATGGGAACCGCTCGTTCACTATGAGCTCGATCGGCAGGAATGCCCCGTCAGGCTCGGGCGTCTATGGACTCTCGGATGCGCGCCAGTGGATTTATGTTGGAGAAACCGCCAACATCCAGGCCGAGCTGCTCAAGCACCTGCGGTCTCCGGATGCATTCCTCAGGGAGCACGCTCCATCCGGTTTCACTTTCGAGCTGAGCCCCGCAGAACACCGCGTTGCGCGGCAGAATCGGCTCGTATTCGAGCTCGAGCCCGTAGCGAACCGGCAGCAGCATTAAGAACGCGGCCAATTTGAATGAGGTGCTGGTGAAAACAAGACTCAGGGTGAAGGCAGTTTTTAACGCGAGGCTTGTGGCCTCGCGCAGGCGTGAGAAGTTCGATACCGGAGAGTTGCTGATGCTCGTCGATGGGCCGGAATCGCCGTCGCAATCGACATTTGTCCGGATCAATGGCTTGCGGCCTTGCCAGGGAGTCGAGTGCCGGTACACCATCGAATCGGACGAGTTGCAGGAAAATACGGAAATGGTTACGAGCCCGCAACCGGCCTGATCTTCTGTATTGGTCTCCTGCATCCCCTTACGCGGGCCTCCCGCCGTGGCCGCCAGGACCAGCCGTTGACGCCGCTGTCCGCCGCGACGCTGCGCCACGCGCCGGGCATCGGGCACGGGACCTGAAGTGCGCCATAATAGGAGCCATGCTCGTTGCCGGCTGCGGTTCGCACGCCAGAATCCGGCAACCCCAGGAAGGAGTTTCCATGCCAGCTTCCAACGATTCTCTCGATCGGCGCGATTTCCTGAAGACCGTGGGCGCGGCCGGCGCGACGCTGGGCGCGGCCCGCTCGGCTTGGGCCGCCAGGAGCGCCAGTAAAGCCGGTCGCGTGATCGGCGCCAACGACCGCATCAATGTCGGTGTCATCGGCTGCGGCGGGCGTGGCCCCTACGTGGCCAACTACTTCGCGCGGTTCGGCCGCGAGAACAACGATGCCTGCCAGATCGTCGCCGTCTGCGACGTGTACGAGAAGCGCAAACGCGAGCAGGCGGAGCACTTCAAGGTCAAAGGCTACCTGGATTATCGCGAGTTGCTGGCACAGCCCGATGTGGATGCCGTGATCGTCGCCACGCCCGACCACTGGCACGCCAAGATGGCGCTCGATGCCATGGACCAAGGCAAAGACGTGTACCTGGAAAAACCCATGGTCCACACCAACGACGAAGCCCGCCTGCTGGTGAACACCGTCAAAGAGACCAAGCGCGTTCTGCAAGTGGGCTCGCAAACCACCTCCGCCGACATCTGGTGGAAAGCGAAAAAGGCCATTGCCGACGGCATGATCGGCCAGATGCTCATGAGCCAGGGCTCCTATCATCGCAACTCATTCGAAGGGGAATGGAACTGGGATATCGATAAGGACGCCGGCCCCGACGGCAAGGGTGACAATTTCATCGACTGGAACATGTGGCTGGGCTCGGCGTTCAAGCTGGCGCCCAAGCGGCCCTACGATGCGGACCGGTTCTTCCGCTTCCGCAAGTATTGGGACTATTCCGGCGGCATCGCCACCGACCTCTTCTACCACGTGGTGGCGCCGCTCAACATCTGTTGGGACGAGCCGCAGTTCCCCACCAAGGTGATGGCCACCGGCGGCATCTACGTCTACAAGGACGGCCGCGAGGTGCCGGACACGTTCCACCTGCTGGCCGAGTACGCCAAGGGCCACTCGCTGGTGCTCAGCTCTTCGATGGCCAACGACCAGCACATCCCCGGCACCATTCGGGGCCACGCCGGCACCATCGTGATGGTGGACCACGGGCAGTTCGAGCGCATGGTCCCCAACATCACGGTCATTCCGCAACTGGCGCACAAACCCGGCGCGCCGCGCGGTACGCCTCCGCAGCCGATCGGCGGCGATGAGTATGCCGCCAGGTTCGGCACCAAAGAGATCCAGATCCCCATCGACCAGAAGGACCCGATGATCGCGCACATCGAGAACTTCCTGCGCTGCATGCGCACGCGCGAGAAACCGCACCTCGACGCCGAGACCGGCGCGCGCGCCATGGTGGTGATCAACCTGGCGGTGCAATCCTATCGCGAAGGCCGCACGCTCTATTGGGACGACAAGAAGTGGAAGGCCACGGATAAACCGGTGAAGGCGTAGCGGGCGCGTTGAACCAGGGGTTGACGATCGGCACTCCGCAGCGCTCGAAGTTGCCGGCGTGGAGTGTGGCAACGGCGGCGCCGCGGGAGTGGCAGATCGGCGCGGGCCGAACCTGAGCCGCCACCCTCATACCGGACCCGAAAGGTAGTAAACTCTCACTCATGCATTCCCGACCCGGGCATCTGCGGATGCTCCTCGTAGCGGCAGCCCTGTTTGCCGGGACGCTCGTTGTGGAGCCGCTCGCGGCGCAGCCCGCGCCTACGATCACCACCCCCAAAGACGCGCTCGGCTTCAATCTCGGCGACGATTACCAGGTGGCCAACTATGCCCAGCTCGACCGCTACTGGCACCAGCTTGCCAAGGAATCCGGCCGCATGAAGCTGGTCGATATCGGGCCGACCTCGGAGGGCCGCCGCCAGTACATGGCCATCATCTCATCGCCCGAAAACATGAAGAAGCTGGAGCACTACAAAGAGATCGCGCAGAGGCTCGCCCACGCCGAGGGGCTGACCGACGAGCAGGCCCATGCCTTGGCCCGCGAAGGCAAAGCCGTGGTATGGATCGATGGCGGGCTGCACGCCACCGAGACCGTGGGCTCCCAGCAACTCATGGAGATGGTCTACCAGATGGCGAGCCGCACCGACGCGGAAACTATGCGCTTCCTCAACGACGTGATTCTGCTATGCGTGCAGGCCAACCCCGATGGGCAGGACTTGGTGGCCAACTGGTACATGCGCGCCAGCGAGAAGCCCGATGCGCCCCTCAAAGAGCCACCGGCGCGCAGCATGAACGGCCTGCCGCGCCTCTATAACAGATACGTCGGCCACGACGACAATCGCGACTTCTACATGTCCAATATCCCGGAGACCACCAACATGAACCGCCAGTTGTTCCTCGAGTGGTTTCCGCAGATCATGTACAACCACCACCAGACCGGCCCGGCGGGTGCGGTGATTTTCATGCCGCCGTTCCGCGACCCGTTCAACTACAATTTCGATCCGCTGGTTCCGCTGGGCATCGAGATGGTGGGCACCGCCATGCATAGCCGCCTGGTGGCGGAGGGCAAGGGCGGCAGCGCCATGCGCTCGGGGGCCAACTACTCCACGTGGTGGAACGGCGGGCTGCGCACGGTCACCTACTTCCACAACATGATCGGCATCCTGACGGAGATCATCGGCAGCCCCACGCCCATCAATATCCCGGTGGTTCCCGCCAAGCAGTTGCCGCAAGGCGACTGGCCCCTGCCCGTCGCGCCCGGACCGTGGCACTACCGCCAGTCGATCGAGTACGAGATCACCAACAACCGGGCGATTCTGGACTTGGCGTCGCGTTACCGTGAGACGTTTCTGTACAACATCTACCGTATGGGGATGAACTCTATCGAAAAGGGCAGCAGGGATTACTGGACGGTCACGCCCAAGCGCATCGAGGCGCTGGAGGCGGCAGCCGCGGCGGCGAATCCGGCATCGGGCAGCGGCCGTGGAGGCAGGGGCGGCGGCGGAGGCACGGTAGCCGCGGGAGGCGACGCGCCCGCGGGCGGCGACACTCCGGGTGGCGGCGGCTTTGGCGCGCGCACCGTGCCGCTCGATCTGTACAATACCGTGCTCCACGACCCGAAGCTGCGCGATCCGCGCGGGTATATCGTTCCCTCCGACCAGCCCGATTTCGCTACCGCCACCGAATTCGTCAACGCGCTGCTCAAAAACGGCATTACCGTTCTGCAGGCGGGCGCGCCCTTCCAGGTTGCCGGCAAGAGCTACCCCTCCGGCTCCTACGTGGTGAAAACGGCGCAGGCGTTCCGCCCGCACATCATGGACATGTTCGAACCGCAGGACCATCCCAACGACTTCCGCTACGCGGGCGGACCGCCGACCCCGCCGTACGACATCACCGGCTGGACGCTCGCCTACCAAATGGGCGTCCGCTTCGACCGCGTGCGCGACGGCTTCGACGGGCCGTTCACCAGGATCGCCGGGCTGCTCGCGCCGCCTCCCGCATCGGTAACCGGGCCCTCGAACCCGGCCGGCTACCTGATCAGCCACCAGATCAACAATGCGTTCATCCTCATGAACCGGCTGCTGAAGGCCAACTGCGACGTGTACTGGCTGAAGAAGCCGGAAACCATCGACGGCCAGGACATTGGAATGGGCGGCATCTGGGTGCCGGCTTCCCCGGCGGCGCGCAGCGTGCTCGAGCAGGGCGCGAAGCAACTCGGCGTGCCCGTGCATGCCGCGGCCAAAGCGCCCGCGGGCGACGCTTTGAAACTGAAGCCGGTGCGCATCGGCCTCTACGATCAGTACGGCGGCCTGATGCCGGCCGGTTGGACCCGCCTTCTGTTCGAACAGTATGAAATGCCCTTCCAGACGGTCTATCCACCGGCGCTCGATGCCGGCGACCTGAAAAGCAGGTTCGACGTGCTGGTCTTCGTTGCCGGCGCCATACGCGGTTCCGCGGCCTTCGGCGGCCGGGGAGGCGGTGGCGGGGGCGGCGGCCGAGGCGGCGCGCAGACTCCCGAGAACACGCCCGAAGAGTACCGCGGATGGCTGGGCCGGGTATCGGAAGACAAGACGGTTCCGCAACTCAGGAAGTTCGTCGAAGCGGGCGGCTCCATCGTGACCATCGGAAGCTCGACCGCGATCGCCGAGTTCCTTGGTCTGCCAGTACGAAACTACCTGACGGAAATGGGGCCGGACGGCAAGGAGCGCCCGCTGCCGCGCGAGAAATTCTTCATTCCGGGATCGCTGCTGAGGATGAATGTTGACAACACCAATCCGCTGGCCTACGGCATGCCCAAACTGGTGGACGTCTTCTTCGACAGCAGCCCCGTATTCCGCCTGGCGCCGACCGTCGAGTTGCAGCGTACCGCACCGGTGGGATGGTTCACGGGCACGCAGGTGCTGGACAGCGGCTGGGCCTGGGGCCAGCAGTATCTCGACGGCGGAACGGCGGTGGCCGAGGCCTCCGTGGGCGAAGGAAAAGTCGTGCTGCTGGGCCCGGAAGTCAATTTCCGCGACCAGCCACACGGCACCTACAAGCTGCTGTTCAACGGCCTGTACTACGGCAGCGCGAAATCGGCCCCGCTGCCGTAAGGCGGGTGGGCCGCGCGAAGCCCAGAACTCAGGTGCATGCGCAAAGTGCCGGCGAATCGGGCCTATCGCCCGGTTTGCACGCCACCTCTCACACAAGCCCCGGGCTGCAATGTGTATAGACCTGTAAGGGATACACATTATAAGGACGAACATCGTCGTCGACGACGGCTCATGCGGGACGCGCTTCGCGCGACTGGCTTGAAGACCAAGCGCGCCGCCGTCGAGTTGGGCCTTCAGACCCTGTTGCGGCTGAACCGGCAGGCGAAGATCCGTCGGCTGCGCGGGAAGCTGGACTGGCAGGGAGATCTCGATGCGATGAGGATCGACAAGTGATTCTTGTCGATTCCCCCGAGCCCGGGTAGCAGAACGTGCCGGAGGATCACGCTCCATTCTCATCGTCCGCAGATGAGTTTCCGGCCGGTTGCTCGCCAGCATTGCCCGTCTCCGCTTCACCGGCACCCGCAGATTAACATTGACATCGCGCACCCGCATCCTGTAAAAATAAAGTACAGGCGAACAAAAGGCGAATACATGGCCCCTGCGCTCCTCCAAAAACAGTTCGAATCCGTGCTGGGCGGCCCCCTTGATTGGCAGGCGAGGCCGGCGCCCGAAGTGGTGCGGACCGGTATCCCGGAAGTCGACGCGGCCATTGGCGGGCTGCCGCGCGGCGCCCTCACGGAAATCTATGGCCCGGCATCGTCGGGCCGCACCAGCCTGTTTTTCGGCATCCTGGCCGCCGCCACCGAGCGCGGCGAGTTCTGTGCGCTGGTGGATGCCGAAGATGCCTTCGACCCGGCGTCCGCCGCCCAAGCGGGTGTGCGGCTGGAGCGCCTGGTCTGGATACGCTCCGCGCACAACGCCGAGCACGCGCTCAAAGCGGCCGACCTGCTGATCCAGGGCGGCGGCTTCGGGATGGTAGCCATGGATCTGGGCGATACGCCCGCCGCCACCGCGCGCCGCATCTCGCTTACTTCGTGGTTCCGGCTGCGCCGGGCGGTGGAACATACGCCCACCGTACTGGTGACGGTGGCGCGGCAATCGAACGCAAAAACCTGCGCGTCGCTGGCGATCGAATGCGCGCGCGAGCGGACGGCCTGGTCGGGTGCGCCCGGCACGTCGCGCCTGCTGCGCGGCATACGGGTGCGTGCGAAATCCATCGAGCGGAGCAAGGTATGTTCGCCTGTCTTTACGGCAGCGGCCCTCTGACGGCGCTGGCGTTCGAATTTTCGCCCACCGTGGAGCGGACCGCGCCCGATACCGTGACCTTCGATGCGGCGGGCCTCGACCGTCTTTTCGGCGCGGCGCAGGATCTGGCCGCCGCTATGGTCCGGCGCGCCGCGGAGACCGGGTGCCAGGCCAATCTCGCGCTGGCCGCCAACCCCGATACCGCCGTCTGTGCCGCGCGCGGATTTGCGGGCGTCAGCATTGTCCCCGAAGGCGACGAGGCCAAATATCTGGGCCGGCTTCCGCTGGCGCTGCTCGCCCCCACGCCGGAGTTGCAGGAGACCCTGGAGCGATGGGGCATCCGCCGGTTTCAGGACCTGGCCGCGCTGCCGCCGCTGGGCATCGCCGAGCGGCTCGGTCCCGAAGGGCTGCGCCTGCGCGAGTTGGCCCGCGGGGAGGCGGAGCGCAAGCTGGCGCCCGAGGCGGAGCCGCTGCGCTTCGCCGACGAAATCGAGCTGGAATACCCGGTGGACCTGCTGGAGCCGCTGGCGTTTTTGCTGGCGCGCCTGCTGAACGGGCTCGCCACACGCCTGGCCACGCGCGCCCTGGCCACCGACGAACTGCGCCTCCGTCTGAAGCTGGAGAGCCGCGCGACCGACGAGCGCACGCTGCGCCTGCCGGTACCCGCCCTCGATCCCAAAGCATTTTTGAAATTGCTGCAGCTCGATCTGGCCGCGCATCCGCCGCTGGCGCCCGTCGTACACGTATGGCTCGCCATGAACCCGGTGAAGCCGCGCGCCGCGCAGAACGGCCTGTTCATTCCCCTGGCTCCCGAACCGGTGAAGCTGGAACTGACGCTGGCGCGCATCAAGTCGATTGTCGGCGAAGATCGCGTAGGCTCGCCCGAGTTGCTCGACACGCACCGCCCCGGCGCCTTCCGCCAAAAAGGGGACAGACGCATTTTTCCGGCAAAAGCGGCGGCGTTCGATGGCGGTGACGGACGGCGGAAAAATGCGTCTGTCCCCTTATTGGCGCTGCGGGTGTTTCGCCCGCCGCGCGCCGCGCAGGTCACTCTTGCTTCCGGGCAGCCGGGCTTCCTGGCCGCCGAGGGCATTCGCGGCAAGGTGCTGGAGTTCGCCGGGCCGTGGCGCACCTCGGGCGACTGGTGGACCACCGACCCGTGGTCGCGCGACGAATGGGATATCGCCCTTTCCGATGGCGCGCTCTACCGCATCTATTGCAGCCCCCGCGGCTGGTTCGTGGAGGGCAGTTATGACTGAGGGCTACGTCGAGCTCCACGCCCGCTCGGCCTTCAGCTTTCTGGAAGGCGCCGCACTCCCCGAGGATCTGGCCGGCGCCTGCGCGCAATCCGGCATGGCGGCCATGGCCATCATGGACCGCAACGGAGTCTACGGCGCGCCGCGTTTTCACATGGCGGCGAAAAAGGCCGGCGTGCGCGCCCACATCGGCTCGGAGATCGCTTGCACCAACGGCATTTCCTATCCGCTGCTGGTGGAAACGCGCGAGGGCTATCAAAACCTGTGCCGCCTGGTGACGCGCATGAAACTGCGCGCCAAGAAGGGCGAGGGCTCGGCCACACTCGAAGAGCTGGCGGAGTTCGCCCGCGGGCTCATCTGCCTTACGCGCCATCCCGGCGAGCGCCTGCTCGAGATCTTCGGCAAGGGCAACGTCTATGCCGAGCTCCAGCGCCACTACCATCGGGACGAGGCAGCGCGCAATGAAGATACGGTAGCGCGGGCGCGGCGGCTGGGCATCCCGCTGGTGGCCACCAACGGCGTCGCGTATGCCGTTCCCGCCGGGCGCGAGCTGCTCGATGTCTTCACCTGCGTGCGCCATAAAACGACGCTCGCCCGCGCCGGCCGCCTGCTGGAGCCGAACGCCGAGCGGCACGTCAAAACGCCCGCGCAAATGGCGCGCCTGTTCGCCGACCTGCCCGAAGCCATCGCCCACACGCGTGAAATCTCCGCGCGCCTGGCCTTCACCCTGGCCGACCTGGGCTACGAATTCCCGCGCTATCCGGTGCCCGAAGGGGAGACGCAGATGTCCTTCCTGCGGCGCCGCGTGGACGAGGGCGCGCGCCGCCGCTACCAGCCGTATCTCGAGCGCGCGCGGCGGCAGATCGAGCGCGAGCTGGCGCTCATCGACAAGCTGAAGCTGCCGGGCTACTTCCTGATCGTCTGGGACATCGTGCGCTTCTGCCAGGAAAACGGCATCCTGGCGCAGGGCCGCGGCTCGGCTGCAAACAGCGCGGTATGCTACGCGCTCGAAATCACCGCCGTCGATCCCGTGGCCATGGACCTGCTGTTCGAGCGCTTTCTATCCGAAGAGCGCGGCGAGTGGCCCGATATCGATATCGACCTGCCCAGCGGCGAACAGCGCGAGCGCGTCATCCAGCACGTCTACCAGCGCTTCGGCAAGCTGGGCGCGGCCATGACCTCCAACGTCATTACCTATCGCGGGCGCTCCGCCGCGCGCGAGGTGGGCAAGGCGCTGGGCTTTGAAATCACCACCCTCGAGCGCCTTTCCGGCCTGGTGCGCGCGTGGGAATGGAAGGACCCCAAAGACACCACCGAGCGCCAGTTTCGGGAAGCCGGCTTCGACCTCAACCATCCGCGCGTGCGCAAATTTTTCGAGCTGTACCGCATGGCGCAGGACCTGCCGCGACACCTCGGCCAGCACTCGGGCGGCATGGTGGTCTGCCAGGGACAGCTCGATTCGGTGGTGCCGCTCGAACCCGCCACCATGCCCGGCCGCGTCGTCGTGCAGTGGGACAAGGAAGACTGCGCCGACCTGGGGATCATCAAGGTGGACCTGCTCGGCCTGGGCATGATGGCGGCGATCGAAGAGTGTCTCGACCTCATTCCCAAAACGTACGGCGAAGCGGTGGACCTGGCGCACCTGCCGCCGGAGGATCCCGCGGTTTTCCGGGCGCTGCAAAAGGCCGACACCATCGGCATGTTCCAGGTGGAGAGCCGCGCGCAGATGTCCGCGCTGCCGCGCATGATGCCGCGGCGGTTTTACGACATCGTGGTGCAGGTGGCCATCATCCGCCCCGGCCCCATCGTGGGCAAAATGGTGCACCCGTATCTCAACCGCCGGCAAGGCAGGGAAGCGCCCGATTGCCTGCATCCCGCGCTGGAACCGGTGCTGCGGCGCACGCTCGGCGTGCCGCTGTTCCAGGAGCAGTTGCTGCGCATGGCCATGATCGCCGCCGGATTCACGGGCGGCGAAGCCGAGGAGCTGCGCCGCGCCATGGGCTTCAAACGCTCGGAAAAGCGCATGGCCGATATCGAAGTGAAGCTGCGCGCGGGCATGGCGCGCAACGGCATCGCGGGCCAGGTGCAGGACACCATCGTGCACGCCATCACCTCGTTCGCGCTGTACGGCTTTCCGGAATCGCACGCCGCCAGCTTCGCGCTGCTGGCCTACGCCAGCGCGTATCTGAAATGCCACTACCTGGCCGCCTTCACCTGCGCCCTGCTGAACAACCAGCCCATGGGTTTTTATTCGCCGGCGATTCTGATCAAGGACGCGCAGCGCCACGGCCTGCGCGTGCTGCCGGTGGATGTGATGCGGTCCGCATGGCAGTGCACGGTGGAGCGGCGCGATTTGCGGCTCGGCCTGCGCTACGCCAAGGGTCTGCGCGAGGAGGCTGCGCGCGCCCTGCTCGCAGCCCGCGCCGCACGCCCGTTCAGCAGCGTGGACGACCTGGCCCTGCGCGTTCCCGAGCTGCGCAAGGACGAAATCAACCGCCTGGCGGAGATCGGCGCCCTGAATTCTCTCGGCGAGGCGCACCGCCGCGACGCGCTCTGGCAGACGCAGCGCGCCGTGCTGCCGGTGGGGCCGCTGCTCGCGCCGCTCGAAGAAACCGGGCAGCCATCGCCGCTCGCCCGCATGACCACCGAAGAGCGCCTGTGGGCCGATTACCGCGGCACGGGCATGACCGTGGGCCGGCACCCCATGGCGTACCGCCGCGCGGAGATGAACGCGCGGGGGGTGACGCGCGCTAGCGACCTGGCGCACGTTCCCAACGGCCGCCTGGTGCGCATCGCCGGATCGGTGATCGTGCGTCAGCGCCCCGGCACGGCCAAGGGTTTCGTCTTTCTGAGCATGGAAGACGAAACCGGCATCATGAACGCGATCATCACACCCGCCACCTTCGACCGCTACAAATTCGCCGTGCTGGGCGAGCCTTTCCTCGAAATCTTCGGCGTGCTACAAAACCTGGATGGCGTGATTTCCGTGAAGGCCGCGCGCATTGCGGGCCTGCGAGAGGGCGCAGCCGCGGAGTCGCACGACTTTCATTGATGATTGAACCGGCCGCGGGCCGGGCCGGTCAGGCTGAACGCTTTCCAGGATCGGAACGTCTGTGGCCTCGTCGATGGGCGCAGATCAATGGTTAGGGCGTTTATCCGGCCTTATGCCGAGTGCCGGATTATGCCGAGTTCCGCTGGTGAAAGACAGCGGGGCGGGCATCGAATCTTGGGTGTGCTCGGCATAATCAGAGCGCCGACAAGAAAGCCAGAAGGGTGTCGTCTGGCCTGAAACGGGGGAAACCGCCTTCAACTGGTTGCAACTTCC
>JAIQEX010000179.1 GCA_020073615.1 Terriglobia bacterium
ACCGAGACTGCGCAAAACCAAATCAGAAAGGAGCCCTGGAGTGCCGGTCGCTTCGTTTCCCGTCCAGGCTCATCCTTGGATGAGAATATGCTGATGTGCAGGTATTACTCGAGATAGGTACAGTCTCTCGATAGGGTCACAGTCTGGGGCAACGCATCTCCGCGTCCATACGGTAGAATTGTCCTGAAAGGGCAAGGATCCACGACAACTCACATGCCTATCCAGAAGCTCACTCAAGACATTTTGCTCGCTGCTATCCAGGGCTTTGAATACCAAAAGCAGCGGATAGACGCCCAGATGGCTGAACTCCGCCAAATGCTGGGAGGCGCTCCCACGGGAACCGCCGCCCCTGGCACACCCACAAGACGAAGGCGGAAGATGAGCGCCGCCGCCCGGAAGCGCATCGGTGACGCTCAACGGAAACGGTGGGCTGAATCCAGGAAGATCTCGGAACCAGCCACTGCCCCCAAACGGAAGCGGAAGCTCAGTGCCGCTGGCAGGAGAGCCATCGCCGAGGCCACCAAGAAGCGTTGGGCTCGATTCTGGGCAGAAGGTGCGAAGTCGGCCAAGACCCAGCGGGCACCGGTCACCAAGAAAGCTGCCAAGAAAGCGCCCGTGAAGGCTTCACGGAAAGCCTCCAAGAAGGCTGCCGCCAAACGGCCGCAGAAAGCCGCCGCGACTGCGGCGCAGACTGCTGTTCCGGCCGCGACCGAATAGCTGTGTCAAATCGGCGGGAGGCGCCGCGGATGCGTACGGCGCCGATCCAATGGATCACGGTCCCATCCTGGCCGGCGATGCGCTGGTTGAATGTAGCATCGCTGATATTCCAGATATTCCAGCGAACCACTTACGGATCGTGAAGGGCGCTCTGCTGCTGGCGATTACTGAACCAACGCCGATCGGGACACAACCACATCCTGCTCTCGCCGTACAGCGTCGTCCTTCTCATCAGCCGCGCGCTGGCTTGCCGCAATCTCGTCGAGGGCGCGCCGCTTCGCTTCCATGTCGATGCACTACGCCGCGAAATCGGACTGGCTGTCACAAGTAGCCAATGGCCTAGGTGTGCCTGATTAGGACGGCCGCGGGGATCGGGGCGCGTCGGGTAACGCTGCGCGCCTCAAGGCCCATATTACTGTTCGTTTACAGACTAAGCACTCCGAAAAGCGTATACTACGCCTGAGGCGACTATGCAGATACTTGTCGGAGCTTCCATCGGGTTGCTGGTGTGGTTCCTGCTGCGGTTTTTCCTGACGGGATTGTACACGGTTGACCAGAACGAGCGAGCCGTGAAGACCCGCTGCGGCCGCGCGGTGCGGGTGCCCGGAGGCAAGACCACGCTCGACGATCCGATCGCGGAGTGCCTCCGCCCAGAGGAGCGCCCGCGATACAGTTACCCGCAGGTCCGGGTGATTCAGCCCGGCGGGCCGTACTTCAAAATGCCGTGGGAGAGAGTCCGCAAGGTCTCCATCGCAACCATGACGGTCAACATGGCGCTCGACCTGGAAGACCCCGCGGCCAACGATCGCGGCACGCGGTTGGAATCCTCGAACAATACCCGAAAGCGAAAAATAGGCCGGTCACATTCAAGGTAGTGTTCCGAGTCCCGCCAGATGACTCAGGACGGGCTTTCGTCGCGAGAGCACGAAAAGTGATCGAATCCGCAGGCTTCACCCTCCGCGATGAAGTGTTCACCGGTGGCCGGTTCAACTGAACCCGCCGCCGGAAGCACTGGCTTCACCCCTATTCTCGGTCCCGAACCAGATCCTGCCAACAGAATGACGTTTCCTGGAGGGTCTGCGAATTGATCCACGCCTACCAGCCGCAGCACGGAAATGGGCCGATGAGCGCGACTGACAACGGCATCCACTCCGCCCTTGCCTCGCTTACCCTCAAGTTCAGCGGCCTTCTGCGTCTGCCTGACGAACCGCTCCACGAGGCAGCTTAAGCGTCCGACATTGCGACAATCCCTGGGGCCAGGGGACCGATTCGCGCCGTGGGCATCGACTGCGGGAGAGGAGGCCGGAGGCCGCGGCTCCCGGCGGTGTGCCCGCGGCCAACCTGCCGAGTAGGGTGGCCGGGGACCGGCGGGTACCGCGGACGTCGTTTGCCTGCTAGAACCCGGTGTTGGCCGCAACCAGCTGGCTGTTGGATTTGGACCAGATTCCTTGAATCTGGCCGCCCGCACCGAGGAAAAGGGCTGCGGAAGCCAGCGCCACAAACGCCAGAAGCAGGGTGTATTCGATAAGATCCTGTCCTTGTTCGTCGTTCCAAAAATTACGTAAAAACGTCATGATGTTCGCTCCTTAGTTCTTGTTTTGATATCCCTGGGTCGCCGGCCACTCGGGCCGCCAGTTCCAGTTTGGCCTAAGAATGCCGAGCCGCAAAGTCATGCCGGTACTGTCGGGGTACCGGTTCTTAGATTTATACTTTAGCGTATGATACTCCGCAACGCTATATTCCAATTAGTTATGGAACTGTCTGGAATGACCGGTTCAATTACCGGTTGATGTCAGCGCTGCGCAGGAGCGGCCGCAGTCCTGCGGACCGGGCGGCGGGACGGAAAACTCCCGCTCCGCCAGCGTCCGATGGCACGGTCTCCCTTCACCGGCGCCCACACCATGTGGATCGCTTCCTCGGGGCAGGTGTAGACGCATTGCTCGTCGCTGGTACACGCACCGGGACGGACCAGGGTGCCGGTTTCGTGAAGCACGTCGAGGCAGCCGTGCGGGCAGATCGAGCCGCAATGGCCGCAGGAATTGCAGCGATCCCTGCGCACCGATGGAACCCACTTGAGAGACGACCCCATGCAGCCCCCGAAAGGACCGGTATATAACATTGCACCGCCGGGCACAAGGGGCGGCAAAAAGAAAAGCGCAAGCCTGGCCGAACTTGTATAAACTAACAGGACGCGCGGCTCGCCTGGGCGGGTCCACGGCGCCGCGAGGAGGGGCGATCATGAAGCGATGGTTTCTGCCGGGCATCCTGATGGGTGTGGCGATCGGCTATTATGCCGGACGCGGAACGCGCTCGTCCGGGCACACGGATGAGTTCGCGCTGATCCCGCGGGCGCTGGCGGCCGAGCAGAGCGCGCCGCCACAGCAGCCGGGGCAGACGGGCGCCATGCCGTTCGGATTCAACCGGCCCAATTTGCAGCCGCTGGCGCCCGATGCGCCGGCGCAAGCCCTCTACTGGTCGATCGACGACATCCGGAAGGCGCACAGCGAACTGGCGGGAAGGGCGGCGCAGGCGCAGGCGCCGGGCCGCGGGAGCACGCAGGCGATCGGCGGAGGAAGCCTGGTGCGGGTGCGCGCGCGCACGCACACCATGAGCATGCTGTACCGGGCGCACCGCGAGCAGCCTGTAGCCAGCCTGACCGGCGTCATGAGCCTGTGGGACGACGCCGAACAGCACGCCGGCGTCTACGACTTCTATATCATCACCGGCGGCTCGGGCGAGATGATCGTGGGCGGGGAGATCGCGGGCCGCAAGAACCTGATGGACCAGGCCGGTCCCGTGCCGGGCGAATATCGCGGCCAACCCATCAAGGGCGGCCAGACATACAAAGTGAAGGCGGGGGACTGGCTGCTGATTCCACCCGACGCCCCGCACCAGCCCAAACCGGACCCCGGCGGCTTCAGCTACATGATTATGAAAATCAACGTGGGAGTGTATCCCTGGAATCTGATCCGGTAGAGGGAAAGAGATTATGCATCCACGGAATACGCGGGCCGCGACGCTGGCCACCGCACTGGTGGCGGCTGCCGCGCTCTCGGCCCAATCCGCCAAGGACGGCGACTGGCCCACCTATGCCGCGGACCTGGCGGCCACCAGGTACCGGCCGCTCGACCAGATCAACGCCGCCAACTTCAACAAGCTCGAAGTGGCGTGGCGGTTCAAGACCGACAACCTGGGCAACCGTCCGGAATACAAGTTGGAAGGGACGCCGCTGATGGTGAACGGGGTGGTGTACGCGACGGCGGGATCGCGGCGCGCGGCCATCGCACTCGATGCCGCCACCGGCGAACTGCTCTGGGTGCACGGCGAACACGAGGGCGCGCGCGGCGCGGCCGCCCCGCGGCAACTCTCGGGCCGCGGCCTGGCGTATTGGAGCGATGGCCAGGAGGAGCGCATCCTCTACGTGACGCCCGGCTACCGGCTGATCGCACTCCATGCCAAGACCGGCGCCCCGGTGCCCACCTTCGGAGACAAGGGCGCGGTCGACCTGAAGCTGAATGACGACCAGACCATCTTCCCCGATCTGACCACCGGAGAGATCGGCATGCAGTCGGCGCCGGTGGTGGCGCGCGACGTGGTGATTGTGGGCGCGTCGTTCCGCGAAGGCATGACGCCCAAGAGCATGCGCAACAACAAGGGATATGTCCGCGGCTTCGATGTGCGCACGGGGAAGCGGCTGTGGATCTTTCACACCATTCCCATGAAGGGCGAGTTCGGCTATGACACGTGGGAGTCGGGCTCCGCCGAATACACGGGCAACACGGGAGTGTGGACGCAGATCTCGGTGGACGAGCAGCTCGGTCTGGTCTATCTGCCGGTGGAGTCGCCCACCGGGGATTACTACGGAGGCCACCGGCCGGGGAACAACTTGTTCGGCGAAAGCCTGGTGTGCGTCGATCTGAAGACCGGGCAGCGGAAGTGGCATTTCCAGCTCGTGCACCATCCCCTGTGGGACATGGACATCTCCTCCGCGCCGATCCTGGCCGACATCACGGTGAACGGGCGGGCCGTCAAGGCGGTGGCGCAGCCCACCAAGCAGGGCTTCCTGTACGTCTTCGATCGGGTGACCGGCCAGCCCGTGTGGCCCATGGAAGAGCGGCCAGTGGAGAAAGGGACCGTGCCGGGCGAGTGGTATGCGCCGACGCAGCCGTTTCCCACCAGGCCGCCGGCCTACAGCCGCAACGGCATCTCGGTTGACGACCTGATCGACTTCACGCCGGCGCTGCGCGACCAGGCCAGGACCATCGTCGCGAAGTATCGCCTCGGGCCGGTCTTCACGCCGCCGGTCGAAAGCAAAGTGGATGGTCCGCTGGCCACGCTCACGCTGGGGACGGCGAGCGGCGGCACCAACTGGCCCGGCGGATCGTACGATCCGGAAACGCACATCGTGTATGCCTACGCGTGCAATGCCTGCGTCACGCCGATCGGCCTGGTGCCATCCCCGAAAGAGATCTCCGACCTGCGGTACATCGCGGGCACGGCCGGCCAGCCCGTGCGGCTGCGGACCGGTCCGGGCGAAAACGTGGGCGCCGACGCTCCCATGCCGTCCCGCGCGCCAGCGGGCGGCGGAGGCTTTGTAGCACTCAACGTGCAAGGTCTGCCGCTCATCAAGCCGCCGTACTCCACCATCTCGGCGATCAACCTGGACAAGGGCGAAATCATCTGGCAGACGCCCCACGGCGAGACGCCCGACGCCATTCGCAATCACCCGGCGCTCAAGGGGCTGAACATCCCGAACACGGGGCAATCGGGCTACAACGTCGGCACGCTGATCACCAGGACGCTGGTGATCGCGGGCGACGGGCAGGTGACCACCACGGAGTCGCATCCCCGCGGCGCCATGCTGCGCGCCTACGACAAGGCCACCGGCAAGGAGGTGGGCGCGGTGTGGATGCCGGCGCCCGAGAGCGGATCGCCCATGACTTACATGGTGAACGGGCGGCAGTACATTGTGGTGGCGGTCTCGGGCGGCCCGTACTCGGGCGAGTACATCGCCTTCCGCCTGCCCGCCGAGGAGCGTTGATGCGCTGGCGCACCGGCGCGGTGCTGGCGGTGGGGTGTGTCCTGCTGTGGAGCGGGGCGCGGACGCGCTCGGTGTGGGACGGCGTGTATACCGAAGAGCAGGCCGGGCGCGGCAAAGCGCACTACAATCGCGAGTGCGCGAGCTGTCACGGGGAAGCGCTTTCGGGCGGCGAAGAGGCGCCTCCGCTGGCGGGCGATGCCTTCCTGGCCAACTGGAACGGCCTGACGGTGGGCGATCTGTTCGAACGGATCCGCCGCTCCATGCCGCAAGACAACCCCGGGCGGCTGAGCCGCCAGCAGGACATCGATATTCTGGCGTACATGCTGGCCGCCAACCGTTTTCCGGCGGGCAAAGCGGAACTGGAAAGCCGGGGCGAAGCGCTCAAGCAGATTCGCTTCGATGCCGCCAAGCCGCGTCAGGCCAATTGAGCCAGTTGCGCGACGCGCGGTTTGAGCTGCGCTTTCTGCTCGGCGGTGAGGTCCACATAGGGCGGCCGGACGTAGCTTTCGCGCAGGCCCAGCCCGCCCAGCGCATACTTGATGGCCGGAACGCCGCCCGCGCCCGTGACGCGCAGCAACTGGTTGGCCTCACGCAATCTGGCCATCGCTTCGGAAATGTCCTTGCCCGCGCGGTGCGCCGCAAAAACCGCCGCCGACTGTCTGGTGAACAGGTTGCCGCCCATCAGGATGGCGCCCATGCCCGCTTTGAGCGCGGTGGGGAGATTGTTGTCCGTGCCGCTCATCATGTTCAGCTTGGGAAACTCCTTGACGAAGGCCGCGTACCCTTCAGCGTTGCCCGTGGAGTCCTTGATGCCGGCGAGCGAGGGATAATGCTCCAGGGCATGCAGCAGCTCGTGCGTGATGGGGACGGCGCTGGTGCCCGGAATGTGGTAGAGGTAGACGGGGATTTTCGACGCCTCGAGCACCTGCGAGTAATACCTGGTGAGCCCCTCCAGGCTGGGGTTCTTGAAATAGAACGGCGGGATGCACAGCACTCCGTCGGCCCCGTTTTGCGCGGCGTGTGTCAGCAACTCGAGCGTCTCGGGCAGATTGGAAGTGCCCACCTGCACGATGATGTCGAGACCGGCCCGGTGCTTCAGCGCCGTCTCGGCGACTTTCCGGCGCTCGGCCGCGGAGAAGGATGGAAACTCGCCGGTGGTGCCCAGAACCACCACGCCCTCGGCCCCGCGCTCTTTGAGGAAGGGCAGCAGGTCCTTGTACAGCGCATCGTCAAATTTCCCCTTGGCGTCGCATGGGGTCACGGCAGCGACGTTAAACCGCGGACCCGATGGCGCCGTGGCCGTGCTGGCCGCGTGCGACAGGGCCGCCGCAGTAGAAGCCGCGCCGGCCACTCCCAGGAAGCTTCGTCGGGTAGTTTGCATGGAAGTCCTCTCCTTGGCAGTCAATCTTACACCGAACGGTGGGGGAACGGAAGCCCGCCATTCCATCCTACAATCTGATTAGCCGATGCCGTTTGCGCTCCTGATCCTGACACTCTTTTTCGCCACGCCGGCCTGGCGTGCCGCCCTCCCCGGCTACCACTATCAATTCCCGCGCGACCAATTCAACCACCCCGACTTTCGCACCGAGTGGTGGTATTACACTGGGAACCTCCGCGCGCGCAACGGACATCGCTACGGATTCGAGCTGGTCTTCTTCCGGCAGGGGCAGCGCCGCGGCCCCTCGGACAATCCCTCCGCATGGCGCGTGGACGATCTGTACCTGGCGCACCTGGCGCTGACCGATATCGACGCTGTCCGTTTCCGCTACTGCAAGCGGCTGAACCGAGCCGGACCGGGCATAGCGGGCGCCAGCTTCGACGAGTCCCGCATCTGGAACGGCAATTGGGAAGTGCGATGGGACCAGACGTCGGGCACGCAGACGCTCGCGGCAGTGGCCGAAGGAGTGCGCTTCAACCTGCGCCTGACGCCGCGCAAGGCGCTCGTGATTCACGGGGAAAATGGCGTCAGCCAGACCGCGGAAGGCGCGGGCAACGCAGCGCACTACATCTCCTTCCCGCGCCTTGCGGTGGAAGGCACCCTCAACGGCGCCGCGGTCACGGGCCTCGCCTGGATGGACCATGGGTGGTTCAGCGCCTGCTCGATTCCTCGCAGCGGGGATGGGACTGGTTCAGCGTGCAACTCGACTCGGGCGCCGACCTCATGCTGTTTGAGCTGCGCCGCAGCGATGGCTCGATCGATCCGTACTCCTCCGGCACCTACGTCGCGCCCGACGGCCGCGCGACGCACCTGAAGCGAAGCGATTTCGAGCTTACGCCCGCGGCCTGGTGGATCAGTCCGAAGACCGGCGCGCGCTATCCCGTGAAGTGGCGCATCACGATCCCCGCGTGGAAGGTCGCGCTCGAGTGCGCGGTGGCGGTTCCCGATCAGGAACTGGCGGCGGATGCGCGCGAGTCGGCGGCCGGCAGCCCGAGCTATTGGGAAGGCGCGGTCACGTACTCGGGTTCGTCCGCGGGCGCCGGGTACCTCGAGATGACGGGGTACGCCGGGCCGGTGGGCCGGTAGCGGCGCGGCCCCGCAGTTCGCGCAATGCGTCGCTCGCGATCCAGCGCCCCGCGCGCGAATCCTGTTTGGCGATCTCCTCCGCAGTGCGGATGGCCGCGCGGCACGGTGCGCGGGGCAAAAAACACAGCGCCGGACGAGAGTTTGTTGATTCCACTGGGGGCGGTCGCGGCATCAGACGTGCACCATCCATTCTTATGGCTACCGGACGACTGTTGTGCGTGGCCCTGCTGAGCGCAGCCGGGACCATGGCGCAGACCCCGTTCCTGCTGGGAACCGACTTCAGCGAGCGGCTGAATGTCACTGCGAACACCACCCAGATCTCAACTGACGCTGCCGGATTCCTTTACACGTTCTCGATCATCCCGGGTACGTCACTCGCTTCTCCTCCCGCCTTCCTCGTAACCAAACTTTCGGCGGACGGCAAAACCACCCTGTGGCAGAACAACGTCGGATTCGATGTGAGCGCCATGGCTGTGGACCCCGCGGCGAGCACGTCGACTTTTTCGATCACCGGCGGCCGCGCCAACAGGTCGGGCGCCTTGGCCATCAGGGCCGCGGCGATGGGGCCCGTCAGGTGCGCCTGGCGGCCGGTGTCGTCCGGAAAAGCGTCGAAAATGCCGAAGGTCGACGGACCCATGCGGATGGCAAACCAGACCGTGGTGGCCGGTTCCTGCTCGGCCAGCGCCAGGCCGCCTGTCAGAAAACTCTCCATCTCCGCTTCTTTGCCCGGTTTGGCCTCCAGGCGAACCAGCAACCCAACATGAACCATATGATTTCCCCCTCCTCTGCCGCATCCCAGTGTGCGGCGGGTCCGGCTCCGATGTCAACTTTGCTGAGCTATGATGTCCCGAGAGGGGCTCCCCATGGACACCACCTATGGCCGGGCGGTGGCTTTCGCGGTTCCGGTGTTTCTGTCGCTGATCGCGCTGGAGTTCACGGTGGATCGCCTGCGCGGCACGCAATACTACCGTTTCGCCGACGCCGTCAACAGCCTCAGTTGCGGGGTAGTCAGCACGGGGATGCGCGTGTTCTTCGGTTTTCTGGGCCTCTTCGCGTACCAATGGGTCCTGCTGCACGTGGCGCCGGTGCGCCTGCCCGCCACCCATTGGATGACTTGGGTATTCGCATTTGTCTTTTACGATTTCTGCTACTACTGGCAGCATCGCATGGGGCACACCGTGGGGCTGTTCTGGGCCTCGCACGTGGTCCATCATCAAAGCGAGGAATTCAACCTTTCCACCGCGCTGCGCCAGCCGGGGACGGGCTCGCTGATCAACTGGATTTTTTATGTGCCCATGGCACTGTGCGGCGTTCCGGTGGGCGCGTTCCTGCTGGTGGGAGTGGCGCAGCTCTTTTATCAGTTCTGGCCGCACACGCGCCACATAGGGCGGCTGGGGATTCTCGACCGCTGGGTCCAGACGCCCTCGAACCACCGCGTGCATCACGCCCAGAACGATATATACCTCGACAAGAACTATGTAGGCGTGTTTCTCGTCTGGGACCGCATCTTCGGAAGCTTCCAGGAGGAGCTCGACGGGGAGCCGTGCATCTACGGCATCCGCGGCCAACTGAAAAGCTGGAATCCCGTGTGGGCCAACCTGCATTACTACTGGGCCATGGTGCGGGACTGCCGGCACACACGTTCGTGGCGCGATAAATTGCGCGTGTGGATCGCGCCCCCGGGATGGCGTCCGGCCGATGTGGCCGCGCGTTCCGCCAAGGCGGCGTACGATCCCTATCGCGATTTCGCGCGCTTCGACCCGCCGCGGAGCCTGGCATTGAGCCTCTATGTCCTGGTGCAGTTCATCGCCCTGATCGCCGCCAACAGTCACTTCCTGGCTTTACTGGGGAAGCAGCCCGGCGGCGCCGGCGTCCTCTATTTTTCGCTGATCGCCGCCAGCCTGGTAACACTGGGCGGCATTCTCGAGAACCGGCGCGCCTTTCTGGCGTGGGAAACGGCGCGTCTGGCGGCGGTGGGCGGCGCGGTTCTCGCGCTCGGCTCCTGGTTCGGCGGCATCCGCGACGCCCGTGCTCTCTTTTCGATTGCGGCCTTCGCGCTGGTGTCGCTTGCCTGGTTGTGGCTGGCGTCGCGCAAGGGCGCGTCCGCACCGGCCACCCAGCCGGCCGAGGCCTGATTCTTGCGGCCACGGTGACGGCTGGCACACGGCCGCCGCCGGCATCGCCGCCACTGTATGTTCCGGGACAGATGTGAGTTCCCATCGGTAATAAACTGGGTGGTGCAAATCCATTCCAAGGAGGCAAGCAATGGCAGGACAAGTGAAACCGATTCCGGAAGGCTATCACACAGTAACCCCCTACCTGACACTTCATGATGCCGCCCGGGCGATCGAATTCTACAAGCGGGCATTCGACGCCACGGAGCGGTTCCGCATGGAAGGCCCACCGGGAAAGATCGGCCATGCCGAACTGCAGATCGGCGACTCGATCATCATGCTGGGCGATGAATGGCCGCAGGCCGGCACGCGCTCGCCGCAGTCGCTGGGCGGCACGACTTCCGGCCTCTTCTTATACGTGAAAGATGTGGACGCGGCCTTCAGTAAGGCTGTGGCCGCCGGCGCCAAGGCCGAGACGCCGCCGAAGGATATGTTCTGGGGCGACCGATACGGAAAGCTGTCGGACCCGTTCGGCCATTCCTGGTCGCTGGCCACACACAAGGAGGATGTGGCGCCGGAAGAGATGAAGAAGCGCATGCAGGCGGAAATGGCCAAGATGGGCCAGCCAAAGACCAGCACGGCAAGCTGAGGGAGCAAACGCAGCAGCGGGCAGGCGGCACCGCCTGCCCCGCCACCGGGTGATGAACTAAATTCTGTGTTGCTCTGAATTATTAGTCATTCAGTTGAATATAGCTTCATGCCTCCAAACGGCAGGATGCCGCTGGACTCCTCTATCCATTTTTGATTTGGCTGGAGAATGGCAACGATTTAATGTACTGTTCCATGTACAGCCAATCTGGAGCGCCGTCTGCTCTGGCTGGAAGCCTGAGAACTGCCGATCTCATACGGTCCAAATGCCACTTGCGGCCATAGTTAAAGCGATACCGCTCAAGCCGGATCACGGTTGCGATAAAAAGGGCTATGGCGGGGGTAAGAGTGAAGTTCGGATAGAGCACGTTCACGTCATCCGAACACCAGAACGGCTTGGTCTGATAGAACGCCTCAGCAACTCCATTGCCGTTGTAGTTAACGGTTATTGTGTTGCCGTCGTGAATGGTTGGTTGTCCGATGAGTGCCGTAAGCCCGTTATTGCTGTCAATAGCCCCTATGAATGGAGTCCCGGAGTCATTTGAGCTTTGGTGAGACGTTTCCCTTTCTTGATCTCAAAAACTGCCCAAGTCGGTGCTCCGGCCATGTAGTTGGCTCCCGAAGCAATACTGACTCTGAAGTTAATGGTTTGTCCGCACCTAAGAAGCGATCAACGACGGTGCCTTGCACCCTTTCTGGAAATTCGACCGGAGCCGGAATAGGAATGCTCCGCAATGTTCGATTTGCTTGGCGTCCGTAGCTGTAGCGATAGCGATTTGCCTTGATGCATGCACAATAATAGAGAAGTTGCGCCTTTGTTCGGCGACAATTAGAACTCCCGGCTGACGACAATTAAAACTCCCGCTCGACGACAACTAATGTGACCATCGAGAATCGCGCTCACCGAGCGCCAAGGGATGGTCACGGACGAGCAGGTGAGGAGGCTCAGAAAGTTGTCGAACACAGAGAAGAATCAAGAGATTGCAGCGTCGAAAGCGGGGATGGACCCGACCACGGCGCGGCGATACCTGGGCTTGGAG
>JAIQEX010000180.1 GCA_020073615.1 Terriglobia bacterium
CCGAAAAGTCACCGCTACGACGTTACCCCGGCGGGCCTGCGCATTGCCCTGTTCTTCACGCGAACCTACGCGCGCCTGTTGCGTCCAAAACTCGCTCAAATCATGCCCGCTGGTCCACCCGGAGACTCTCCTCTCCGGGCCGCCTTCGATCGTCTCCAGACGGAGATTGACCGCTGCTGCAAGGAGGAAAAACTCGTCGCCTGAAAACTTGACTCATTCACATTACAATCTCTTGGGTAAGGACTCTAGACTCGCTTCACTTCGGCCTGCGCGGCAGCCCGCGCATGGTCCGCGGATCGTCCATGCGCGGCGAGGGCGTCCCGCTGTGCGCTTGGCGCGCCGCGCCGGCGTCGAAGATGCGACGGTCCACGGCCAAAGCCCGGTAGCCGGATGTCTCCGGCCGGGCGGCGAAGCAATCGCTCAAATCCGCCGCCGCGGCATCGAACAGATTCAGCGGCGGTAAGTGCAGCAGGCGAAAGATGGTCTTCAGTAACCCCGGGAAACTCGTATTTATATGAGTAACGTAGTTCTTCTTACACCACGGGCCGGCACACAGTAAGAGCGTACGGTGGGCGTCTATGTGGTCGACGCCTCCTTGCGCGTCGTCTTCGGTAATGAAAACGGCGGTTTCCTTCCACCACTTAGTCTGGGACAGATACTCCAGGATGCGGCCCAAGGCCAGGTCGTTGTCCACCACGAACGATTCCTCGTAGGGATAGCCGTCGCCGGGCCGCGCGTCGGCCATGTGGTCGTTGGGCAAATGCAGGAAGAGAAACTGCGGCAGCTCCGCGCCGCTCCGCACATACTTTTCGTCTATCTCACGGATGAATTGCGCGGCGCGGTATTGGTCGGGGATGTTCATGTTGAATCCCGGGTACGTGCGCGAAGTGTGGCCGTAGAGTGGCGCGGGCACGGGGACGTTCGTCAGAAAGCGCGCGCCGGTGGGTTCCAGGCCGGGGCCCTCATCTACTCCGGCCAGCTCGAATCCTTCCCCGAAATTGTAAAACGACACTCCATGCCGCGCGAAATGATGCCAGATGGTGCCGCCTTCGAGCTGGTCCTCCGGATGCACCGAAGAGTCGGACCCGGCGAACAATAACCGCCCCGGCGCTCCGGCCATGCGAAAATCCTTCTTCTGATCGCTGTAAGCCGCGGCCAGTGAGCTTTCCGTCCAGGCGTTGGGATACGACCCGACCAGCCAATGGTGCCCGTCCACACTGACGTCGGAATCGGCATAGAAGTTGTCGGAGAAGGTCCACTGCCGCGCGATGGCATGGTGGTTGGGAGTGACATTGGTATCTTTGAGGCTCAAGCGTTTTCCGTGTCCGTCAATGTATCCCCGGCTGCCGAACCGGGCCAGCTCCGGCGCGCCCATCGCCGGACCGTTGGCCGCCTCCGCGACGTCCCCCAGCACTTCATCGTAAGTGCGATTCTCCTTCACGATGAGAATCACGTGCCGCACTCCCTGCGGCAGCGGCGGCGGCGGCTTGGTCTGCGCGCGGAATCCATTGGCTTCCATCACGAAGGCGGTGTGCGCCGGAAGCTCATCGGCGCGCGGCAGCGTATCGATGGAAAGCGATCCCTGAGCTGCGGGGCTGCCCGCACGGGCGCCGCCCGCCCAACCGCGGGCGTTCGGCCCGGCGCCCCGGCCTCTGGCGTTGGCCACGAATATGCGGTCGCGGTCCACCGCCACGCGCGTCGGAAACCAGCCCGCGGGAAGGTGCCCGATGACCCGGTTTTCGCGGGTGTCGATGACGCCGACGGCGTTGATGCCCGCCTCGGCTACCAGCAGCCATCCGGACTTTTCATGATACGCCATGCCGATCGGCAGGACGCCCCGCAACTGCTCCAGCCCGGGAATGCGGATGGGGATCTCTGCGGCAACCCGGTTGGTGCGGGCGTCGATCACCGTGATGGAATCGTTGGCGGCATTCGAGACGAACACGCGATCCGCGGTGGCCAACACCCCCGAGGGACTGCTCCCGCCCTGGCTTTCCGAACCGAATGGCAGCCCCGTGCGGACGAACGCTTCCACTTTGGCCGCGGCGGGCGTGGAAACGTCCACCACGCAAACGGAGTTCGATTGCGGCACGTTGGGGTCGCCCAAGCCCGGCACCTGCACCGGTCCCGATTGCGTGCCGCGCTCCACGCCCGCGGCAGCTTCCGCGCTGGGAAACCCGAACGCCGGGAACGGAAGACCGGTGGCGCGCGCCCGTTTGGGATCGGCCCCGGGAATCGCCCGGTATTCGAACATGCCGACATTGGTGACGTAGAGCTTTCGCCGGTCGGGCGAAAGCGCCAGCGCGAACGGCAACCGGCCCACGCGCACCGAGGCTACAATCTGCCGCGATTTCGTATCGATCACCGCCACCCGGAAATTCGCCTGGTCGGCGGCGTAGAGAATGCCGCGCTCCGAGTCCAACGCCAGGTCGCCGGTATAGCTGTCGTCGAAGCCGTCCTGGTTGAGGTCGATGGCACGGCGGCGGTCGGCGTTCCAATCGAACAGGCTGATCCGTCCCGCATTGCCCTCCGCGGCATAGACGGCGTGTTCGCCCGAAAACGCCAGGCCCATGAAGACGCCGCGCCACTCGCCTTCCTCCGCTTGGCTGGGCTCTTGCTGAAGGTCGCCCTTGGCCGCGGCCAGCAACTGGCGCACTTCCCAGTTCCCATCCCGGTTGCTGGCCACCACCGTAAGCGAGTTCCTGCCGGGACCCCCGTTGGAAGTGACCACCGTCCTTCCCGAAGCGCTGATCGCCAGCCCGAAGGAACCGGCGCCGGTGGGATGCTGCTCCCCCAGCGGTGCAATGATCCGCCCGCCCGGCAGAATGGAGGATGCCGCCCGCCGCACCGCCGGACGAATGCCGCCCGGTGCGGTGTACGACTGCGCGCCGAGGATCGTGCTCAAGGTCAGCAGCGCCCGTGTGGCGCGCCAGGCGGTCACCTCTTCATCATATATAACGGCCCGCCAGGACACGGGACCAGCACCGGCAAAATAATCCGGTTTGACGGATCGAGTAAAAAGTCATCTTCATTAGTAAGGAATTACACTGCGATTCCGTACCAACTGCCACACCGGCGCCCGCTCCGGGTTTCCTGGCTAATTTATTTATTATGTTAAAGTTACGAGGTGCCTGTTGCTTTCTGCTATGAAATAGGGGTATCATTTGGCACGAGAAGTGCTTGGTCCGAAACGAGAACGGGATGAGGGGCACAGTTTTTTACATCGCGTTGCTGATTTTCTTTTCTCCCGGGAATTTTCCTGCCGCCGCTCAATCGGCACAGAAACAGGAAGGGAGCAAGTCCAAGCCCAAGGGAAAAGAAGCCTCGATGACGGGATGTATCGATCAGCAGGAGGGCCATTACGTTCTCGTGAACGATCGCACATTAGCGGCGATTGCCGACCTGGTGGCGGATGGCTTCCCCACCGAAGGCTTCGCCAAACATTTGGGGCACAAGGTGACCGTCCGCGGTACATCGGACCCGGGGGAGGCCCGCCCCAGCTTCAAGGTGCGCACCATCGAGACCGTTAGCGATACGTGCGCCCCGCAGCAACGGTAGAGGGGTATAGGGAATTCTGTCTTTTGGAGGAGAATCAATGGCAACAACCAGTCCCACAATAGCCGCACCGCAAAAACTGCTCGAGGATCCGTTAGCTCACTTGCCATGCTCCAGCATCGTGGAGTACCGGAAGGGCCAGATGATCTACAATCAGGATCAGCCTTCCACCAGTATCTATCTCGTGATCGATGGGAAAGTGAAAGTCTCACGCCTGGCCGACGATGGCCGCCAGGTGGTAGTGGACATCTACCAGGGCGACGAGTTCTTCGGCGAATCGGCCTTTCTCAACCTCCCCCATCGCTCCGAGCAGGCCACCGCTCTGGAAAACTCCAAGCTGATGACCTGGACCACCTCCGAGATCGAAGACATCGTCATGAAACGGCCGCGCCTGGCGGTGGCCCTGCTGCAGATCTTTGTGCAGCGCACCATCGATTTCACGCACCGCATCGAGAGCTTCTCGGTGGACAATATCGCGCGCCGCCTGGCCCGTTCGCTGATTCGTTTCTCCGAGCGTCTGGGAGCCCAGGAGGACGACGGGTCGGTGCGCATGGTCCCGTTCACGCACGAATTGCTGTCGCAGTACGTGGGCACCTCGCGCGAGATCGTCACCCATTACATGAACCAGTTCCGCAGGCAGGGATACCTGCGGTATTCGCGCAAAGGCATCATTCTGCATCGCGACGCTTTCCGCGAGTGGCTGCGCCAGAACGCGTAGGTCGCTAAGAGCTCCTGCTCATCCCGCTTTGCGGACCAGCACGGCGGTCACGTTGTCCGGACCGCCCGCATCCTTGGCGGCCTCGATCAACTGCCGGCAGCTCTGTTCGAGGGACGCGCCGTCGCGCCCGTCGCGCAGGATCCGCTCCAGTTGCGGCGGTTCCACCACGCCGTGGAGTCCGTCGCTGCACATCAGCATGAGCGAAGGGGCCTTCAAGACCACCGAGTAATAATTCACGGTCAACGGCGCGCTGGCGCCAATGGCCATGGTGAGCACGTGGCGCATGGGATGGCTGCGCAGGCTTTCTTCGTCCAGCCCAAGGGGCCGGCCCACTTCGTTCACCCACGTCTGGTCGTCGGTGATGGCGCGGAAGCCGTCGTCGTCCAGCAGGTAGGCGCGGCTGTCGCCCACGCTGGCGATGGAGAGCCCGGCATCCATTTCGAGAGCCGCCACCAGGGTGGTGCCCATGCCTTCCAGGCTGGGATCGCTCTGCGCCGCCTCCAGGACGCGCCGGTTGGCCTCCTCCACGGCGGAGAGCAGCACCTGGGAGTCGCGGCGCTGCGCCAGCAGGACCATCTCCGCCACCGTGTCCACCGCCAGCCGCGACGCCCGCTCGCCCGCCTTGGCGCCTCCCATGCCGTCCGCCAGCAGGTACAACCCGAGCTCCGGCTCGATCAGGCAGTAGTCTTCGTTGTTGCCTCGGACGCAGCCCTTGTCCGTCAAGGCGAAGGCTTCCAGCATCACCGCCCCTTCCTTCCCGCGCTCGGCCGTATGCCCAAACTGTAGCACGCCCATGGCACCGGGGAAACCGTCATTCTAGCCCGCGACCCGTACGTTAGGGCAAGGACTTTTCACCGCCGAGACGCCGAGACGCCGAGAACTTAGGATTTCCCGCGCTCTCGGCCACGCCGGCGTCGGTACCTGTCAGGTGCAACCGCGAGTGCGCGCTCTGCGCCGATTCACGCGTTTCCGATTCCCTCGGGTTCGAGCGCCGAGCCAGCCGAGCACGCGGAGAACGGACGGACGTGGTTCCCCTCGGCGGCTCGGCGCCTCGGCGGTGAAATCTTATCGACGGATCGCGGCCTAGCCCGCGGGGCCGGCGCGGTAAAATGGGGGCACACCATCGATGATCTGGAAACGGCTCCGCCTCGCGCTCGAGATGATCAAGTTCGAGCATTCCGTTTTTGCCCTGCCGTTTGCGCTCACCGGGGCGTTGCTCGCTTTCCGCGGCGGCGGGTATGCGGGAAACCGTATCCCCGCGAAATTGTTCTGGATCGTGGTCGCCATGGTGGGCGCCCGTTCCGCCGCCATGGCCTTCAACCGGCTGGTGGATTGGGAAATCGACGCGCGCAATCCGCGCACCCGCATGCGCCACCTGCCCGCCGGCCTGCTCAGCCGCGGCTTTGCCTGGGTGTTCGTGGCGGCGGCCGCCGTGCTGTTTTGCTTCGCCGCGGCAAACCTGAATCCGCTCTGCCTGCTCCTGGCGCCGGTGGCCCTGAGCATCGTCTTTTTCTATTCCTTCACCAAGCGCTTCACCTCGTTTTCCCACCTGGTGCTGGGCTTCAGCCTGGGGATGGCGCCGGCCGCCGCCTGGATCGCCATCCGCGGCTCGCTCGACCCGCGCATCCTCTGGCTCACCGCCGCCGTGACCTTCTGGACCGCCGGCTTCGACGTCATCTACTCCTGCCAGGATTACGAATTCGATTGCGCCGAGGGGCTGTTCAGCGTGCCGCGCGCGCTGGGCATCGCCGGAGCGCTCCGCGTGGCCCGGGGAATGCACGTGCTCATGGTGCTCTCGCTGGGCGCCCTGGTCTACACGTTGCACCTGGGCGCGCTCGCCGTAGCCGGCGTGGCGGCCATCGTGGCGCTGCTCGCCTACGAGCACAGCATCGTCAAGCCCGGCGATCTTTCGCGCGTCAACGCGGCTTTCTTCACCATGAACGGCTATGTGAGCGTGTTATTCTTTGTATTCTGGGCTGCCGATATTTTCCTCCTCAAACCGGGTACCTGACATGCAAGTAGTAATCGACGATCCGCGCTTGCTGCCCATCCGCAGCAAGGTGGAAGCGGGCGATCGGCTCTCCTTCGACGACGGCGTCGCCCTCTACCGTTCGCACGATATCCTGGCGCTCGGCTATCTCGCCAACCTGGTGCGCGAGCGCCTCCACGGCAACGTGACTTACTTCAACGTCAACCGCCACATCAACCCCACCGACGTCTGCGTGGCCAGTTGCCGCCTGTGCGCCTTCGGCAAACGCGTGCGCGACCCCAAGGCCTACACCATGTCGCTCGAAGAGGTCTGGCACCGCGCCGGGGAGGGCTGGAGCGAAGCGGTCACCGAGTTTCACATCGTCGGCGGCCTGCATCCCGAGCTCACCCTCGACTGGTACTGCGAGATGCTGCGCGGTCTCAAGCAGCGCTTCCCGCAGGTGCACCTCAAGGCCTTCACCATGGTGGAGATCGCCTACCTGGCGCGGCGCACCGCCGTCTCCATCCGCGAGACGCTCGAACGGCTGCGCGATGCGGGCATGGATTCGCTGCCCGGCGGCGGCGCCGAGATCTTCAACGAGCGCGTGCGCCGCATCATCTGCGATCACAAAATCGACGGCCGCGAGTGGATCGAAACCGCGCGCATCGCCCACCAGTTGGGCCTGCGATCCAACTGCACCATGCTCTACGGCCACATCGAAAACGACGAGGACCGCGCCGATCATCTGACCAGGCTGCGCGCCCTGCAGGACGAGACGCACGGCTTCGTGACTTACATCCCGCTGGCCTTCCACCCCGATAACACGCCCCTCGGGCACATCCCGAAAACCACCGGCTTCAACGACATCAAGAACATCGCCGTGGCCCGCCTGATGCTCGACAACATCCCCCACATCAAGGCGTACTGGGTGATGATGACCCCCCGCATCGCGCAAATCGCGCTGCGCTTCGGAGCCGACGATATCGACGGCACCATCGTCGAGGAGCGCATCTACCACGATGCCGGCGCCACCACCACGCAGGGCCTGCGCCGCGCCGAGCTCCTGCAGTTGATCCGCAAAGCGGGCCGCGAGCCGAGGGAGCGCGACACCCTCTACCGCCCCGTCGAGCGCACCGAATCCACCTTCACCGTGCTGGTGTAGGGCGATGCGCCAGCACGCCAGGGCAGCGCCGAAGGCCGCGGGCTAGAGCGCACGCCCTAAGCTAATTCGCTTTGGCCTGCGGGCGCGATTGCGGCGGCACCAGGCCGTTCACCCGGTAGTAGGCGTTCAACTGGCCGAAGTGCTCCGCCTCGTGCTCGATCACCGCCATCCAAGGAAACAGCGTCTCCTTGAACTTGTCGTCGGGCGTGGCCTTCAGGGTGGCCGTGGCGTCGTCGATGGACTTGCGCAGAGCGGCCACCATATCGGCCTTGGTCTTGTAGTCCTTGGGATCGAGCTCATCCCACTTGACCTGCTCGCCGCGGCCGGCCTTCGCTCCGAAGACATTGCCCGAGACGATGTGGATGATCACGTCGCCGAACGAGCGCACATCCTTGCCCGGGCTGTAATTGTACTTGGCCTCCGGGAAGTCTTCGGCCATGGCCAGGACTTCCTTGTTGAGCTGGGAAAAGTTGCCGCGAATGGATTGCGCCGGAGTGGGCGGCTGCCGCTGCGCCTGCGCGGAGACGTTCGCGGCGGCCATCAGGGCCAGCGCGGAGACGGAAAGGGCCGTTACGGATAGTTTCATGGTTGGGTTGGACGGGCCAGCCGCGGTTTGGTGAGGCGCTACTCCACGGTAAACGTGTACTTCCCCTCACCGGTCTGATTGCCGATGGCGTCTTTCACCGCCACCGCAATGGTGTATGCGCCGGGACGTATGTCGCCCTGGAGATTGATGTTGAAATCCGCGGCCACGTAGCGCTTGGGATAGAAGGAATCGCTCTCTTCCACCGCCGGCTCGGGCTGCGTCCAAAGCACCTTGCCGCCCGCGCCCAGGATGGAAATCACATAGCTCACGTCGACCTTGTTGCCCGCCCCATACCGGTAGCCGATGATGTCGAACTTGGCCCACACCGTGTCCCCAGGCTTGTAGACGGGCTTTTCCAGCGCCTGCGCGTCGTCCTCGCGGCGCAGAAACCGGAAGTTCCGCACCACCAGCGTATCGCTCGCGGCCACCTCGTGCCCGCGCACCCGGAACGGCACCTCCAGCACGGCCGACGTCTTGGCGACCACGTCCTCCGCTTTCACCACGATCTTGTAGGTTCCCGAGGCCACCAGCGGTGGAATGGCCACCTCGGTCTCGATCTTGGGCAGCCACTCCTTGTCCTGCGCGGTCACTTCCTGGGCGATTTCGTTCTTGTACAACTCCCCGAGCGGCACTCCTTTGGGGTCGAACGCCTGCACCGAATACGTCAGGTGAACCTGCTGCTCGGCCGTCTTACCATATCCCGCGATGCGGCAGGTGAAGAACAGGGTCTCTCCGGCCGCGTGCTCGAAGCCCGCCGGCTCGGGCGCGCCGCCGTCCATCTGGCTGATCACCGGCCTGACAATGGCCAGCGCGTCCGCAGCGCCCGGCGCCGCATACAGCAAGGCGGGGAAGAATGCCGCCCACAGGACCGATCGCATGGGGCAACCTCCTGTGCCATTCTACCGCCGCTGTGTTTGCGAATCGACGGCCCGCGGTTGGTGATACCATGAGGGACTATTCCCTGTTCAGCTTTATGGACCACATCCTCTCCATAGTCCTGTTCACCCCGCTGGCCGGGCTGCTGGTGCTGCTTTTCATTCCCTCCTCGAAGCCGCGCGCCATCAAGTTGTGGGCCAACGCCATCTCGCTCGCCGGGTTCCTGGTGTCGCTGCCCCTGGTCTTCAATTTCGACCATACCAGGGACTTTCAATTCGTCGAAAAGGCCGCGTGGATTCCCACCCTGGGCGCTACCTATCACATCGGCATCGACGGCCTCGGGCTGCTGCTGGTGATGCTCACCACGCTCCTCGGCTTCCTCTCCATCCTTTCGAGCTGGAGCGCCGTCCACGAGCGGCTCAAGGAGTATTACGCCTTCTTCCTGCTGCTGCAGACGGGCATGCTGGGCGTCTTCATGGCGCTCGACCTCCTGCTGTTCTTCGTTTTTTGGGAAACCGTGCTCGTGCCCATGTACTTCATCATCGGCATCTGGGGCGGCCCGCGGCGCGTGTATGCCGCCATCAAATTCATGATCTACACGCTCATCGGCTCGGTGCTGATGCTGCTCGGCATTCTGACGCTCTACTTCCAGCACTACCGGCAGTTCCAGTTGTACAGTTTCGATTACGCGGACCTGATGCACACGCAGCTTTCCCCGGCCGTGCAGTGGTGGGTCTTCTGGGCCTTCTTCGTGGGCTTCGCGGTGAAGGTGCCCATGTGGCCCTTCCACACCTGGCTGCCGGACGCGCACGTGGAGGCGCCCACCGCCGGCTCGGTGATTCTGGCCAGCGTCCTGCTGAAGATGGGGACGTACGGTTTTCTGCGGTTTTCGCTGCCGCTGGTGCCCGACGCCTCCCGGAACCAGACGGTGGTCGGCATCATGGTGTTTCTTTCCATCGTGGGGATTGTCTATGGCGCGCTGGCCTCTCTGATGCAGAAGGATTGGAAGAAGCTGGTGGCTTACTCCTCGGTCAGCCACCTGGGATTCTGCACGCTGGGAATTTTCGCCCTCAACCCCGCCGGTATGTCGGGCTCCATCATCCAGCAGATCAACCACGGCATCTCGACCGGCATGCTCTTCCTGATCGTGGGCGTGGTCTACGAACGGCGGCACACGCGCGAGATCGCCGAATATGGCGGCCTGCTGAAAGTGATGCCCATCTTCACCCTGGTGTTCGGCTTGGCGGCGCTCAGCTCCATGGGAATGCCGCCTTTGAACGGCTTCATCGGCGAGTTGACCATCCTCGGCGGCGCCTATCAAGAGAAGGTCATGTGGGCGTTCTGGGCGGCCGTGGGCATCGCCCTGGGCGCGGCGTATCTGCTGTGGCTGTTTCAGCGCACCATGCTGGGCGAGGTCAACGAGAAGAACCGGACGCTCAAAGACCTCAACTGGCGGGAAATCGCCATCTTCGCGCCGCTCATCGTGTGGGCCTTTTGGATCGGGTTGAATCCGCAGCCGTATTTCCGCGTGCTGGATCGTCCGGTGGCCCAGATCGTGGAACGCGTGCGCCCCGGTTACTACGCCGCGCACCGTCTGCCGAACCCGCTCGAGCCAGCCGCCCCGCAGACCCAGGCCGCGCGCTGATTGTTGTCTTCCGGCCGCTACTCGATCCACAGCCCGGCCGCGTTGCTCACCACGCCGTTGAGCGCCACGAAGATGGGCACCTGCCCCCGCTGAAGATCACTTCCGCGGGCTCGGCCCCGAAGAAAACCAGCGGCGCGGCCGGCGTCTGCGCCAACGGATCGGTGGGGCCGGACGCACCGTCGGCCACCGCACGGTCCAGCGGGCCCTGGCCCGTCGCGAACAACTGGACGATCTCTCCCGGGTGCGCCGCTTGCGCCTGCGGCTGAAAAATCGCCGAATACCGACGCCAGCGCGCCAGGGGCCAGCTCCCCACGGAAACTGGCCGCGCTCACCGCAATGGCGCCGCCCGTGGCGGGCGCGGGCGCAGAGGAAACGGGGCCGGCCGGCACCGCGGCCAGGTACGGATCGTGGCGCGCGAAGTAGTCGGCCGATAGGCGTTGGGCTTGCCTCCGGTCGGCTCGCCTACCAGCGTGGCGCCGTAGTCGAGCGAGAGCGTGTTTCCCACTCACATGCCGGAAGAGGCCGTGCGCCACCCGATGATGGCGTTCACCTGCAACCGCGCCCGCCGCGCCTTGATGCCGTCGTATAACGGCTGGACTACGCGGCTGTCGCCGCCGGGGTTGTTGCGCACATCCACCACCAGGCGGCCGATTCCGTTGGCGTCGATGGTGGAAAACACCTGCTGCGCGAAGGCGATAAAGGGCAGGCCGGGAATGTTCTGGCAGGCGTTGTAGGCCAGGTAGAGGGTCCGTGCGCTCTGCAGATACGTGAACCAGTATGCCGAGCCGGTGTTGCGTCTCCAGTACGGGACGAATCCGGCGGCGGGGTCGGGCGCTTCCACCGGCGCCGCAAATGACGGTGTCACTTCCACGGTGAAGCGCGCACCGAACGCGTCCTCCACCACATAGCGAAACCCCACGGCGCGCGCCGCATCGGCGGGTGCGGCCGCGACATAGAGGCCGTCGGCGAACCAGCGCAGCGCGATGGGCAGCGGCAAAAAGGGAAGTACTACGGAGGCGTGCCCGTCGCCCGCCATGGCCACGATGCGCTGCATGCCCACCTCCATCTCCGGGTCGCCCAGGTCCGGGATGCGGCTGTCCAGATCAGTCACCGCGGGCCGCGAAGTCCTCCGGTTTCATGTGGAAAAACAGGTTGGGATGGCGGCTCGGGAGGTTGATCCTCAAGTACTGAAGATCGCTGCGCCATCGCGCGTCGCGGGCGGCATCGCCGGCGGTAGCAACACCGGCCATCAGCAGGACGGAGGCAAGAACAACTCCCAGGCGGCGCATGGTGCTTAGGGTGAGTTAAGAAATAA
>JAIQEX010000017.1 GCA_020073615.1 Terriglobia bacterium
GGCTTAGTTTCCCCAGAACCTAGAGTAGCCCTCCGGGCCGCCGTGGCCGAAATGCTGGCTGGCACCCAAGTGGTAGCCAACTTCAAATTCCAACGCCCATGCCTATGCCCCCGCCTATGGGCAGGCCTTGCATCAGGCTGTCGAGACCAACGGGCGTAAGGATTTGTCTTTTCATCCTCCAATTGAACCTGCGCCGGGCTGACCTACCCCTGTAGGCACGTCCGGTTCTGGTGATTCTCGGCCGTTTACGAAATACCAGGGCATCGGGACTTGTGTCAGGGCAGGTTTCGCGCCATTGATCAACATTCGACGCAAGATCCGGAGGCAGGGCCGCCCACGCTCACCGTCAGCGGCAGCCGCGGTTTCGGCAGGCGCGAAATCGTGGTGGTGGTGGGAGCGGCGCCCGTGGCCAGGGTGGGCGTGACGTCGCCCTCGCCGGTGGAGAACAGCGTCAGGATCTGCCCCGGAGAAGCGGAAGTGACGACGGCGCCCGCCGGGTTAAGAATCACCGGCGGCTGGTTGGGCGCCGTAAGCGCAATGCCGTGCGCGGCAACCGCGACCGGAAACGCCAGGGAAGCCACCTGTCCGTTGTTGTTGACGGCCACAATGGCCGTTCCCAGACCGGTCTCATACGGTATCTGGATGTTCAACTGGCCGGGCGAAACGAACCACAAGGGCGCGGTCACGCCGTTTACCGTGGCGGAAACGCCCGACAGCGTCAGCGGCAGGGGAAGCGCAGAGGCCTGCCGGGTAGCGGAGGAGAGCTGCGTGCCGTAGACGCTCATCAGCATGCCGGGAGCGAAATTGCTCTGGAACGAGAACGCGTTTTGCAGGCCGCCGATACTGGTGGTGGACGAAGCGCCCACCACAAAGACCACCGGAACCAGGAGCGATTGCGGAACGGCATTGTCCGCCTGAATGGCCAGCGTGGCCTGGTAGACGCCATGGGAGAGACCGGCGGCGGAGGCTTGCAGTTTCACCTGCGCGGGGCCGGTGCCGGAAGGCGTGGGAACGGTCAGCCAACTTGTAGTGCGGTTGGACGGCAGCACGGAGACGGTCCAGGACGGCGTGCCGCCGGCGAAATTCAGAGTCAGCGTCGCGGCGGCGTTTTGCGGCGCGTCGGCAACCGAAAGGTTGACCGTCGCCGGTGCGACGGAGAAGGCGGCCGGGCCCGACGACGCCGCCGCAAATGACGTGGACATGGTGGCCGTGACCGAGGGGCCGAGCTCGCTGGCGCCGGTCAACACGTAGCTCTTCGTTGCCGGGGTGCTGATGTTGCTCCAGCACATGGTGGCCTGCAACGTGCCGTACGGGGCCAGCCTGGTGGTGCCAAAGAGCGTCTGGATTTGCGTGCTGAAATCGGTTCCGCCGGCGGTGAATCCGGTGAGCCGCGTCAAGAAGCCGCCCTGCTCCTGCACGGTCAACTGCTGGGACCACTGGCACGACGCATCGGCCAGCGGGTTCTGCTGGATGGCGGCGGGGGTGCTGGTGAGCGTGATCGACGGCTGGATCACGGGATTGACGGGAGCGACAAACGGCACGGTAATCTGCTGCGTCCAGGTCCGCCCGTCGGCATCGGCGCCGGTCAGAATGAAAACGCGGTCGATGGGAGGAGTGAGCCCCGATCCCGCCAGCGCCAACGACATGGTGCCATTGGCGGGGAGGTCTGTAGTGTCGAAGACGCTGAGGTTGTTCACGCCGTTAATGGTGAACTTGGTGAGCTTGGTTGCGACACCGGCCCTTTCCCGCACCGTGAGGGTGTACGGCCATTGCGGGCCGGTAGTCTCGGGGACGGGATCGGGCGAAACCGAGAGCACCACCAGCGAGCCGGAGGCCGGCAGATTGAGCGCGACGGTGGCCGTTCCCGCGGAGGCATTGTAGACGGCATCGCCGCTGTACATGGCCGTGACGGTGCCATTGCCGGCGGCGATGGCGACCGAGTTCGCCGCGAGCGAGGCCGTGGCCGCCGCGCCCGCCGACGCCAGGGGCGCCGTGCCCAGCAAGGTATCGTTGGCGATGAAGGTAATCGTTCCGGTGGGTGTGGCGGCGGCACCGGTGACGGTGGCCGTCAACTGCACCGTGTCGCCCAGGTTGATGGCCCCCGGATTGGCGGCCAGTGTGGTGGTACTCGCCGTGCCGGTGTTCCACTGGCTGGCTAGCTGGAAGGCATCGACCGAGCCCAGTCCCGACGCCAGATCGTACCCGGCGGCGGCGCTGTAGCCCGCCAGGCCGTTGACGCAATCGGGGCTGTTCTGTGCGCAGGGCACCATGTTGTCGCCGGTGGCGACGTCGTGAAACGCTTGCGGCGCGGCCTGGGCCAGGCGGTAGAGCATGGGGTTGATGTTGCCCAGGCCCGGCTGGGCCAGAGTATGGTGGGCCGTCAGGTACTGGTTGAGCAGCGCTACAATGCCCGCGAAGGCCGGCGTGCCGGCGGAGGTTCCGCCCACGATGCCCGTTTTCCCGCCGGTATTGAAGGCGTAGCCGACGTGGTCGGGAGAGGCGGAGAGAGAAACATCCGGAACATCGCGCGCACTGTCGTTGGGCACGCCTGGGCCGGCCTGCCACACCGGCTTCGGAAACACGATGCTGGCGCCGCCGCCGGCCGCGGCGAGATCGTTTCTGGCGGCCGAATCGTTCCAGACTTTTTCCGGAATATAGGACAAGGCGGAACCCAGGTTGGGGCTGTTGGCAGCGCTCCAGTAAGTGCCGGAGCCTTCGTTAAAGGTGGTGCCGCCCACGGCGGTGATCTCCGGGATACTCGCGGGAAACGTGACCGTCCGTCCCTTAGCGGCCTGCGGGGTAGGAGCGGAGATATCGCAGGTGGCCGCGCCCTGATCGCCCGAGGCGGCGATCCAGGTGATGCCCTGGGCGGCGGCCTGCTGGGCCAGTGCGCGCAAGCCCGGCGAGTTCTCCTGCTCGCAGCCGCCGTAGCTCATGGAGATCACGGGCGCGAGGTTCTGGTCGATGGCATACTGCGCGGAGACACCGACGTCGAACGAGTTCACATAAATAATGTGGGCGCTCTTCGCGACGGCGCCGGCCCATTCCAGGTCCAGATCGGCTTCCACCAGGTCGCCGCCGCTGATCCCCGGGTCCCCATCCGCGCCGCCCACCACGACCACTTCGGGATCGTTGGCGGGCAGGCCGAAGCGCTTGCGGAAGGCCTGAAGGTCGGCGAGAACGATGTCCGTCTGCCCCACGATGACGATGCTCTGGCCGGACCCATCGAATCCCGCACTGTAGAGCGCGTTAACGCCGTAGATAGTCGCGAAATCTTCCGGCGCCAGAAAGTGACTGCCGCCCGAATTGAATTCCGGCCCGGCGAGTGGCGCCATGGGTGTGACATATAGCGGCTTCAGACGGAAATCGTGGAGGCCGCGGAAGCCGGCGACGACGCTCTCAAACGCCGCGGGAACCGAGGGCTCCGTGGTGTTGGCGATGTGCGTCTCGCCGTTGACGCGGTAGCGATGAAACTCGGTGCCGAGCGCGCGGCCCATGCGTCCGGCAGGGCCGCTGAAGGCGATCCAGTGGCGTCCGCGCGCCACTCCGTTCACTTTCAGGCCTTGCGATTCGAGCCAGGAGACGAGCTTGCCGATATCGCTCGCAACGAGTCCGAACCGGTCCGCGAACTGCTCCGGCGTGAGCCACCGATGGTAGTCCGGCGAGGAGGCACTCTGCTGCCCGGCGAGGAACAGCTCGAGCCCGGCCGCGGGCTTCAGCAGCATGGTGACGTAGCGCATTTCCTTTGCCGCGTCGACCGGCCCCTGATCGTATTGGGGAAGCGCCAGGGGATGAACATGGCCCTTCACGGCCACGCGGCGGCTGTCGTCGACGCGCGCGGCGATGCGCTCATCGGCGGCCGGCAGTTGCGGTGCGAGCGCGGACGCGAGCACCAGGAAAGCGATGGTGCGAATCGGAAAACGCATGAGTACTCCCACAGTAAGACCTTCGAGCAGCCGGTTGCATCGGGGAAGAGCCGATTACCGCCCGGCCAACGCCGCGGATCGATAACGGGCCCGGACCAAACCAGAAGGCAGGACGCTGAAGGGTCTATTGTACCGTGCGGCGGCGAGCCAAAAAACCGGACCCAAGGCGCGCCACCGTTTCGGGTGTATACTTCCCAATCGACAGGAGGGCAACCTTGAGAAACCACGCTCGGCTGGTTCCGCGCCTGCTGGCGCTCGCCGCCTGGTGGGCCGTCGCGCTGCCGGCGCAGCAGACGGCGCCGGAAATCCCCTTTGAGGCTTCGAACCCGCTACGCCTTCCGCCGGAGATGAACCTGGGCGAGGCGGCCGGTGTGGCGGTGAATTCCAAGGGACACATTTTCGTGTTCCACCGCGGCGCCCGCGCGCAGCTTCTGGAGTTCGCCGGGGATGGCAAGCTGCTGCGCGAGATCGGCAAGGACCTCTACGGCTTCTCCATGGCGCACGCCGTGCGGGTGGACGCCGACGACAACATCTGGTGCGTGGACGAGGGCTCGAACATGGTGATCGAGTTCAACCCCGAGGGCCGCGTGACGATGCTGCTGGGCCGCAAACCCGAGGCCGTGGAGCCCGCCGCGCCGGGACGCGCGGAACCGCCTCCGGCACGCGACAATCTCTTCAACCGGCCCACCGACATCGCGTGGGACGCCGCGGGCAACGGCTACATCAGCGACGGCTACGGCAATTCGCGGGTGGCCAAAGTGGACCGCGACGGCAACTGGGTTACGTCCTGGGGAGAGCGCGGCACCGGGCCCGGCGAGTTTCATACGCCGCACTCGATTGTGGCCGACGCGCGCGGCAACATCTATGTGGGCGACCGCGAGAATAATCGCATCCAGGTTTTCGATACCGACGGGAAGTTCCTGAAGCAGTTCACCAACGTAGGCGCGCCGTGGGCCCTGTGCATCACGCCCGGGCCCAACCAGGTGCTGTACAGTTCGGACTCGCGCCCGGGGCGCATCTACAAGCTGGACTTGAACGGCAACATTCTAGGCGTGTTGGGAAAGGCGGGCAAACGTGCCGGCCAGTTCGGCTGGGTCCACGAAATGGCATGCCCCTCGGAGAACGTGCTGTATGTCGGCGAGATCCTGAACTGGCGGGTGCAGAAACTGGTGTTGCATCCGGGGAAGTAACTCACCGCCGCGACGCCGAGAAAAGTGGCCCACCGTTCTTTGCGCCCCGCCGGTGAACCTGCTGCCGATTCCATACATGCCTGGCTAATTACCTGGTTAGGAAGCTGGCGACAAACTGGCCCGGGAACTCACGGGCGTTGACCACTCGGATGGCCTTCCACTGCTCGGGGAAGTGCTGCTTGTTGCCGGTGACCAGGAAATCGGCCTTGGCGGCTTCGGCACATTCCAAGAAACGGTTGGCGGGTTCGTCACTGGATGCCGAAAGGGTGCGCGCCGGCACGACCAGGGTGCTGACACGGCCGGGTAAGGAACCGAGCAACTTCCTTCGGCGCGAATTTCAGCCGGGGATAGAGCGGCGAGGGCGGCCATGGGCGGCGCGGCAGGGACGTTGCGGAGCGGCAGTTCAGAGCACGGTTTCAATGTTGGATCCTTTGTTCAGGGACAAGTAGTAGCAGGCTACCGCAACAGTGCTGCTACTACCACCGCTCGTAGCCGATGGACGCTGGCGGCTCGGGCGGTTCGACACCGGCCGCGGAAACTGGTAATCTACTCCCAAACCCGGTTCTGGAAGAGAGGGGAAGCATGAACACCGTTTTGAGCCCGCAACAGAAGCAGGAACTGCTGAATCGCGGCTTTTCGCGCCGGATGTTCGGCCGGATCGCCACCGTGATCACCGCCGGCGCGGCGTTGCCGTTTTATAACGAGCCCGCACTGGCCCAGCTCTCCAAGGTCGACGATGCCCCGTCCGACGCGGTGCTGATCAACGCCAACGAGAATCCCCTGGGCCCCTGCAAGGAGGCGCGGGAGGCGGCGTACAGCATGGTCGCGCAGGGCGGGCGGTACCGGTTCGGCGAAACCGACAAGGTGCGCACCATCCTCGCCGAGCAGGAAGGCGTGAAGCTCAGCTACGTCTCGATCCATCCCGGATCGAGCGGCCCGCTGCACCAGGCGGTGCTGGCCTTCACCTCGCCCACCAAGCCGTTCGTCACCGGCGATCCGGGCTACGAAGCGGGCGAGCGCGCGGCGCGGTTCATCGGCGCCAAAGTGATCCGCGTGCCGCTCATGAAGGACAAAGGCTATGCGCACGACGTGAAGGCCATGGCCGCGGCCAGTCCCGACGCCGGGCTCATCTACATCTGCAATCCGAACAATCCCACAGGCACGCTGACGCCGAAATCGGATATCGAGTGGCTGCTGGCCAACAAGCCCAAAGGGGCCATCGTGATGATCGACGAGGCCTACACCCACATTGCCGGCGCGCCCTTCAGTACCGGCCTGGTGGCGGCGGACAAGGACGTGGTCGTCCTGCGGACCTTCTCCAAGATCTACGGCATGGCGGGCCTGCGCGCGGGCGCGGCCATTGCCCGGCCGGATCTGCTCAACAAACTCAGCGGCTTCAGCTCCACCATGATGCCCATCACGGGAATGGCCGCGGCCAGCGCCAGCCTCCAGGCCAAGTACGTGGTGCCGGAGCGTCGCAAGATCATCGCCGACGTGCGCGAGGACGTGTTCGGCTTCCTCGACAAGCACAACTTCCAGTACGTGCCGTCGGTGTCGAACTGCTTCATGGTGGACGTGAAGCGGCCGCCGCACGAGGTCACCGCCGGCATGGCGCGGGAGAAGATCTACATCGGACGCGTGTGGCCCACTTGGCCGACACACGTGCGCGTCACCATCGGCACCGCCGATGAGATGAACCGCTTCAAGACGGCCTTCCTCAAGGTGATGGCTTGAACCTGCGGGCCATTCTGCGAAGAATGCGCCCGCCTCGTGCGAACTACGGCTGGACGCGGTTTCTGGGAGATTGCGCGGGCGGGGCGATTGCGGCCCTGATTGCCCTGCCGTACGGCCTGGCGCTGGCGTCGGCCATGGGATTGCCGCCGGTGCTGGGGATCTTCACATCGATTCTCACGGCGCCGGTGATCTCCCTGCTGGGCCGCAATCCGGTGCTGATCGGCGGCACGGCCAGCGCCACCGTTCCGTTCCTGGCGATGGCGGCGCGCGAACACGGGGTGGCCGGCGCCGCGCGCCTCACCATCATGGCCTCGCTGATCATGATGGGCTTCGGCCTGCTGCGCCTGGGCCGCTATATCACGCGCGTGCCGCACGCCGTGGTGACCGGTTTTTCGTGCGGCATCGGCGGCATGATGCTGGTATCGCAGATGGACATCATGTTCGGGGTGGCGTCGCCCATGCGGCGCCCGGCGGCTTCCGCGCTGGGACAGCTTACCGGGGTGCTGGACCACCTGGGCGACGTGCGCGCGGTGCCCCTGGTGCTCAGCCTCACGGTGATCGTGGCCGCCACCATCGCCGTGCGCCTGTCCCCGCGGGCCCCGGCGCCGCTCATCGGCGTGGCGCTGGCCATCCTGGTGGCCAAGACATTCGGTTTTCGCGAAAGGGAAATCGGATCGCTCGCGGCCACGCTGCCGCCCTTCGCCGGGTTCGGATGGAGCGCCAAGGAACTGCTGGCGGCGCTACCCCCGGCCTTCGCCCTGGCGCTGGTCTCTTCCGTGAACATCCTGATCACGTCGCGCGTGGTCGAGCACTTTCGCGGGCGGCACAAGCGCATGAAACCGGCCGATGCCGACGCCGAACTGGGCGCCTATGGTGTTGCCAACATCCTGGGCGGACTGTTCGGCGCCCCGCCCAGCGTGGGCATTCCGGCGCGCAGCCTGGCGGTGGTGCGCTGCGGCGGCACCACGCGGCTTTCCAACCTGATGCACGCCGTGTTCCTGGCGGTGATTCTCTGGCTTGGCGCGAACATCGTGGGGCACATCCCCATTGCGGGACTGGCCGGCGTCACCGCATGGATGGGCTTGTGCCTGCTGGACTGGAGCGCCTGGCGCCGCCTGCCGCGCATGAGCCGCGTGGACGCCGCGGCATTCCTGGCGACCGCCGCCTCGGTGATGGCCGTCAATGCCGTCCTGGCCGTGGCCATCGGCTGCTCGCTCTACGGCCTGCATGGAGCCTACGTGCGCTGGCTGCGGCCGGCACGCGTGCCGGACCTTGAAGTGGAGTAGCGAGCGAGACTTCAAGAAACGGGCGGGCGCTTCGCGGCGCCCGCCCAAAGGCCTCAGGTTGGGTTGAGACCGGAAGCTTCAGAAGATCACGGGCAGCCGCGCGATTTCGTCGTTCACGCTGTCAAACATGCTCTCGGACCTCCTTCGCCGACATATGCTCCCCAGGAACGCCGGGCGGAGGACTGCTGGTTGGCCCAATGATCCCAGGCGAGGCTGACGGTTCGTCTCACTTCCCGATTGTCCAGCGGCTTCGCCAGCACGTCGTAGCCTCCCAGGTTCAAGACCTCCGCCCAGAGGTAATCGTCGGCCAACCGCGACGTCACGATGACGGGCGGCGGATTAGTCAACCCCCCCGCGATCTTGAGGACGTCCTTCCAACTGCCATCGGGAAGGTCCCGCTCGCAGACGATCACCCGTGTAACGCTGCTGTGTAATTGGAGAGCAAGCTCGAAACAGTTCGGCACGCGATGGGCCTGCCAGGGGAGCTGTCCGAATACCGAGTCCGGAGTGCGGTCATCTTCAACCGGACCGACGATCAAGAGCGTAGGACTCTGCATGGCCGTGTTGTCGAACCATGTGTCCCGTAATGTAGCCACTCCACGAGTCTTCATTTCTCACCTTGCTTGTCAGTTGTTATTTGCACCGGATCGCTGCCGCACTGATTCCAGTGCCAGTGCGACGCGGCCCTGTAGTCTCTCCATCGGGTCGGCGGCGCCCAAAGGGAGCCGGACGTCGAAAAGCTCGGTGGGGTTCACCATGGAAACTTTGGTTTGGTCGCCGTCTGCATCGACAAGAACGTGCAGCGGGAAGAAAACTCCGGAAGCACGATCCAATGCCAGGGCTTCGAATACCAGCAACGGGCAGTCCACCAAAAGAATCCGGGAACGCTCCGCCTCCTCCTCCGGGTCCCCGTTGGAAACCGCGGTCGAGTCGAACTCTCCGGCGATGCCGAGTTCCCATTGGGTCAGCGCGCTGCGAATGAGCTTGAGGGCCTTGTCGAACCGCACCGCGATCGCATAGGACTGTCCGGCGGCAAGGGCATTCATGCGGAAACTGCCTTTCCATCCTGTTCAGGCAACCAGGGGGCCACTGCTATCGCTGGCGGACTTGCCGCCACTGTCGCTTGGCCCAGTCCAGAATGCGCTTCGCCCATTCGAAATGGTCGCTTAAAAGCACCAGTCCAAGCAGGATCAGGGCGATGCCGGGACCGGGAACCAGCGGTAGGGAAAGGATGATTCCGGCCAATAGTGCCAGGAAGCCGCTCCCGATTCGGAGGTGTTTCCGATAGGCCGGCGGGCGTTGGTCAAGCACCAAGAGCCGCCCTCATGCCGATTTTTTCAATGGCGCGGAAAATCTCGGCCTGCAAGCGGCGAAAGGTAGCCGCCACCTGCGGTTCGAGCGGACCGTTATCTGAAGCCAGTGCCCGTAACAGGTGGATCTCGGTCTGTGAGCCGCGGGCCGAGACCACGATATGCAGAGGGGTGAGAGCGGCAGCCAGAGCATCCGCGCCGAGGTTCTGAAAAACGGCGGGCGTCCCACCGACGAACAGGACCCGGCACGGAGCGGTGCCCACCAGCAGACGTTGCCGGATACGGTAAGACATGTCCAACTCGCCCGTTATTTTGAGATTCCCCCCGGCCAGGACCTTGCGGAGCGACTTCACCGCCTCTTCGAATGGTTCCGTGACTGTGTAGGTGGTCGTTGCCGGTTCGTCAGCCATGTCTCACCGTTCCTGTTCCGTTGCAGGTTCGTAGCCACAAGCTACTTACCTTTTGGTCCGGGATAAGGGAGCCCTTGGTGTCCGTTTTGAGTAACTCCGAGCAGCGGATGTACGTTTTTGGTAAGCGGCGCGCGCGAAACTGCCGTGGTCAGCCTTCGCCGGCCGTTTCCCCGGGTTCCCGGTGGATGCCGTGCTTCTCCATGCGGTAAATGAGGGCCCTTCTGCTGACGTCGAGAAATGCCGCTGCCCGGGTTTGGTTCCAATCGAATTTTTTGAGCGCTTTCAGAATCAGTTCCTTCTCGACGGCCTCCAGACTGATGCCTTGGGGAGGCAGGTCGAGTTGCATCGCTTCCGGGCCGGGTTTCTCCCGCCGCAGGAACTCGGGCAAGTCATTGAGGGTGATCTCATCGCCCGCGCTCAGCACGGTCAGCCGCTCGATCACGTTCTCCAGTTCGCGCACATTGCCCGGCCAGCGGTAGCCGCAGAAGTAAGGAACCAGATGGGGCGGCAGTTTCAGATTGGGGAGGCATTGTTTCTGCTTGGCCTTGAGGAACAGGTACTGGACCAGCTCGGGGATATCGTCGGGACGCTCGCGGAGAGGCGGGAGAACGAGCGGGATCACCGCCAGGCGGTAAAAGAGATCTTCCCGGAAGGAACCATCCTCGATCAGGCTCTGCAGGTTGCGGTGCGTCGCTGCGATGATCCGCACGTCGACCGTTAGCGGACTGGTAGCGCCTACCTTCTCGATCTCGCCTTGTTGAATCAGCCGCAGCAGCTTGACCTGGAGCTCCACCGGCAGTTCGGCGATTTCGTCCAGGAACAGCGTGCCGCCGTCGGCGGTCTCGACTTTTCCCCGCTTGGGTGAGAAGGCGCCGGTGAACGAGCCCTTGGCGTGGCCGAAGAGCTCCGACTCCAGCAGGTCCTTGGGGATGGCGCCACAATTGATGATCACGAAGGGCTGGTCCTTGCGCCGGCTGTTCTGGTGGATCGCCCGGGCCAGCAGCTCTTTGCCTGTTCCCGTTTCCCCACGAATCAGCACGGTGGAGTCCCGCTGCGCGACCCGGGCAGCCATCTCCAGCACATTTAGCAACACCTTGGACCGCCCGACGATGCTCTCAAATCCGTACTTCTGGTCGAGGCTGACGCGCAGGCTACGCACCTCTTCGAGCAGTTGCTGGCGCTCCATGGCCCGATTCACGACCAGCACCAGTTCTTCGAAGTCGATGGGCTTGGTGAGATAGTCGTAGGCTCCGGCCTTCATGGCCTGCACCGCCGTTTGCACCGTCCCAAAGGCTGTAACCATCAACACCGCGGTCTGCGGATAGGATTCCCGGACCTTCCGCAAGAGATCCAGTCCGGAGAGGCCCGGCATCTTCAAATCCGAAATGACCAGGGCCGGAGCCTCCTCTTCTATGAGCGCCAGCGCGTCATTCCCGTTCGCCGCGGTGAGCGCGTCATACCCGGCTTCTTCGAGCTGGAGCTGGGTGATTCGGCGTAAGCTCTCATCGTCATCCACCACCAGTATGCTTCTATGCTTCATGCGGTCTCTCGTGACGAAGGGGTAATGATACGGAGAAGGTCATGCCCTTGCCGGAGTTCTCCGCCGCGGTGAGCATGCCCCCGTGCTGCTCGACGATCTGGTGCGCCACTGACAGGCCCAGCCCGGTTCCATTCTCTTTGGTCGTAAAAAACGGGTCGAAGATTCTGTCGCGGTCGGCCGCGGCGATCCCCCATCCCTCATCCCTCACCTGGATCAGCAGGCGGTCGTTGCGCGGGCCGGCCGACACCAGCACCTCGCCGCCATCGGGCGTGGCCTGGATGGCATTGATGATCAGGTTCAACAGCACCTGGGTAAGCAACTCGGGGTCGCACGCGACCGGCGCCAGTTGCGGGGAGATTTCCGGCCGCAGACGAATAGCCTTCTCGCCGGCCGCGTGGGTGGTCAGTTCCACCACGGAATCGATCACCACGCGCAGATCGGTCGTCTGATACTTCGGGGCGCGGGGCCGGGCGAAGTCGAGGAAGTGGGTCAGCAGGCCGTTCAGCCGCTGGCATTCTTTGGTGATGATCCCCAGGCATTCGGCATCCCGGTGCTCCAGGCGGAGATCCCTTTGCAGAATTCCGGCCGCGCCCGCGATGCTGGCCAGCGGATTGCGAAGCTCGTGCGCGAGGCCGGCGGACAACTGTCCCAAAGCGAACAGCCGCTCGGCGCGCTTCATCCGTTCGAAATTGTCCTGCAGTTTCTGGTAAACCTCGGTGAGTCGCGCGGTGGTACGCTCCAGATCGGCCCGCTGCTTCCGCCCACGCTCCGCCAGCACGCCGGTCAGGATGCCGGCGGCACAAAACAGGGGAACATCCAGGATCTGGTCGATGGCATAACCGGGCATCGCCCCGATGCTCAAGAAGTTATGGGGAGCATTGGAGAGTCCGGCCAGAACCGCGGCCGCCACACCGCCCCGCCAGCCGAAAGTCAGACCGGCATAGACGATCGGCAGATAGTACAAGTGCTGAAAAACATTGTGCCAGTGCAACAGGGAAAGCGGCGTGAGGAGGTGCTGGCCGCTGATCGCGAGAATCCCTGCAACCACCGCCGCGACGCGCCCTCCGACCGGCCTTTGGTATTTCACCAGCAGATTTCCAGACCTCTTTCCACCGCCAGTGTATCGGCCGGGCACGATGCAGGGCAAGGCGCACGCCGCGGGCCACCGCGGGCCAACCAGGCGTTGTGGCATTCCACATGCCGTTCACAGACACCGGAGGCTGGAGTGGGCGGAGCATTATTCCCCTTTGTGGACTACTGGTGGCTGTATCTGGCCTTCACCGGCGTCGTGGTAGCCCTGCTGGCCATCGATCTGTCGTTTCATCGCCAGGATCGTGTCATCTCCCTGCGCGCGGCGGCCTGGTGGACGGCCATATGGGTGGCGCTGGCCTTAGCTTTCAGCTATGCCCTGTTTCTGTTCGCATCGGCCAGACACTCGCCGGGCGTCGGACGCCAGTTGAGCCTCGAGTACCTGGCGGGCTACGTGGTCGAGGAGTCGCTGTCGATCGACAACATGTTCGTGTTTGCCCTCATTTTCCGGTATTTTGCAGTCCCATCCCGCTTCCAGCACAGAATCCTGTTTTACGGCGTCTTGGGAGCCATGGTTTTCCGGGCGATCTTTATTGCCGTGGGAGCGGCGCTGATCCGTTTCGATTGGATCATGATCGTCTTCGGCCTGTTTCTCATCTTCACCGGCATCCGCATGGCGTTCGACAAGGAGAAACAGATCGACCCGGGCCAGAGCCCCATCATCCGCTGGGTGTGCCGGTTCTTTCCGGTCACTCGCGAGCTTCACGGTTCGCGATTCTTCGTGACGGTGGACGGAATCCGGCGCGTCACGCCCCTCATGATCGTGCTGCTGTTCCTGGAAACCACCGACATCATGTTTGCCGTGGATTCCGTCCCGGCGGTATTCGGCGTCACCCGGGAGCCGTTCGTCGTATACACCTCCAATGTATTCGCCGTGCTGGGCCTGCGGGCGCTGTTCTTCGTGCTTTCCGGCGCGCTGGAACGGTTTCACATTCTGAAGCACGGCCTGGCCGTGGTGCTGGTGTTTGTGGGCCTCAAGATGGTTTGGCTGGATCATCTCTATGGCGGGCGATTTCCGATCGGAGCTTCGCTCGCCATTATCGGCGCGGTGATCGCCGCATCGATTGTTCTGTCGCTCGTGTTTCCCAAGCCGGCCGGGCCGAAGACGCCCAGGCTGCGCCCGGGCGCGAGGGCCCTGGCCGAGCGGGTGTTGGGGGGAATTCTCCTGGTTCTTGCCGCCGCGGCCTTGTTATATGCCAGCGGCGCGGGTGCGCGCGTGCTGCCGTTGCCGGGACTCGCGCGGGCCGGCGCCACGGCACTGTACATATCGGCCGCGTGCTATGGAGTGTGCGGGACGCTGCTGCTCCGCAACGCCCGCGCGGGGAAGGAGCATTGAGGCACGTGTGGCGCGGGCAAGCGATAAATTGAAGATGATGGAGCGGGTTCTCAGTCTCACCACATTTCAGCGGGACCGCGAAGAGGACTCGCTGCTCGCCTATTGGCGGAGCCGGTCCCCGAGGAGCGAATCGCAGAGGTGGAACGCCTGCGACGGGAGCGCCGTGCTTTACTGGCGATCTTGATCCACTGATTCGGCCGGACACACGGCACGCGCCCTTGGGACGGGCGGCCGGTTCGCCCGCGCCTCACTGGACCGGGGCGCCCGAGTCAGCAAGTCCGCCGCCAAGGCCGAGAAAGGCCGCCAACCCCTCATCGATGGCGGCGATTTCTTCCCGCGCGAGTTCCCCGAAGACGCGCCTGACCCTTCGCTTGTCGATCGATCGCAGTTGGTCGATCAGCGCGAACGAACTTTTGGTCAAGCCGCTCTGGCCGGGTGCGATAGGTGGATACGGGTCGCTCACCACGATGCAGGGCCGCACGCCATGCTGCTCGTGACCGACCGTGGGGTCGAGCGCCACGACGACCACCGCGCCGCGGCCGAGTTTCACTCGTGCCCCTCCCCCTCCACCCAACCCTCACCCGGCACCCACCGCACCGGCTTGCCGGCGCTGCTATCGACCAGCGCCTCGGTATCTTCGCCGGGCAAGCCACGCATCCACTCGTCAAGTCCCTGCCCGGCGACCTCCGCGCTTTCGGGGTGGGGGTTCTGAAGCGATCGATGAAGCTCTGCGCGGCGGCGACGATCCAGTTCGTGCCGGACGGCCTCCGCGACGAACTTGCTGCGATTCTTCTCCCGCCGGTCAATTTCTCGGACGAGATCATCGGGCAAGGTGACGGTCACGCGTTCGGCGCTAGCCATTTCATATTCCCGGGATGATCATACCACCGGTGGTTGTATGGGACGCCTCGCAACGGCACCCCTCGCCGCCGCACGCTATAATCGCATCGAATGGACGTTTACGAGGAACTGGTGCGTCTGCGCAACCTGGGACAGAAGTGCGCGCTGGCCACCATCGTCGAGGTGCAAGGCTCCATCCCCAGCTATGAGAGCGCCAAGCTGCTGGTGCGCGAAGACGGCTCCATGACGGGCACCATCGGCGGCGGCTGCGTCGAGGCCGAGGTGTGGAATGCCGCCCGCGAGGTCATCGCGAGCGAAAAGCCGAAGCGGCTCACTTTCAACCTGGGCCAGGACGCCGCCTACGACAACGGCCTGATCTGCGGCGGCCAACTGGAGGTTTTCGTGGAGCCGGTGATGCCCCTGCCGCACGCCTACATTTTCGGCGCCGGCCATATTTCCAAAAGCCTCTCGAAGGTCGCCGCGCTGGCGGGTTTCGCCACCGTGGTGATCGACAACCGCGAAACGTTCGCCAACCGCGACCGCTTCCCCGAGGCGTCGGCCATCCACGCCGCCGAGTACGAAGAGGTGTTTCCTCAGCTTCCGATCAACGAGACCAGCTACGTGATCATCGTCACGCGCGGCCATCGCGACGATATGCGCGTGCTCAAGCTGGCCATTGCCACGCCGGCCCGCTACATCGCCATGATCGGCAGCAAGCGCAAGGTGCTCAACGTCGTTCGCGAACTGGAAAAGGAGGGCGCATCGCGCGAGGCTCTCGCCCGGATTCACGCGCCCATGGGTCTGGATATCGGCGCCATCTCTCCGGAGGAGATCGCCGTCTCGGTGGCCGCGGAGATGATCGCCGTACGCCGCCATGCCGCTTCCAACTGGCGCGCGCTTTCCATGTCGGTGTTCGCCGGCGAATCGCTGCGCGCCGTGCTAAGCAAGTGAGCGGCGCCGGACTGATTCTCGCCGCCGGTGAATCGCGCCGCATGGGTTACCCCAAGGCCCTCCTGTCGTACCGCGGCGAAACGTTTCTGGACACCCTGACGGGCCTGTTGGGCGCACGCTGTTCGCCGGTGATCGTGGTGATCGGGGCGGCGGCGGATGAGGTACGCGCGCGCGCGGTGCGTCCCGCGACCTTCGTGACCAATCCCGATTATGCGCGCGGCCAGACCAGCTCCATGCAGTGCGGCCTGCGCTCCGTGCCCGGCGATGCCGCGGGCGTGCTGTTCACGCTGGTGGATCACCCGGCGGTGGCGCCCGAGACCATCGACGCCCTGCTCGGCGGGGACGCCCGCGCGCTGCTGCGGGTGCCGCGCTACCACGGCCGCCGCGGCCATCCCATCTGGTTTTCGCGCGCGCTCATTCCCGAATTTCTGGCGCTCCCCGCCGGCGGCGCGGCGCGCGACGTAGTGCGGCGTCATGCCGCCGAGACCGAGTTTCTCGATCTGGAGGACGGCGGCATCGTGGGCGATATCGACGACCCCGCGGCTTACCGCGTCCTGCTGGGAGCGGAGAAATGAAGCTCAAGCTGCTGCTGAAACTGGCGTTGGGATTCGTGCTGCTGCTGCTCGTGGCCGGCCTGGTAGCGCCGTACCTGAACGCCGGGCGGTACGGCGAGCGGCTGCGCGGCTCGCTCGCGCGCGCGCTGGGACGAGGGGTGGAATTCCGCGGCCCGGTGAAGTTCAGCCTCTTCAAGGGACCGGGATTTACCGTGGAGAACGTGGTGATCCACGAAGATCCCTCCATCGGCATCGAGCCCATGGCGTACGTGGACGCGATGGACGTCCGCCCCGGCGCCTGGTCCCTGCTGGGCGGCCGGTTCGTGATCGCCTCCATCCTGCTCGACGGCGCGCACATCAACCTGACGAAATCGGGCGCCGCCCTGGAGCCCGGCCGCTGGAATTTCGCGTCGTTTGTGAACCCGTCGGTGATGCGCACGGCGCCGGCGATTCACGTGCGCAACAGCCGCATCAATTTCAAATTCGGCGACGGCAAATCGATTTTCTACCTCACGGAAACGGACCTCGACATTTCGCCGCCGGGATCGCTCCGGGCCGGCTGGAGCGTGTCCTGCTCGGCCAAGCCCGCCCGCACCGACCGCTCCGGCCAGGGATTGGGCTCGTTCACTCTGAAGGGCAAATGGTACGTGGCGCCGGAGCGCGTCGACCTGGACCTGGTGCTGGACCGCACCGGCCTGGGCGAAATGACCGCGCTGGCGAGCGGGCAGACCGGCAACGTCCACGGCACGGTCTCGTCCCGGCTGCACCTGGGCGGCCCGATTCACAATATCGGCATCGAGGGGCGGCTCACCATCGAAGATGTGCATCGCTGGGACCTGCTGCCGCCGCAGGGCCAGGGCTGGCCCTTCGACATTCGCGGGCGGCTGGACCTGATCGCGCAGCAACTCGAGCTCCAGAGCAACTCACCCGGCAACCGGCCCTTGCCGCTCTGGCTGCGCTTCCGCGCCAGCGACTACCTGTCGCAGCCGCACTGGGCCGTCACCGCGAACTGGGACCGCTTTCCCGTACCGCCGCTGATGGAGCTGGCGCGCCACATGGGCGCCACGCTGCCGCCGGGGCTGGAACTCGGCGGAGCCGTCGATGGCGCCATCGGCTATTCCGGCCAGAGCGGGCTGCAGGGCGAGCTGGCCCTGCACGATGCGTCGCTCACCATTCCCGGATCGCCGCCGCTGCGCTTCGAGCAGGCCCACTTCGTCTTCGACCAGGGACACATCCATCTCGCGCCCGCGCTGGTGCTCACCTCCGGCCAGGACCAGGTGCAGGTGGAAGCCGATTATGCCATGGACGCGGAGACGCTCGATCTGGCTCTCTCCACCGAGGCGATGGCCGTCGAGTCGCTGCGCGCGCAGGCCGCCCTGGCCGCCGTGCCCTGGCTCGAACAGGTCCACTCCGGCCAGTGGAGCGGTCAACTGCGCTACCACCGCGGGGGCGCGCAATCCGGCTGGAGCGGTCATCTGGAACTGACCGGCGCCGAAATCCCGGCGCCCGGCTTGGCCGAGCCCCTGCTGCTGGCTTCCGCCCGCGCGTCGATCGATGGCGACCGTGTGCTGGTGGACCATATCGCGGCGCGCGCGGGCAAGGTGGCCTTCACCGGGGAGTTTCGCTACGAGCCGCTGGCCGCGCGTCCGCACCACCTTCGCTTGCGCAGCGGGACGGTGGATGCCGCCGATCTGGAAAGCGCATTCCTGCCCACGCTCCGCCGCAGCACCGGCCTGATCGCGCGCGCGCTCGGCCGTGCCTCGGTGCCCGGCTGGCTGGCGGAGCGCACACTCGACGGCGCGGTGCGGATCGACGATCTGCTGTTGGCCGGCGCGCATTGGGAGAACGTCCGCGCCCATCTGCTGTGGGACGGCGCTCGTGTGGAGTTCGACAGCGTGAAGGCAAACCTGGATCGCGCCGTGGTCACCGGCAGGTTGGCGGTGAACCTGCGCGGCCCGCGGCCCGCGTATGTTTTTACCGGCAGGGTGACGGGTCTCGACTGGCAGTCCGGAAAGCTGGAGGCCGGCGGGACCTTGGAAACCTCCGGCACCGGCAGCCAGTTGCTGGCCAATCTGCGATCGCAGGGCACATTTGCCGGCGCCGCGGTGGAATTCGGCACGCTCGCCCCGCTGCGCAGCGTCACGGGCAATTACAGCGTGGCGTGGTCGCAGGCGGCGCTGCGCTGGCGCCTCACCGATTTGAATCTGCGGACCGAGGACGATACCTACACCGGCCACGGCGCGACGCAGGACGACGGCCGGCTGGTGGTCTTGCTGACCGACGGCGCCAGGGAAATCCGCATGAGCGGCCCGCTGGCAAAGTTGAAGGTGGAAGAGACCGTGCGTCAGTAGGGCACGCATGCCGACCCAGGGATGCGTTTTGGTTGGGTGGCACAGGCGGTGCCGCCTGCGCTGGCAGTTACTGCAGCGATTCGTTCAACACCCGCGCCAACCGGTCCCCGGCTTTCTCGATCTGCTCCCTCAACAGCGGGTCCGCCTTCTTCTCATAGGCCGCATCGATCGCGACGGGCGTACCCGCGGCCGCTTTCGGCAGGCGGCCATAGACGGTCTTCTGCGCCGCCTTGTGCGCCTGCTCCGCCCATTCCTCTACCGTGCCCTTCGACCACTTCTTCTGGCGGTGCTCGGCCTCGCGCAACAGTCCCGGATACAACTGCTCCTCCGTGCCCATGTGGCTCAGCAGAGCGCCATCCCACAGGCTGTGCAGGTTGGTTTGCCGGTCGTTGAACCGGACCTGCACGGAATTGCCGCCTCGGTCCTTATTGTCCGAGCAGTGCAGCGGCTGGTGCATGTCGCCCACAAAGTGCACCAGGAACATCAGGGCCTCGCGGCGCGCTTGTGGCGTGGCCGCGGGATCGGCGACCGCCTTGCGGAAATCCGTGATCTTCGCGAGCACGCAATCGCCCTTGGGACAATCGCGCGCCATGTCGAGATGCGGCTTGTCGATGGGAATGTCGATGTAGTGCCAGGGCGCCGTCTCCTGGCGCGAACGGCGAATCTCGTCCGGCCAACTCGAGATCGAAACCATGGACTGATCCGCTCCCAGGATGGCGGTGACGCGGGCGCGCGCCGCCGCCGTGAGCTGGGCTTCCGCGATCCGGGCCACCAGGCGGTGCCCCTCCGGCCCCCAGCCGAACGCGGGCAGGCAACCGCTCAGAACCGCAATGACTACGACCTTGCGCATAAACGTTGAAGGTAACACGGTGCGCGCAATCTGCCCGATTCCGGTGGAGGCGTCAAAGGGGCGGCCGCCTGCAAGGCGCCGATTCCACCTCCGGACGTATCGCAATTGCGGCCTCTGTGACCCTGTCGTGATAGACCACCTTCAGCTTCTCGCGATCGATGAATGGGCGGTCCGATGGATAGAACACGACGTAAATCGGCTTCCCCGGGGGATACTCCGCCACTTGCGGCGGGCCGGCGGGAATCTCGAGGAAATCCTCGCGTCCGGAATAGACCCGGTAGAAATTCAGCGCGGCCACGTATCGCCAGTTCGCGGACACCTCCGTCACGCAGTCCTGATGGTTATACCAGGCCAGCACGGAGTACAGGTTCTTTGCGTCGGCATCGTACTCCCATTCCATGAAGTACGTCAGCCGCAGACAGGCGACGAAATATACCGCGGTCGCGCAGAGCATCGCCAGCGCCGAACGCCGGGCCCACGACCCTATACGCGATGGGGCGCGCATAGCGCTGAGAACGCCGGCAGCCATCATACACAGCGGCGCAATAAAGACAGCGCGGCGGCCGAGGGGCATGAGGATGTGCACGAACCGATACATGAGGCGGTGTATCGTGAGCGAAACCGCCAGCGTCCCGCAGATGCCCAGGGCAAATGCCGCTCGCCATCGCGACCACGGGTCGCCAAGCGCCGACCGGTTGAGCAAGATCCATATCAACTGCCACAGACATGCTATTCCCAGCAAAGGGAACAGCCACTCATGCCACTTACTGACGAAAGCATAAAGAGGGGGGTTCAGAAGATACGGGTTCGGCTGGTAGTAAGACGCATCGATTACGCTGGAGAAGGTTTCCCGCAAAGACTTCGCTCCCCAGGCCAGGCTGATGTTCCGCCAGTCCACCAAGATAGACCCGGCCAGGACCGCCGTGAGAAGCAGGCCGGGGAAGATGCAGGCCGCCAGTAGCTTCGCGGTCCTGACTGGACGCTGCGTACGAACCACCCACCAGAAGATGAAGCCCAGAGCTGTAGCATCGACAATGGCAAATGAGTAAGTTCCACAGAATGAAAGGGCGGCGCAGAGAGAACAGAGACTACAGACCTTGTAAGGGCGCAGGTGAGGCGCATTCTCCGGCGAAAGCGACCAGGCAGCTATGACGATTGCAGCGGCCAGGAATGCGGTGGCGAGGCAGTACCCGCGGCCCGCCACCAGGTAGTCCATGACGAACGGATTGTAGACCAGGCAGATGAACAGCGGAAGCTGTAACTTGAGTTCCCGGGAGAGCAGCCGCACGAGGTAATACATCGCACAGATATAGATAGCGGCGCCGATGAGCGAGGGCATGCGCACAGTCACCGGGGAAAGGCCGAATACCGACGTGAACAGCCGCATAATCAGGGAATTCAGCAGGTGATTCCCGGAACTGGCCAACCAATGAGAGGCCGGGTGAGGCGCCGCAAAGAACAGGTAAGCGTCCGCTTCGTCAATGGTGATCGACTGCACGCAGGCCCGCGCAATCACCCACAGCATGGCGAAGATGGCGGCACCCCATAACCACGGAGAATGCGGGTTCGCCGGGGCCATCGGGCCGACTGGTTCTGCTGGCGTCTCTTCTCGACGCACGTTAGTTCCCTTGCAACAACTGCTTCAGGAATTCCTGGTCTTCCAGGATGGCGCGCAAGCGCTGGCCGCGCGGCGATCCGTCGGCGGGCGGCGCTTCGAACAGCCGCCGTATGTTGGGGTCGAGCCCGATGGCCTTGCGGAGATCGGCAAGCGCGGCCGGCTTGTCTCCCAGGCTGTAATCGAGCGCGCCCAGCGTCACGTAAGTATTCCCCGAGGGCATGTATTGCGCGGCTTTGAAGGCCGCGGCGCGCGCTTCGCGCATCTTGCCCGCCCCGCTCAGGCGCCCGGTTTTCTCCTGGTACAGATAGCCGAGGTTCAGATCCAGCAGGCGGCGCAGCTCGGGGATAGGCTGCGGGTTGTCGTCCACGTTGATATAGATGTAGCGGTCGTTGTTGATGTTGCGCCCGCCGCCCTTGCGCACCACGAGCATGGACGCCGACTGCCGGCCGCGCGAATCGCCGCCCGCGTCGTCGCCCGCCTTGAGCGCGGCGAATAGTTTTTCGGCCAGCTCGCCCTCGGTGGCTTCGAAGGCGCGGCCCATGGCTTCCGGCACCTGCGGTCCCACCAGGATGTTGCCTTGCGCGGACCAGGTTTTGCCCTGGCGGTCGCCCGCCCATTTGGGCGCGTTGGGGCCGGTGTAGGCGGCGATGTTGCCGTGGCGGTCGATAATCGCTACCTGCCGGCCGTCCTTGCCCTCGAACTGGTCTTCGGCGAGCAGTTTGTCGAGGACCTCTTTGGCCGCGAGGCCCTGGCGCAGCAGTTCCAGGCCGCGCGGTCCGTAGCCTACGTTGACATTGGCCTGCGTGGCGATGGCGCCAGTACCGGCTTCGGCCCAGGGCACCACCGCGCCCACCGAGAAATAGCGCGAGGCCACGGCCACTCCCCAGTCGCCATTCACCGGGTCGTAACCGACCATCGAAAAGGTGTGCACATCGGCCGCGAACAACGCGCCCGCAGCCGCCAGTAACCAGAGAATCCGCTTCATGTTCGTCGTCACGCCTCCGCCACGATAGTATATACTCCATGCCGCGAGCCCATCGCTTCCCTCGCTCCCGCCTGCTTCCGATTCTGGCGGCGCTTCTGGTGTGCGCCTTCGCGTTCCAGGGGCCCTCCACCCCGCCGCAGGCGGAGCGCGTCGCCGATCCGTTCGCCACTGGGTGGATGCTGGCCGACACCAATGGCGACGGCATCGCCGATTTCATCAGCGGAAAGATCGTGGTCGAGGATCGGCCCTCGGCCGCGGTAAATGCGGCTGCCGCCAATCTCGCCGCGCGCCTGGGATTCGAGACCACGGGATTCACGCCGCCCGTGGTAGTCACGGCCGCGGAAAGCGGCAATGCCGGCCCGCGGATTTTGGTGGCCAAAGCCCTCGCAATCCCCGCCAGCCTGGAAAAGGAGGAAGGCGCGGTATTCTCGCTCGACGGCAATCTGGCTGTGGTGGGCAGCGACGATGCCGGTCTGCTGGCCGCGGCCGAGGCCTACGCGGCGCGCGCGCCCTATCAGTGGAAGTTGCCGGGCGATAAGCTGGCGGCCATCTGCGCCGCGGTGCGCGACGCCGCGCCCGGCGCCGCCGTGGAACTGGTGGGCGTGACCTACCTGCGCGGCAAAGCGGGGATCCATCGCGCGTTCCTGCGCAGCCGCGATGCCATCCCCTCTGCGGCGCTGGAGACGGCGCTCGCTTCGCCGCACCTGGCCGCGGTACACCAACTGGTGGTTATCGATGGCGCCACCGTGACCAATGCCAAGCCTGAGACTGCGCAACCTCCCGCCACCGCGCCCGCCCCAACCGCGGGCGACGCCGCGCCGGCCGCACCCACGCACCTCGACCTGGCAACCCTCTACACCACGCGCGGTCTGTTCACTGGTACGCCGCGCATGCCGGTGCCCTCCGCGCTCAATGCCCGCCTCTACGTGCCCGCCGGGGTGGCGGGTGTGGCGATGGCGAACCTGGCGGCCCGCATGGGCCTGGAGACCACGGGCATCGCCCTGCCGCTGGCAGCGCCCATCGACACCGCCGCCGCGCGCGACGTGCGCGTTCACGCCGTGCTGGCGGGCGAGTCGGCGCTCACTCAGGAGGCCGCGCGCAAGCTTCCCGCGCAGGCCCCGCTCACCGCCGGGGAAGGCGAGATGCGCATCGTGGACGACGCCTTCGGGCGGCGCGCCGCCATCCTGGCGCGTGGCGATGAGCCGGGCGGCGCGGCCGCGCTCCACTTGGCCGCCGATCGTTTCCCGAACCTGTGGGAGCAGGGCAAGCAGTACCTTTCGATCGAAGAGATCCGCTACGACCTGCACCGTTTCTTTTCGCTGCGCTCGGGCGTGGGGCAAGCAGCGGCGGCACTGTATCGCCTCGACCGGTGGCTGAAACAGGCCGGCGCAGCGGGCATCCACGACGTCAAGGCCGAGATCTATGCCGACATCGCCGATCCCGGTCTCGCCGACTTTGTCCGCGCCCGCATGGAGCGGGAGTGGCACGTGGCGCAGGCGGAGGTCACAACCGGCAACCTGCATGCCGGAACCAGGTGTTGCGAGAAGGACCCCAACCTGCACTACCAGTCGCCCACGGTGCCGTTCCGCCAGGCTGCGCCCACCTTCACCGAAGACATTGCGATTCCGTGGGAAGGCAGGCGGCTCATCGAGGCCGTCGAGCGCGCCGCAGCCAAAATCACCGCCGGCCAGGAAGTGAAACTGGTGGCGCGCGTGAGCGAGGGCCCCGCCGAGCGCCGCAAGCTGACCGCGCGGCTCCGCGAGATTCTCACGCGCGCCGGCGCAAGCCACGCCGCCGTCGAGGTGCTGTGCGCCTACAAGCAGGGGTATAGCTGGCTGGTGGATGAGGTCGCCCCGGCACTGGCGGGCAAGCCGGTCGCGGCCATCATCATCGATTTTGCGAAAAACGTGGACCCCACCGGCATCCGCGCCATGCAATCGGAAGCGCGCTGGGTGCAGGAGCTCTACCCCGTGGACGAGATGCTCGCGCGGCAGCTCAACCTGGCACTCGAAAAAATTACTTTCCGCGAAATCGAAGAGCCTCCCGCCCATGGCCCCACCTATCGCGCGCATGCCTACGATGCCGCGGGCCGCGAGATCCTCGTCCGCGAGTTCACCGTGGCCACGGCCATGCAGCCCTACAACGGCGTCATCCCGCGCTACGAACAGGTGCAGGTGGCCACCGGCTGGGTGCGCCTGGAAGCCGCATCGCAAACGCTGCTCGACCAGCGTATCAAGACCGACATCGAGGAGTTCTGGGACCATTACCAGAATCGGACGCTGCCGCGCATCTACCGGTTCATCATGGCGCAGGCGCACGGCGAGCTGCGCACGGAATTTTCGCCGCCCTTCGACACGCTGAAACTCGACATCCACCTGAGCGAGCCGGACTACAGCCTGGACCTGGACCGCGAGCGCATCTCATCGCTCGAGGCTTTGCAGGAAGACACGCTGTACTCCACCGACGCTTTCTTGAGCATGATGGGCGACCTGGAAACGGGCCGGCCCATCACTTATACGGGCCGCGTCATCCCCATCGTGCACGCTTCGGAAGACGGCCGCGACGGGCGCGTGCACATCGAGTTCTACGGAAAACCGGCCGCCAATCCGCTGGTGCGGTTAAGCTGGACCGACGCGCAAGGCAGACGCCACAAGCAGGAGCGCAATCTGCCCGCGCTGGCGGGCGAGATGCAGCCGCGCCTGGTCGCCGCCCGCGTGAAGGCCGGCGAGCCGGGCGTGGAACGGCTTACCTGGACGCTTCCCGCCGACTTCCTGGAGGACCGCTACGACGAGTGGCTGAAGGTCGAAGGACAGGACCAAGTGGACCGCACCATCTTTCCCGTGGAGCAGGCGCGCGGCCAGGTGCACTGGCTGGAAGAGATGCATGCCGCCGGGCTCTATCGCGACGAGATCGCTTACCCGCACCTGCGCGGCATGGCCGTGGAGTTGGAACTGCCGCTGCCGCTTGCCGCGAAGATCGACAGCGCTCCGCCGCGCGAGCTGGTGAGCTGGCAGGTGGCGCCGCCCGCCACTGCGCGCCCCATGATCGCCGATTACCGCAAGATCGAGACCACGCCCATCGTACAGTGGGACGAGCCCATCGGCCCCGCGGAGAACGCCGCCATTCTGGCGCGGCTGGCGACGTACCCCGGCGTCAACGTGTATTGGATGGGACGCAGCTACCTGGGCGAAAACCTGTGGGCCATGGACCTGATGCTGCCCGCGCGCGCGCTGCTGCGGAGCTGGCCGAAGGAGACCACGCTCAAGGCGGCGATCATGTACTCCGGGCGCCAGCATGCCAACGAAGTATCGAGCACCAGCCATCTCGGCAAGCTGGCCGAAGAACTGGTCACCAGCGCGGACAAGCGCGCGCTGCTGAAGAAAGTCAACGTAGTGCTCCACCCCATCACCAACCCCGATGGCGCGCAACTGGCGGTGGACCTCGCCAAGATCACGCCCGACAACATGCTGCATCCGGGCTACCACGGCTCGCTGAGCGCCGACGTGTCCACGGGTCAGGCGGAGACCGACCCGGTCTACCCGGAGTCGCGCACCCGCCGCCAGTTGATCGAAGCGTGGCTGCCCGACGCATTTCTCAATCCGCACGGCTATCCTTCGCACGAATGGGTGCAGCCGTTCTCGGAATACTCGGGCTGGGTGCAGAGCCGCCAGGGCGCCAACGCGGGGCGCGCCTGGTGGATTCCGCGCGGCTGGTTCACCAGCCTGAGTTACCTGCGCGACGATACGCATCCTTATAGCAAGCTGATCGCCTACGCCATCCAGGACCGCATCGTGGAGGCGGAGCGCAACGTGCCCGGCCTGCTGCCGCTCGAGGAGCGCATGAACGCGCGCTACCAGCGATACGGGCAGCGCTGGCAGCCGAAGAACATGTTCCAGCCGATCGTAAACGGCATTCGCATTTATATGTCGCTGAAAGGCGCCGCAGGAGGCCGCGGCGGCGCGGCAGGCGAGAGCGGCGCGCCGAGCGCGGCAGGTGCCCCTACTCCCGGCAGCGGCGGGGTGAGCGGCTTGTCCCCCGACATCACCTGGGATTCCGGCTACACCGAAGCGCCCGACGAAACCGCGCACGGCGACTACATGAAGCTGATGGCCGCGGCCGGCCTGGCCTTCGACTATGTCCACCTGAAATACCTGGCCGAGGGCGACCTGCGCATCACGCGCACCGAAAGGGAGGCCGCCGGCGGCGTGCAGTTGCGAGTGGAACGCGCGCGGCCGATTCTGCCGCCGGGGACACCGGCGCCGGCGCCGCAGCCAACCGGACAGTGAGCGCGGCGATCAACCGTTCACTGGCGCATCATCGCCGCCAAATCCTCGTACTGGTCGGTGGCGATCAGGTTCACGCCCGCTCGCAGGGCCGCCCTCCAGCGCGCCATAACGGCGTCGCGCGATCCGAAGTTGTAGTCCTGGCCCCAGCCGCGGTCCTCGGCGGGAGGGAAACCATCGAGGGTGTAGAAGCGGATCCAGTAGCCGAGCCGGTGGGCGTGATCCACCAGGGCGCGCAGGCGGCGCTCATCGGCCGCGGTCCACTCGCCGGCGTGCGGCTGGCCGCCTTCTTCCACCGCCAGCCAGGAGCTGTTCCACCAGCGGCGATAGTTGGTCGGCCGCTCGTCGAGCAGCCGCTTCGGGGGCAGCGTGGCCACGCGGTGAATCTTCTGTTCCTTGGTTCCCGCAATCGGCCTGGTGTGCGCGGAACCGAAGACGCGCAGCCGGCCTCCGGCGGGGACCTCGTCAAAAAAGACCTGCTCCTGCGCATCGTTGTCTTCGGTGAGCACCAGCAGCGGCCCGGCGTCGAAGGGCGCCAGCACGCGCGGGTTCGCCGTCTTGGGCGCGGTGGTGATCCACGCCTGATAGTCCCCGAGCAAGCGCCACACGGCGCGAAGCAGGGGAATCTGGTTGTCCTTGAAATCGAAATGCAGCACGATCAGCGGCCAGCGCGCACGGTCGTTCTCCGCCAGCGCTTTTTCCACGATGGGCCGCACGCGCTCGAAGAAGTAATCGCGCAGCAACGGCTCCGCGCCGGTGGTCTTGGCCTCGTGTGAAACCACGACGCGTCCCTGGCCGGTGGCGGGATCGACGTACCAGGCGAGGTCCTGTTCGATGCCCACGGGGAATCCGCTTGCCAGGGCGCGCGCGATGCGGTCGGCCCAGCGGCCTTCCACCGGGTAGCAATTGTGGGCATCGAGCACCGGCCGGTTACGGTTGAGAAAATCCAGCGCGCCGCTCTGCGCGCGGGCGGTGAAAAGGGCGAGCGCCAGCAGCAGGGCAATTCTCATAGCGCCGCGCCTCCCGGCTCCGGCAGCCGCCCCGAAGCATCGCACCATGCCCAGGCGACCGCGGTGACCGTCCCCAACGCACCGGCGGCCAGGCCGATGGTTCGCGGACCGGCGTACTGCGAGGCGATGCCGGCCGCGGCCATGGAGACGATCATCACCGAGGAGCGCAGCGTCTCCATGGTGGCGAACACGCGGCCGCGAAACTGGTCGGGCGTATGGCGCAGGAGCTGGGAATTGTTCAGCACGCTGGTGACGGCCATGCCCACGCGCGAGAGCATCATCAGCAGCAGCGCCGCGGCGTAGGACTCCACCTGGCTGAAGAGCATGTAGGCGGCGCCGTGGACCAGGTAGGAAATCGTGACGGCGCGTTTGTATCCGGCGAAGCTCACGCGGCGGCCGGCGAGGTGGCCGGTGGCGCCGCCCAACAGCAGGCCAATGCCGGCGAACCCCCAGATGGAACCGATGCCCGAGGCGCCGCGGTGGAAGACCTGCTCGCCAAACAGCGCGAACAGAATTTGCGCCGCGCCGCCTCCCATGGCCCATCCCGCCGAGATCAGCGCGATGCCCATCATCAACGGCACCGAGCGCATGTAGGCGAGCCCTGCGCGGTAATCCCGCCAGGGGCGAACGGTATGGCCGGCGCCGCTGGCGCGGAAGCCGCCAGGCACCGCGATGCGCCCGATGGCCCACGCGGAAAAGACGAACGACAGCGAATTGAGGAGGAACGCCCCGCGGTATCCCAGCCGGGCGACGCACACACCGGCGCCCAGCGTGCCCGCGGTGAGCGTCGCCCACTGCGTGGTTTGCGTGAGCGAGTTGGCCGTGTGCAGCTCGTCGGGGTTGGCGATGGTGGGCAGTATGGCGGCGCGCCCGCTGCTGAAGAAGGGCGAGACGAACATCAGCGCCGCGCTCAGCAGGTAGAGCAGCCAGGGGCGCGGCTGGCGGATGGTGAGGATGAAGGCCAGCGCCACGACGGCGCGGATGAGGTCACTCGCGATCATGATCCGCCGGCGGTCGAAGCGGTCCAGGAACACGCCCGCGAACGGTCCCGCCAGGACGGCGGGGATGGCGCGCGAAAGCATGACGCCCGAGACCACCAGGCCGGACCCGGATTTTTCCATGACCAGCGCGAAGACGGCGATGTTGTTGAAGTAGTCGCCGATCTCGCTGACCACCTGCCCCAGCCAGGTGTAGCGATAGTTGCGGTTCTGGCGCAGCAGCGCCAGCAGTGTGGTCATCGCGCGTTCACTATGCGGGTTGCGGCGCGCGCACGGCGCGGAGCTGGCCGACCGCCTCGCGCGCCTTTTCGAGCAGCAGGCCGTGCTCGGCGCCCGCGCCCACAAAGCGCATGCCGCGCTCGGCCCACGCCCTGGCCATGGCCACGCCGCGCGTCTGGATGCCAGGCACCACGTTGTGCTGGCGGCATTTTTCGATGAGGCGCTCGACGGTGGAAATCAGCAGCGGATGATCGAACTGGCCGGGGATGCCGAGCGAAATCGAAAGGTCGGCCGGGCCCACCATGGCGATGTCCAGCCCGCGCAGCGAGAGCAACTCATCGGCGCGCTCCATGGCGGTGGCGGTCTCGAATTGCACCACGACGACCGTGTTGCGGTTCTGGTGCTCGATGATCTCCGGGAACGTGCGCGGCTCGTAGCCCACCATGGTTGGGTTCACGCCGTAGCCGCGCTTGCCTTCGGGCGGAAAGCGCATCCAGCTCAGCGCCTCCTCGAGAATGCGCGGATCTTCCACGCGCGGCAAGATGATGCCCTGCGCGCCGGCATCGAGCAGCCGCGCGGCCAGGGAGTAGAGCAGTTCGCCCACGCGCACGATGGGGGTGATGCCCGCGTCGAGCGAGGCGCGGATCATGTCGTGCACGGTCTCCAGGTCGAAGGTACCGTGCTCCATGTCGATGAAGACGTAATCGAACCCGGCGGCGGCGAACGTGCGCGCGATTTCGGGCGACCGGTAACACTGCAACCCGCACCCGAATACCGTCTCGCCCCGCGCAAGACGTTCCCGGGTCTGATTGATGCGCATGAAGAACTGCTCCTTTCCGTGATCCTCGAATATAGCGTACCGCGCCTCGCATACGATGGTAGGGACATGCCTTCCTGGGACGCCCACCAGTATCTACGGTTTGCAGAGGAACGCACGCAGGCTTGCCGCGACCTGGTGGCGCGCATCGCGCTGGCCCGTGTGCGGAGCGCGATCGACCTCGGCTGCGGGCCCGGCAACAGCACGCGGATTCTCGCCCGCCGGTGGCCGGACGCGCAGGTGACGGGCCTCGACAGTTCCTCCGCCATGATCACCGCCGCGCGCCGTGCGCGGGCGGCGCGCCGGCTGGTGGAGGGCGACATCGCGCAATGGGCGGAGGGCGACAGCGAGCGCTACGACCTGGTGTTTTCCAACGCGGCGCTGCAATGGGTGCCCAGGCATGGGGCGCTCTGCCCGCGCCTGCTGGCCCACGTCGCCCGCGGCGGCGCCCTGGCGGCGCAGTTGCCCGCGAGAGGCCGATCGCGGGCGCACCGCATCGAGCGCGAGCTGGCGGCATCGCCGCGCTGGCGCCGCTGGTTCCCCAACGGCCGGGTGCCCACCTGGCACGCGCACAACCCGGAGTTTTACTACGATGCGCTTTCCCCGCATGCCAGGCGCGTCGATCTCTGGGAAACGGAACACATCCACGTGATGACCGGCGCGGAGAGCATCGTGGAGTGGTACCGGGGCACCGGCCTGCGGCCTTACCTGGAGGCTATAGGCGAGGAGCCCGAGCGCCGCCGGTTTCTGGCGGAGTATCTCGCCGGCGTGCGCGCGGCGTATCCACCGCGGCCAGACGGCCGTGTGTTGTTCCCATTCCGGCGGCTGTTTATGGTGGCGTATCGGTAGCGCAGGCTACCCCTTGGGCAGCGGATACAGGTCGAGTTCCTTCATCGGGTAATGCTTGAGGTTGTCGGTGACGAGGGTCAGTTCATGGTAGAGCGCCACGGCGGCAATGGTGACATCCGTGGTGGCCAGGGTGATGCCCTTGCGGCCGTAGTCGCGCTTCAGTTCACCAGCCAGGCGCGCCACCGGCCAGGTGAGAGGGTAATATTGCAGGCTTTCGAGCAGATTCAACGTTCTGGTTTCCTCGTGAGAGCGCAGACCGGCGTATACTTCCGTGACGTTGATCGGACAGCAGGCCAAGAGGTGCCCCTGCTGCAAGAGTTCTTTGAGCAGTTCATTCCGTTTCCGTTTGCCGTTGATGGCGTCGATAGTGACGCTGGTGTCGAGCAGGAGCGTGGCCATGTCAACGGCCAGTTATTTTTCTGAAGCGCTTCTCGTCCTGCCGGCGAAGCTTGGCCACCCACTTGGCCGCACCGTGCTTCAGCTCGGGATGGTCCTTATCCTTCCAGGCCCCGGCGGCGGCTTCCAGAGCCTTGAGCTGACGCAAGCGCATGAGCTTTTCCTCGGCGGCCTGGGTGAGGAAACTGCTGCGCTGCCGGGTGCCGACCAACGTGTCGATGTCCTTGACCAATTGTTCCGAGAGGACGACATGTGTGCGTTTGGTAGTCATGGCCCACTGGGAGGTTAACATATTATATGATCGGCATCGGCTTCCCTACAATCCGAACATGGCGTGATACTTCCCCGGCAGCCGCGTGCGCTGCCTCTGGCGGTTCAGGAACACGTGGCGGGTGTGGCCCGCCATCGGCCGCAACGCGGATGTTGGTTTTTTCAACACATTCGCGGGATCACATTTGTGTCAAATCGTTCCGTTGTTTTGAAAGTCCCTCAGCTTGAATGCTTACGGATCCATGCCATGCTGGAAGCCGTGAAGAAAGGAGACAAAGAAGAGGCGCACTGGCCCACGAAGCAACGGGCCCGGTTGTGGTCAACTTGCGCGCTTTCTGGCGAAGATGCTGACCGAGAAACGGCCCGGTGGGGCGTGCCGAGTTCGTCCGGGATTTTCTTTGCCTGATCGCCGAGTTCGGGCAGGTGCCCTTCTTGGCCGATGGGGTTGCTCGGCTAGGCTAGAGTTTTGCACTTTTTGGGGTGGGTTATCGAGTGGGGGGAAACTGGTTCGGGGAAGTCATCCACATCGAGTTCTACATCTTCGATGCAGGTTTGGGGCCTCGAATGATTTTCTGCTGTTTGCCAAGGGCCATCGAGCAACTCGACGTGGCTGAGGTTCTCTACCGCGAGGCAACGCCAGTTATCTGAAGCGCCGGCGGGCTGGAGACCGCTTTCGCTGTCGCCGCCGTACTGGTAGCACAACACCTGGAGCCGCCCACGTTTGTTCCAGCCGAGTAGGTGCGGACAGAGCAGCCGTCGGTGTCCCCGGTACCGTGCGGCGATCGGTCGCCGGTGAACGATCGCGGAGCGGACCTGGACGTGAGCTTGCTCCAGTGGGCGAACGGAAGCCGACAGCAATCTCAGAATATCGCTCTGCCGGAAGGATGGACCATCCGGGGGTAGTGTCGGCCCGGATTGGATGCCAGACTGGGTAGCTTCTCAGGCGAAACATTTCTACGGTGTTTTGTCGTTTTTCTCTTGCATCCTATTTCGAAGTGTGATATCTTTCATCTTATAGAAATGAAAGATAAAGCCGCTCAACTTACCGCATCCCGCAAGCAACTCCTCCAGCAGATGCCGGATCTTTCTACCGTCTTGCCCGGTTCCTTATTGAGCCGCATGGTGCGCTGCAATAAGCCCGGTTGCCGCTTTTGCGAGAAGGGCAAAGGCAAAGGCCACGGACCGATCTGGATTCTCTCCGTCAGTCTCGGCAATCGCCAAGTGCGCCAGATCCCCGTCCCCAGCGAGATGAAGAAAGAGGTAGAGGAAAGCCTGAGCCTGCGTGCGTTCGCTCAGTTGCAGAATGTACTCAAGCAGATCGCGCAGGTGAATCTGGAGTTGTTCAAGGAACGGAAGCGCCAGCGACCGTAAGGTCTTTTTTTTGGGCTCCTTGTCTTTCATTTATTAAAGATGAAAGATAAGGACGCTGCCGCATGCCCGATCTCTTAGTACGTTCCTTTGCTCCACTCCTGCTCGCCTTCCAACCCTGCTTCACCCGGCCCTCCTTCGCCTCCTTCTGGGCCTTGACCTGTGCCTGGATCCTCTGTTCCGGCCGCCGGTCCCTCACCCGCATCATTCAATCCGCCCAACTCACCGAGTTCAAACACTTCTGCTCCTTCCATCGCTTCTTCAGCCCGGCTCCCTGGAACCTCGACGATCTGGGCCGCGGTGTCTTCCAACTGCTGTTACCTTGTTGTGCAGAGACTTTGGTCGGCGCCGTCGACGATACGCTGGCCCGTAAATCCGGGCGCCACATCTGGGGCGCCGGCATGCACCACGATCCCCTACGCTCCACCCAGAAACGCCCCTTCTTCGCTTTCGGCCACAACTTCGTGGTCTTCTCTTTACAAGTCGCCTTGCCCTTCGCCCCCAACAAATACTGGGCCTTCCCCATCCTGGTCCGCATGTACCGCAAGCGCCAGACCAACCAGCGTGCACCCGGCAAAGGCGGAAAGCTGGAACGCAAGCAGACCGGGCAGGCCACCGCCACGCAATATCGCACCCGCCCCGAACTGGCCTTGGAGATGATTCAGAGGGTGGCCAGTTGGATCCCTGACCGCATGCTGCGCGTCCTCGGGGATAGCGAGTATGCCGGCCAATCCATCAGCCGTCACCTGCCCGCCAACGCCAAGTTGATCAGCCGCATGAACATGAAGGCCGCCCTCTATGAACCCGCCGGGAAAACCGCCAAACGGGGGCGTCGCCGCAAGAAAGGCAACCGCTTGTCCAGCCCTTTACAGATGGCTCAAAACAAAAAGGCGAAGTGGATCAAGACTACCGTCACGCTCTACGGAAAGCAGGTCAAGCTCTGGTATCAAACCATCGATGCCTTGTGGTACCCCAGCGCCGGCCAGCAACTCCTGCGCATCGTCGTGGTGCATACCCCCAGCGGCCGCCGCCGCGACGATTGCTTCTTCTCGCTCGACCTCACTGTGAGCGCCACGCAAATCCTGGAGATCTTCTCGCGACGTTGGCCCTTGGAGGTTTGCTTCCGCGACGTCAAGCAGTTTCTGGGCTTCGAAGATCCGCAGAACCGGGTGGCCAAGGCAACCACACGCACCGCTCCTCTGATCTTCTTTATCTATGATCTGGCCTTGCTCTGGTACGCGCGGTCGGGCTACCAACTGGCGCCGCAGTCCACCCTGGAGCGCTTGTGGTATCCACAAAAGGACTCGGTTTCCTTTGAAGATATTCTTCGGACCCTACGTCACGCGACTTGGCAGGAACGGATTTTCAGCGACCCCGCTCTGGATGCGCACACTCGAAAAATACTCCAACCCTTTGTGGAATGGGCGAAAACGCTAACATAATATGCAAAACTCTAGGCTAGTACGTATGGACTGAAGTATGAAGTATGCGGCCTCCTATACAAGACGTCAAGGCCTTGTTACCTGTTTAATGTTGGACTTTCTTTTGGAGTAGTTTGTCTTTGGTTAGTTGGACAAATTTCGCCGCCGCCCGGTTGGATTTGTTCGGGGGTTGGTTCGGCGCCAGTAGGGTAGTGTCGAGGTGCGCGGTGACCGACAAGCCGGTTTAAAGTCCGGGCCACGGTCCCGTGACAGTCGCGCCGCCAGGTGATCCTCCGGGTCAAGCAACCAGGCGTCACCAGTGTCGGTCGCGAACAGTGTAAAGTCGTGCATCACGCAATATCCGTAGTCCGCCGCCCACTGCGCAAAACACAGGTTCGCACTCGGGGTTTTTATTGGTGCAGAGCACTTCCTGCGGTAGCCGGCCGCCGGGCTGGCACAGCCAATTGCCGCGTCCCTTGCGGAGACGAGGGGAGTGAGGCCGGAAGCTATTGCCCGTTGGGGCCGGGCGAGGCCCCCGGCACGACGTTAGGATAGTAGTAGCCGCGCGCGCGGATCTTGACGCCGGGCAGGGTGGGCACCTCCACCCGGATCCGCCGCATGAGCTTGGGCTTGGCTTCCGGATCGACGTCGGGATTGTAGCGCAGCACGTACTGCGTGGTGACTTCGCCCTGGATGCCGCCCACGGCCTTGATAATGGCCGCCGAAATCTCCGCCGCATATCCGCCCGTCCCGACTTTGAGCGCGTAATTGCCTTCGTCGGAGGGCACGGAAAGATAGCCGGAAACATCCTTGTAGAGCGAGTCCAGCGGATACTCCACATGGCCCCCGGTCTCCGTGGTCAGGCGCTCCAGGACATCCTTAAACTCGTTGTTGAAACCGAACGCCTGGGTGCTCACGGCATAGATCGTGACCATGCTTCGCTGCGCCAGCTCGAGCACCTCGTTGAGAGTCTTCTGGCTGGCCGTGTCGTGGCCGTCGCCCACGATGACGATGACGCGGCGCGGCTGGTACGGCTCGCCCTCCACCAATTCGCGCTTGCTGCACGCCTTGTAGATGGCGTCGTAAAGAGCCGCTCCGCCGCCGGGTTTCATTTTCGAGACTTCCTCGGTGAGCTTGTCCCCTTCCCACGTGGTATTGACCACCACTTCGGCATCGTTGGAGTAAGAGATCAGGTAGCCGGTATACCGCTTGTCGCCCGGCAGCAGGCCCCAGATCAGTTCCTTGATGGCATCCTGGTAGGTCTTCCAGTGGGTCTTGGTGCTGTTGCTGAGGTCCACCAGGAAACCCACCACCACGGGCTGTCTCTGGTCGTGACTAAAGAAGCTGATGCGCTGCGGCCGGCCCTCGTCCAGAATGCGGAAATCCCTGGCTTCCAGGTTGGAGACGAAGCGCCCCTTGTCGTCGGTCACCGTGACGGGCACGATGACTTCGTTTACCGACACCGTGATGCGCGCCGCGGGGGGCTGCTGCGGCTGCGCCTGCTGCGTCCCGGCGGGCAGGCACAGGAAAAGTCCGCAAAGCGAACCGGCGATGGCGGAACGGGAAATCGAGATCACGGCGTTGCTTCTATTCTACCTCTACTTGACCGCCACCACGTCCACCGCGAAGCCGGCATCCATCGAAGGCAATCCTTCGAACAGCACCAGCGAGCCGGCGGGCGGATGGGCGGCATCGAAAAACGCCGCGCGCACCCGGCGCACCTGGCTGGCGATGCTTGCGGAAAGCGGGTAGTAATCGGCAAAGGCCACGTCGCGCGGGGAGGCGCCGGCCTGCTCCAGCGCCTTCTGCAAACGCTCGAAGGCCAGGCGCGCATCCGGCTCCTGAAAGCCGAACGAGAACTGGGCCCCCGAGAGCACCACCTGCGGCGCCGCCACCAGCGCCATCTGCGATTCGCCCGGCTCGCGCGGCAGCCCTTCGGGATTCACCAGCTTGACCCGCGCGCCCGGATTCGCGCGCAGCCGCGCCACCGCCTCGAAAGCGGCCAGCGCACGCGCCGGCGCGCGCTGCGTCTGGAGATAGTTGACCGCGGCGGCGGGGTACTCTGCCGCCACCAGCTTGCGCGTGGCCTCCAGATCGGCCAGCGAGCTGAGGAAGCAGGTAACGCGCACCACGTCGCCCGGTTCCGAGCCGGCGGCTTGGACCGCCTGCCGCAGCGCGGCCAGAGACTTTCCTGCGAGCGGCGCCACCGGGTCCAGCGGGTCCTCGGAAAACGCCGCCTGCGTGGAGAGGAATACGAGGCCCTGGGGATTGATCTCCTTCTTCCCCTCGGCAATACCCTCCAGCACCACCTGCGCTCCTTCGAGGGGCAGGGCGCCCGCCTGGATCAGCGTCAGGACGGGCAGCGGCTGGCGATGTTCGGTGTACACTTCGCTCACCAGGTCGCGCACCCGCCGCGCATCCCCCGAGCCGGCCACGAAAGCGCGGATTTTGAGAACCGGCGCCCCGCCTGTTTCATGCCCCAGCGCTTTGAGGGCCTCGCGCACCTGGTGCGACAGCAGCCCCTTGGCGGAGAGCGGCGTCACGTGGAAGGTGAGGCGGCGCGTGTCGCCCACCACGGCGCCCGGCAACTCCTTGGGGAGCTGCAGCACCTGCGTCTCTTCTTCCTTTTTTTTCTTTTGCGCGGGCGTCGCCAGCACTGCCAGGCCGCACGCGAGCGCCACCAGTCCCATCCTGGTGCGGCCCCGCGCCGTGCCGCGTGGTAAGCGCATAGATCTAGGATTGTACCAAAGAGGCTTTCGGTCTATTTCTGGCGGATCAACACCGCATCGGCATTGCCGCTGCCGCGCGACAGGGCCAGCCGTTTCCCGTCGCGCGACCAGGCGTAGGCGAAGATGGAGTCGCTGGTGAAGCGCGTCAACTGCCGCGCCGCTCCGCCATCCACCGGCTGCAGCCAGATCTGGGTCACTCCGGCGACCGCGGCCGTGTAGGTGATGGCCGAGCCGTCCGGAGTCCAGGTCACCGTGGAGGCCGCGGGAACCGCATAGTCGAACACTCTGGTGAACTCGCCGCCCGCGGCCGGCATGACGGCGAAGCGCGCGCGCTTTCCGCCGGCCTCGTCTACAAACAGGAATGCCAGGGAGCGGCTGTCGGGCGAGACCGCCGGGGAGCCGGCGTGGCGCGCCGTGACCTGTACCGGCTCGCCGCCGTCCACCGGGGCTTTCCAGATTCCCCCGCTGGCCACCGCCCGGTTGTAGTAGATCGTCTTCCCGTCGCTCGACACCGAGCCGAGCGCTTCGCCCTCCCCCGAGGTCACCTGGCGCAATTCTCCGCCGGCCAGGTCCATCATCCACACGTGAAACACGCCGCTCGAGCGGTTGGAGGAGAAGAACAGGCGTTTGCCGCCGGCGTCGAGTTGCGGCGCCAGGACGAAGGCGTTATCGCTGGTCAGGCGCCGCGGAGTGGCGTTTTCCGCGGCATCGCGCAGCCACAAATCGATCCCGCTGCCGGATTTGGCGGTGTAGACCAGCTTCCCGTCCGGAGTCCAGGCCATGCCCTGCACCCCCGTATAATAGGGCCCGGTGCTGGCGATCTGTTGGACGGCCGAGGGGTCGGCTGCGTTCATGATGGACAATCCCGCGAGCAACGCGACCTTTACCGCCAGCAGCACCTTGCCGTCCGCCGTGGAGCTGAGGCTGGTGTAGTTGGTGACGTCGTTGGTGAGCGGGCGCGCCTCGCCGCCGGCTACCGGGACATACCAGATCTGGTTCGCGGTGCTGACGCCGGGAGTTACGGCAATGGCGAGCAGCGCCTTGCTGTCGGGGGTCCACGCCATGTTGAGAATGCCGCTCCAGCGCGCCGGCCCCAGGGTTCGCTCGCCGCCGCCGGCGGCCGCCACCAGGATGGGCGCGCTGCGATTTCCCGACGCTCCGGGGCTGATCACGGCGGTCGCAATCGATTTGCCGTCGGGCGACCAGACCGGGTCGGTATTCATCACGCTGGGAGATTTGGTGGTCTTCAGGATGAGCGCATCGGACCCGTCTACGCGGGCGGTAATCAACTGAATGGCCGTCAAGGTGCTGTCCAAACCCAAAAAGGCCATGCGCCCGCCGTCGGGAGAAAAACTCACGGAGCTGAACACGCCGTCCATGACCTTGGCCGGCTCCCCGCCGAGAGAGCTGATGCGGTAGAGCGTGGACAGGGCGGCCCCGGGCTGCTGGCGCGCAAAGAAAAGATAATTGCCGTCGGACGAAAAGGTCAGCCCCACGTAGCGCTGCTTCGAGGCCGGCTGGATCTCCAGGTTGTTGCCGGAGACCACCTGGCGGATGTGCAGGCTCTGCTCGCCCCGCTCGGCCTGCACATAGACCACGTAGCGGCCGTCGGGCGAGATGACCGCTGCCCGGACCTTGCCCGAATCGGTCAGTTCCTCGAGCGCGTAGTTCTGAAACGGGATGGCCGGGTGGTACAGCCACCGGAAGCCGAACCAGCCGGCCAGGGCGGCGCCGGCGACGATCGGAATCGCCAGCCAGGCGCGGCGGTCCATGGGCCGCGCGGTGGGCGCGGCAACGGCGGAAGCGGCCGGCATGGCCGCGGAGATCCGCGGCAGCGCGCCCGATTGCACCTCCAGCCAGCGGCGGACCTCCTTCAAATCGGCGGCCAGCTCGGCGCAGCTCTGGTAGCGCTCGTCGACGTCTTTGGCCAGCGCTTTGGCCACCACGCTCTCCAGTTCCGGCGGAATGCCGCTGGCCAACTGGCCCAGCGCCGGAGGCGTTCGTTCCAGGATGTTCACAATCTGGTGGCTGGAGGTCTCGCCCGCGAACGGCGCGCGTCCGGCGATCGTCTCGTAGAGCACGATGCCCAGGCTGAAGATGTCGCTCCGCCCATCCACCGCCTGCCCGCGGGCCTGCTCCGGCGACATGTACTGCGCGGTCCCCATCACGGTGCCGAGCGTGGTGACCGCCGGCCCCATCAACACCGTGCCCGAATCCTCCGGCTTCACAGGGCGCTCGCCCAGCTTGGCCAGTCCGAAGTCCACTACCTTGACGTAGCCATCGGCGCGCACCATGATGTTTTCCGGCTTGATGTCGCGGTGTACAATGCCGGCTTCGTGGGCCGCGGCCAGCGCACTCGCCGCCTGTATGGCGTAGTCGAGCGCCTCGCCGAGCGGCAGGGGGCCGGCGGCTATCTTCTGGCGGAGCGTCTGCCCGTCGATGAACTCGGCGGCGATGTAGCGCACCTCGCCCGCCTCGCCGATATCGTAAATAGTAATGATGTTGGGATGGTTCAGCGCGGAGGCGGCGCGCGCTTCCTGCATGAACCGCAGATTGTGCTCGGCATCGCCCACGAACCGGGCGGACAGCAGCTTGATGGCGACTTTCCGATCGAGCCGCGTGTCCTGCGCCAGGTAAACTTCGCCCATGCCACCCCTTCCGAGGAGGCGGATGATGCGGTACGGACCGATGGAGGAATCTTCTGTCTGAAGGGTCACGGGTCTGTCCATTCTAACGCAGGATACGGTTGGCGTGCTTCCCATCCAATGTGGTATGGTATGGCTGGATGGAGTTCACGCCCAGCCTCGTCCACGACTCCCCGACGCCGCTCTATCGGCAGCTCCACGATTATTTTGCCGACAGAATCCGCTCCGGTGAGCTGGGGCGCGGCGTGCGGCTGCCAGCCACTCGGGAATTGGCTGGCCTGCTTGGACTGAATCGGACTACCGTCTCCGCCGCCTACGAGATGCTGGAAAGCGAGGGCCTGATCTCCGGCCAGGTGGGCCGCGGAAGCTTTGTGGCGGCGGGCACGGGGCCCGCCGGCGGGGTCCCCTGGAGCGCGCTCCTGGAACGAAACGAAACGCCCGCACCGGCGCATGCAGGGCCGCCCGGCAAGGAAGTCATCAGCTTCGCCATGTCGCGGCCTTCCCGCGAGCTGTTCCCGCTCGATGAGTTTCGCGCCAGTTGCCAGGCCGTGCTGGCGCGGCGCGACCTCGCCGACATCCTGCAACTGGGCTCGCCCAGCGGATACGAGCCGCTGCGGCGCCACCTGCTCGAAGATGCGCGGCGGCAGGGCCTGGCCGGCGTGGGCGACGATCTCATCATCACCAATGGCTGCCAGCAGGCGCTCGACCTCATCGGCCGCGTCCTGCTGCGGCCCGGCGACACGGTGGCCGTGGAAGACCCGGTCTACACCGGTCTGAAGCATTTGCTGGCCGGCATGGGCGCAGAGCTCGCCGGCATTCCCGTCGGTCCCGACGGGTTGGACGTCGCGCACCTGGCGCGCGTGCTGGAACGCGAGCGGCCCCGCTTCCTGGTGGTCACGCCCAATTTCCAAAACCCCACGGGGGAGACGCTGCCGCTCGGGGCGCGGCGCACCCTGGCCGACGCGGCGCGCGCCGCGGGCGTCCCGGTAGTGGAGAACGACGCCTATTGCGACCTGCGCTACCAGGGCGCGCCCGTCGCCGCCATCAAGCAGTTGGATGAAAGCGGCGGCACGGTGCTGCTGCGCAGTTTTTCGAAAGTGAGTTTTCCGGGGCTGCGCGTGGGGTGGGCGGTGGGACCGAGGCCGCTGATCGACCGCCTGCGCCAGGCCAAGGAGACGGCGGACCTGCACACCGACCAGCTTTCCCAGGCGGTGCTGCTCGAGTTCGCCCAATCCGGACGCCTGGAAGCGCATCGCCGGTGCGTGCTCGAGGCGGGCGCCGAACGGCTCGCCGCCACCCTGGAAGCTTGCCGGCAGTTTTTGCCGCCCGGCACGCGCTGGACGCGACCCCAGGGCGGAATGAACGTGTGGGTGCGGTTGCCCGAGCCGCTCGATGCCGGCGAGTTGCTGCCGCGCGTGCAAAAAGAGGGCGTGGATTACCTGCCGGGACGCTACTTCGCCGTGTCGCGGCTGGAGCCCGGCGCGTTGCGGCTGAGTTTTGCGGGGCTCGCTCCGGACCAGATCCGGACCGGCCTTGCTATTTTGGGACGGATTGTGGGGGGCGAGCTGGCCCGCGCATCGCGCGGCTTCGAGCCCGCGCCCGCCATGGTGTGAAGGAGAATCGAATGTTTCAGTTCACCAGCGAACAGTTTCGCGTAAAAGTCGGCTTAGCCGAGATGCTCAAGGGCGGCGTCATTATGGACGTCACCAACGCCGAGCAGGCCAAGATTGCCGAAGATGCCGGCGCCACGGCGGTGATGGCGCTGGAACGCGTGCCGGCCGATATCCGCAAGGAAGGCGGCGTGGCCCGCATGGCCAACATCGGCAAGATGGAGGAGATCATGCGCACCGTCACGATTCCGGTGATGGCCAAGGCGCGCATCGGGCATTTCATGGAAGCGCGCATCCTCCAGGCGCTGGGCGTCGATTACATCGACGAGAGCGAAGTGCTCACCCCCGCCGACGAGGAACATCACATCGATAAGAACGCCTTCCGCGTCCCCTTCGTGTGCGGCGCGCGCAATCTGGGCGAAGCCCTGCGGCGCATCGCCGAAGGCGCGGCCCTGATCCGCACCAAGGGCGAAGCCGGGTCGGGCAACATCGTGGAGGCGGTGCGCCACATACGCACCATCGTGAAGGAGATGAAACAGCTCACAGTGCTCGGCCCCGAAGAGTTGGTGCACCAAGCCAAGACCCTCGGGGCGCCGCTGGAGCTGGTGGAATGGGTGGCACACAACGGCAGGCTGCCGGTGCCCAACTTCTCGGCCGGCGGCATCGCCACGCCGGCGGACGCGGCGCTGGTCATGCAACTGGGAGCCGAAGCGGTGTTCGTGGGCTCCGGCATCTTCAAATCGTCGGACCCGGCGGCGCGCGCCAAGGCAGTGGTGCAGGCGGCCAAGAACTTCGACAACGCCGAAAAACTGCTCGAAGCCAGCCGCGCGCTGGGTGAAGCCATGCCCGGCCTCGATATCGCCAAGATGCCGGAATCGGAGCTGCTGCAGACGCGGGGGTGGTGATGAAGAAGGTCGGCGTACTGGCCCTGCAAGGGGATTTTCGGGCGCACGGCGCGGCCCTGGAACGCGCCGGCGCCGAGCCGGTCTACGTCCGCGAGCCGGAGCAACTCCAGGACCTCGACGGGCTGGTCATTCCCGGCGGCGAAAGCACCACCATGCTCAAGCTGCTGAACTACGAGGGACTCGCCGATGCGCTGCGCGAGTTTGCCCGCCACAAGCCCATCTTCGGCACCTGCGCCGGCGCCATCCTCATGGCCCACGCCGTTTCCGGGCCGGCCCAGGAGAGCCTGGCGCTGATGGATATCGATGTCGAACGCAACGCATACGGCCGCCAGATCGACAGCCGCGTGGCTGCCCTCGACCCGGAGCCCGAATTCCTGGAGCGCACCGCGCCCGGCCAACTCGAGGCGGTGTTCATCCGCGCGCCCATTATCCGCCGCGTCGAGCACGGCGCCCACGTGCTGGCGCGCTACCGGGGCGACCCCGTGCTGGTGGAGCAAGGCCGCCACCTGGCGGCCACGTTTCATCCCGAGCTCACATCGGATGGCCGCGTGCACGCCCTCTTCCTGGAGAAGCTGTGAACGCGGAAAAGAAGCGCGTGCTGTTCGTCTGCCTGGGCAATGCCTGCCGCAGCCAGATGGCCGAGGGGTTCGCGCGCAAATACGGCGGCGACGTCCTGGTCGCCGCCAGCGCCGGCCTCACCCCCGCCATGCACGTCGCTCCCGATACGCTGCGCGCCATGGGGGAGAAAAATATCGATCTGCGCGACCACTTTCCCAAAGGTATCCGGCTGCTTGGCCGAGCCCGGTTCGACCTGGCGATCAATATGAGCGGCCTCTCCATTCCCGAGGATCTGGCCGCGCATGAGGACGAGTGGGACGTTCCCGATCCCGTCTTCATGAAGTATAAGGACCACTGCGGAGTGCGCGACCAGATCGAACGCCTGGTGATGAACCTCATCCTGCAACTACGCAAGGAGCAGAGCTCGCCGCATTTTCGCGGCCAGGGGTCGCACCTCCCCAGACCCTGAAAATTTTTCCTGCGCCAGGAAAAAGGGACCGCCGGCCGGTGCTTCAATCGCCTGTCCTTTCATGGGATTGCTGTGACTGGCCCGGATCTTGCTGCTCTCCTCTGGGATTGGAGGCTTCTATGCGGAGATTCGTCCTGGTGGCCTTGCTGGCCATCTTTGCGTTTGCGCTTTCCGCCGCGCGCCTTACCCTGCGCGACGGTACGGCGGTTTACGGACAATTCCTGAGCGGCACGGCGCAGAACATCTTCTTCCAGGACGACCACGGCGTCCGCCGGCGGTTCGATCTCAACCAGATTCAGAGCATCGACTTCACCGGGGTGAACGACGGCGCTCATGACCGGCGGCTCGAGGAGCGGCCGGACCATGCGCCCGGCGCATCTCGCAGCGACGCACGGTACGAACATGACTGGGCCACGCTTCCCGCCGGAGCGCAGATCGCGGTCCGTACCGATGAGGACATTAACTCGCAAAGCGCCGCCGAGGGGCGTACCTACGCGGCCGCCATCCAGCAGGACATCGCGGATTCATCCGGCTCGGTCATCATCCCGCGCGGCTCCCAGGCCGGCCTGGTGATCCGCCGCATGAAGGAAGGCGGGACCTTGAGCGGCGCCAGCCTGGTGCTGGATCTGGATTCCATCCGCGTCAATGGCCGGCGCTACATGGTCGACACCGCCGATATCCGCGAGGGCGATACCGGCATCGGCAAGAATAAGCGCACCGCGGAGATGGTCGGCGGCGGCGCGGTTCTGGGCACCCTGATCGGCGCCATCGCCGGCGGAGGCAAAGGTGCGGCCATCGGTGCTGTTGCCGGGGCGGCCGCGGGCGGAGGCGTGCAGGTGCTCACCAAGGGAAAAGAGATCCGCGTGCCGGCGGAGACGGTTCTCAACTTCCGGCTGGAGCAGCCCCTGCACCTGCGCGAGGAGCGATAACCATCACCAGTTTATAGTCATACCCATTCATAACTGGAAAACCTGCGGCAGCCTCGCTGGGGACACCACGCGGGGCTGCCGCCCTTTTTTTGGACTACACCGCGGCTCCGCGTCGCGAGCGAGTACGACCGGCTTCATTTGCACGAGGTTCGCCGATGCCGGTACTCTGGTGCGAGGCTCACCGCCGGGCGGCGGGAGCGTCTATACACCGACATGTTACCCCACGACTTGCGGTATACGGCGCGGACGCTCCGGCGTTCGCCGGTCTTCACGGCGGCGGCGGTGCTTACGCTGGCTCTGGGGATCGGGGCCAACGCCGCCATCTTCAGCGTGGTGAACGCGGTGTTGCTGCGGCCGCTACCGTTCGGGCATCCGGGCCGGCTGATCCGCGTGGCGGAGAGGAACGACCGGCTCAATCTGCCGGACTTTTCGGCTTCCGTGCTGAACTACCTTTCCTGGAAGGAACAGACCCGGACCTTCGAACAACTCGCGGCCGTCGGCGGAATCAGTTTCAACATGACCGGGCGCGGAGAGCCGGAACAGTACAACGGAAGCACCATCAGCCCGTCGCTGATGCCGGTGCTGGGTCTCAACCCGGTGCGCGGCCGCGCGTTCCAGGAGGGCGAAGACAAGCCGGGGAGCGCGCCGGTGGCGATGATCGGCGAGGCGTTGTGGCGGCGCCGGTTCGCAGGCGACCCGGCGGTGGTGGGGCGCAGCCTGACGCTGAACGGGACGGATTACCAGGTGGTCGGCATTGCGCCGGACTCGCTGGCGGTGCTGACCAGCGGGGACGTGTGGGTGCCGTTGACGATTGACATTGGGCGCGAGAACCGGCTGAACCACGTGATCACCGTAGTGGGGCGGCTGAAGCCCGGCGTGAAGATGGAGCAGGCGCAGGCCGAGATGGACACCGTTTCGCACCGCGTGGGCCAGCAGTATCCGGAAGTCAAGGACTGGGGCATCCGCCTGGTGAGCTTCTACCGCACGTTTGTTTCGGACCAGTTGCAGACGGCCCTGCTGGTGCTCTTGGGAGCGGTGGCGGTGGTGTTGCTGATCGCGTGCGCCAACGTCGCCAACCTGCTGCTCTCGCGCGCGGCCGGCCGGCAGAAGGAGATCGCCGTGCGTATCGCCCTGGGTGCCGGCGCGGGACGGCTGCTGCGGCAACTGCTGACCGAGAGCGTGGTGCTGTCGGCGGCGGGCGGCGGCGCGGGATTGCTGGCGGCGGTGTGGGCCGTCCGGCTGATGAACCGGCCCGTAGTGACCAGCCTGCTGCCGGTGCCGGCGCTGCAGATCGACACGGCGGTGCTGCTGTTCGCGCTGGGCACGACGCTGGCGACGGGCCTGCTGTTCGGGCTGGCGCCGGCCTGGCAAGCCTCACGGACGGATTTGAACAAGGTGCTGAAACAGGGCGGCCGGGAGGCGGCCTCGGGCGCACGTCCGCGGCTGCGCCAGGCGCTGGTGGCGGCGGAACTGGCGCTGGCCACGATGTTGTTGATCGGCGCGGGCATGCTGTTGCGCAGTCTTCTGCGCCTCGAGCAGGTGCGCCTGGGGTTCCAGCCGGAGCGCCTGCTGACCTTCCAACTGTCGCTGCCGCCGGCCAAGTATCCGCCGGGGCCCAAGACCACCGGCTTCTATCGCGACTTGGCGGCCTCGCTCGACACCTTGCCCGGGGTGCGCGGGGCGGCGGCTTCGAGCGGCATCCCATTCGGAAACGGCAACTACACCACCACGCCGATGTTGCCCCTGGGCAAAACCGTGCTGCCGCCCGAGACGCCGGTGCCCCTCGATTGGCGAACGGTGACGCATGGGAATTCCGTTGCTACGCGGCCGCTATTTCAGCGATCAGGACCGGGCGGACGCGCCGCAGGTCATGATCGTCAGCCAGGGGACAGCGACGAAGTTCTGGGGATCGGAAGATCCGCTGGGACGGACGATTCGCAACGTGGGGGCGAAGCGGGAATTTACCGTGGTGGGCGTAGTGGGCGACGCGCGCAACACGGCGTTGAACCGCGAGCCGGGGCCGGCGGTGTACCTGTCGGCCGCGGCGCGCGTGCTTCCGGTGATGGACGTGGTGGTGCGCACCGCAGGCAAACCGGAAGCCGCCCTGGCCGGCGTGCGCCGGAAAGTGCATGAACTGGATGCGGAGCTGCCGCTTTCCTCCGTGCGCACCATGGAGGAGTGGCTCACCGCCAGCGCCGGACAACCGCGCATGAGCGCCACCCTGCTGGGCATCTTCGCGGCGATCGCGCTGGCCATCGCCTCCATCGGGATCTACGGCGTGCTGGCGTATTCGGTGAACCAGCGGACGCGCGAGATCGGGCTGCGCATGGCCATCGGCGCGCAACGCGGCAATGTGCTGGGGCTGGTGGTTCGGGAAGGCATGCTGGTATCGCTGGCGGGGATCGGCGCCGGCCTATTCGGCGCGGCGGCGGCGAGCCATCTGCTGGAGAGCCTGCTCTACGGGGTGCCGGCGCGCGACCCGGCGACTTACGCGGCGGCGGCGGGGGCGCTGGCGGCCATCGCGCTGGCGGCGTGCGCGGCGCCGGCCTGGCGCGCGTCGCGGGTGGACCCCATGGTGGCGTTGCGCGAGGAGTAACCAATTCCGCCTGGCGCAGACTAGAAGCGACCCGAACCTCCCGGTTGGTTTGCTGCCGTGCCGATGTGTATATACAATACTGTGAGGCATGCGGCGCGTGGCGCAGTTTGACTGGGACGCGCAAACACCGGGCACATCGCGCGGCACGGTGTCACACCGGATGAGGTCGAGCAGGCGTTCGCCAACAATCCACTGGTCGTGCTTGCCGCCCAAAAGCGCAGTGGAGAGGAACGGGTGCTGTGCGCCGGACTGACCGATAGAGGCAGGCCGTTACAGTTCGTCTACACAACGCGCGCCGGCAGAATTCGAGTCGTCACCGCGCATGTGGCGAAAAAGAAAGTAAGGGAGAGGTTATGAAGGCGAAGAAGGGCAAAGCGATTGTAGTCGATGCGCCGGAATTCCTTTCCGAAGCCGAGGAGGCGGAGTGGTGGGACCGCCATCAAGACCTGATCGCGGATCTGCTGCTGAAGCACGGCCGCCGCGGCGCCGTGCCGACCAAGAATGTTTCCGTCCGGCTGCCGGTCACCGACATCGAGCGGGCCCGCAAGCTGGCAGAGAAGCGCGGCGTCGGCTATCAGACCCTGATCAAAACGCTGCTCCACGAAGCCCTGAAGAAGGAATCCAAGATCGCCTGACCGCCGGTAGTGGCACAAAATTCCGCAGCAGTTCTGTCATTGACGCCGAGGTAATATACTATCCCATCATGACAAGTACATGGGGTTCGATCCCGATGGGACTTTGCCCGTGCTGCAAAGACAAGTGGCCCCAAGTTGCGAAGCATGTCCCCACTGCGGAAACCGGGAGTGGACGCGGTAGACGGGTGCCAGGAAGACGGAGGTCTGCGGAGCCTGTTACAGAACAGGCCAAGTCCGAAGGAAGTGCTTCGTGTGTGATGGAAGGGGGTATGTTCTCAGTCAACGTGGTGAGTGGGCTGACGGGGAATTATTCCGCCTGCCGGGGGGCCTCGTCGTGGTAGCGGCGGAGCGTGGCGCGTGCCTGGGCGACGAGCTCGGGGCTGCGGGTCTCGATCAGGTCGCCGGCTTCCGCGACGACCGCCTCCAGGACATCCATCAGCTCGCGCAGTCCGGTCTCGCGGTCGATCAGCTCGGCGGTCGAAGCCACCAGAGCGGGGTTGGATTGGAGGTGTCCGGCGGCGCGCAGTGCGCCGGCCGTCGGTTGGTGCGCGGGTTTCGCATAGGCCGGCGTCATAAAAGCCATACTGCGCTTGTTGGATTACGAAAGCAAGCGCAAATGCACGCTCTTTTACTTCTGTGACCGGTTTTCGTGCTGCTTTATCCTTGACAGCATTCGGAATCGGGTATGTAATATCAGCAATCCAGCAATCCACAATAGAACCGGGAGGGGCGCATGACACCTACGCGAAGGACCTTCTTGAAGATTGGCGCCGGGGGGTTGGTAACTTCCGTTCTCGGTTTCGACTTGCGGCCCGCCTATGCGCAGGCCCGCGAGCTGAAGATTTCCCGAACCACCGAGACGCGCTCCACCTGCCCGTACTGCGCGGTAAGCTGCGGCGTCATTATTCACACGCTGGGTGACAAGGCCAAGAACGTCACGCCGCAGGTGGTGCACGTGGAGGGCGATCCCGACCATCCCATCAACCGGGGTACTCTGTGCCCCAAGGGGTCGTCGCTGCTGCAGGACATCGTGAACCCGCGCCGCCTGATGAAGCCGCAGGTGCGCCGTCCGGGGTCGGACCACTGGGAGGACATCTCCTGGGACGCGGCCATCGACGAGATCGGCCACCTCATCAAGAAGACGCGCGACGAAACCTTTGTAACCGCCGACGCGCAGGGGCGCACGGTCAACCGCTGCGAGGGCATCGCCTTCAACGGCGGATGCACGGACACCAACGAGTTCAATTACCTGGTGGTGAAGGCCATGCGCAGCCTGGGGGTCTGCTACCTGGAAAACCAGGCCCGTGTTTGACACGGCCCCACGGTCTCCAGTTTGGGGGCCACATTCGGTCGCGGGGCGATGACCAACGGGTGGATCGACATCAAGAATACGGACATGATGTTGATCATGGGCGGGAATCCGGCGGAGAACCATCCGTGCGGCTTCAAGTGGCCCATCGAGGCGAAGCGGCAGCGCAACGCCAAGATGATCGTGGTGGACCCGCGGTTCACGCGCACGGCGTCCACCGCCGACCTGTTCCTGCAAATCCGCGCCGGCACCGACATCGCCTTCCTGGGCGGCATGGTGCGCTACGCGCTGGAGAACAACCGCATCGCGCGCGATTACCTGCTGAACTACACCAACGCCGCCTTCATTGTGAAGCAGGGCTTCAAGCTGCCGGAAGACGGCCTGTTCTCTGGCTTCGACGCCGCCACCAACACCTACAACAAGGCCACGTGGAACTATGAGGAGGGCGGCAGCCTAACCGGGAAAACGGACGCGGCAGGCGACACCAAGGCGCCGGCTGTGCCCGTGGCTGCCGCCGGCGGACCCGCGCCGGCTCCGCCCGCCATGCCGGCCAATACGGCCTACGACTTTTCGCTCGAGCACCCGCGCACCGTCTTCCAGTTGCTCAAGCGGCAATACTCGCGCTACACGCCCGAGATGGTGGAGCGCATCACGGGGATTCCCAAAGACCAGTTTCTGAAGGCCGCCGACCTGTTCACCTCCATACGCAAGGACGGCGACATGAAGAAGGCCGGCACCATCATCTACGCGGTGGGCTGGACGCAGCACAGCATGGGCACGCAGATCATCCGCACGGCGGCCATTCTGCAACTGCTGCTGGGCAACGTGGGGCGCGCCGGCGGCGGCGTCAACGCGCTGCGCGGGCACTCCAACATTCAGGGCGCCACCGATATGGCCGGGGTGTTCGACATCCTGCCCGGCTACCTCAAGATGCCCAACCCCACGGACACGGACCTGAAGACCTACCTGGCGCGCGTCACGCCCAAGTCCGCCAAGCCGGGGCCGTGGGATTCGTTCAACTACTGGTCCAACATGCCGCGCTTCACGGTGTCGTACCTCAAGGCCGTGTACGGCGACGCCGCGAAGAAGGAAAACGACTTCGCCTTCCACTACCTGCCCAAGATCGATCACAGCTACGCCTGGGCGGAGATTTGGGACAACATGTCGCGCGGGGGCGTGAAGGGTCTGCTGGCGTTCGGCATGAACGGCGTCGCCATCGGCCCGAACTCGCAGAAGAACATCGATGCCCTGAAGAAGGCCGAGTGGCTGGTGGTCTGTGAGATCTATCCCGACGAGACCAGCGAGTTCTGGAAATCGCCGGGCATCACGCCCGAGCAGATGAAGCAGATCCCCACCACGGTGTACCGCCTGCCGGGGGCGGGCTTCGCCGAGAAGGACGGCACATTCGTAAACTCGGCGCGCTGGCTGCAATGGAAAAACGCGGCGCTGCCTCCGCCCGGGCAGGCCAGGCTGGACCAGGAGATTCTGGCGCGCATTTATTTGAAGGTGCGGGAGCTATATAAGAAGGAAGGCGGCAAGTTCCCCGATCCGGTCCTGAGCGCCACCTGGGGCTATACCAACCCGCAGAGCCCGTCGCTGGCCGAGGTGGCCCGCGAGATCAACGGGCGGGCGCTCGCCGACGTCACCGACGACAAGCTCAACCAGACCATCAAGGCCGGGCAGCAGCTTCCGGGGTTTGCGTGGCTGCGCGACGACGGCTCCACCACCAGCGGCAACTGGCTGTACTGCGGGTCGTGGACCGAGGCCGGGGCGATGATGCAGCGGCGCGGTACGGAAGATCCCTCGGGCCTCGGCATCTATCCCAACTGGGGCTGGTCCTGGCCGGCCAACCGCCGCGTGATGTATAACCGCGCCTCGTGCGACCTGGACGGCAAGCCGTGGGACCCGGACCGTAAACAGGTCTGGTGGAACGAAGCGGCGCAACGCTGGGCGGGCAATGACGTTCCGGATTTCAAAGTGGATTCGGCGCCCAAGGACCACATGGGGCCGTTCATCATGAATGCCGAAGGCGTGGGGCGGCTGTTCGTGCCGCTGGCCGCGCTGGCCGACGGGCCGTTCCCCGAACACTACGAACCGTTCGAGAGCCCGGTGGCCAATCCGCTGCATCCCAACCAGTCGAACAACCCCATGGCCAAGCGGTTCAAGGGTCCGGAGGATAAACTGGGCACGCCCGCCGAAGGCTACAACATCGTCTGCACCACCTACCGCCTCACCGAGCACTACCACTACTGGACCAAGAACAACCCCATGAACGTCCAGCTTGTGCCGGAGCCGTTCGTGGAGATTCCCGCGGAGCTGGCCGACGACCTCGGCTTGCACGGCGGCGAGAAGATCAAGCTGACCAGCGCGCGCGGGCACTACATCGCCAAGGCCATGGTCACGCGCCGCATCAAGTCCATGATGATCGACGGCAAGAAGACCTACCAGGTGGGTGTGCCCATTCACTGGGGCTATCGCGGGATTGCCGAGGATGAAGGCAAGACCGCGCTGACCCCGGCCAACCTGCTGTCGCCGGCGGTCACCGATCCCAACGCCTTTACGCCCGAGTTCAAAGGTTTCCTGGTGAAAGTGGAGAAGGTCTGATGTCTACTGGAGCGCTACGCATTCAGAGAGCCTCGGGCCATGCCGGTCCGATCCCGGGCGAGGACACACAGCGCCGCATGCAGGTGGCCAAGCTGATCGACACCACCACCTGCATCGGCTGCAAGGCCTGCGAAGTCGCGTGCCTGGAGTGGAACGACCTCACCTTCCGCGATACGGTCTTCGAGAACAGCTACCAGACCATGCCGGAGACCGCGTGGAACTATTGGAACCTGATCAAATTCAACGAGCACCAGCGCGACGACGGCAGCATGATGTTCCTCATGCGCAAGGACCAGTGCATGCACTGCGCCGACCCCGGCTGCCTGGCCGCCTGCCCCGCCGAGAACGCCATCGTGCAATACCAGAACGGCATTGTCGATTTCCAGCAGGAGTACTGCATCGGCTGCCAGTATTGCGTGACCGGCTGCCCGTTCAACATTCCCAAGTTCAATTCGCAGACCAAGAAGGTTTTCAAGTGCACGCTGTGCTCCGACCGCGTGGGCCAGGGCCTGGAGCCGGCCTGCATCAAGGCCTGCCCCACGGGGTGCCTGCACTTCGGCACCAAGGACGACATGAAGGAGCTGGCCGAGACCCGCGCGCAACAACTGCGCGAGCATTCCGGGTACGCCAACGCGGGCGTGTACGACCCGGCGGGCGTGGGCGGAACGGGCGTGATCTACGTGCTGCACGACATCACCAATCCCGAGGCCTACGGCGGCCTGCCCTCCAACCCGCGCGTGCCGTGGACGGTGCGGATCTGGAAAGGCCCGCTCAAGTGGCTGGGCAACCTGGCCATGATCGGCGGCCTGATCGGCGTCACCATGCACTATCTCCGCTACGGGCCCAAGCACGTGAATGGCAGCGGTGAAGAGGGAGGGCGCCCATGAACGACGGGATTCTGCGGTACAACCTGGTGGAGCGCGTGATGCACTGGATCGCCGCCATCACGTACTGCTACGTGCTGCTCACCGGGCTGGCGTTTTATTCGCCGCATCTCTATTGGATCGCCACGCTGCTGGGGGGCGCGCCCACGTCGCGCTACTGGCATCCCTGGGTCGCGCTGGTCTTCACCGCGGTGCTTTTCTGGATGCTGCGCCAATGGCTGGGCGACATGCGCATCACGCCGCAGGACCGCGCCTGGGGCGACGCCGTCGGCCACTACATCCGCAACGAAGACGAAAACCTGCCGCCCATCGACCGGTTCAACATCGGGCAGAAGTATTTCTTCTGGGTGATGCTCTATTCCGGGATCGTGCTCGTGCTGACGGGCGGGGTGCTGTGGTTCCCGGAGCTCATCCCGTGGAGCCTGCGCAGCCTGCGCTACGCCGCGGTGCTGCTGCACGTGTCCGCGGCGCTCATCAGCATCGGCGCGTTCATCATCCATGTGTACATGGGGACCGCGGTGGTGCGCGGCGGGTTCACTTCCGCGATTCGCGGCGAGGTGTCGCCGGCCTGGGCGAGAACGCATCACCGTCTCTGGTACCACCGAGTCACCGGGCGATGATCCGGTCGGCCTGGGACCGGCGCATCGAGCGCGCCGGTGAGTTGGAACAGTCGTGTCCCCCGGCCGCGGCCCTGATGCGCTTTTACGGCGAGACCGCCCGGTTTCAGCGCCAGGTGACCCAGGGACTCGCGGCCGCCGCGCAGCCGGTTGACGAGCGATTTCTGCTGCGGTACCTTCCGCCGCTGTTCGAGCTGGTGCGTCGCGAGGGCACTGCCCCAATGGCCGAAGCCGCCGTGCTGGCGGCCCGGAGCCCCGATTTGTGGGATGCGCTCCTGCGCTCACACGCGGACCCGACGGACCCCGGCTATGCCCTCTTCGGGCGCGTGCTGATGCAGCCCTACATGGAATGGCGCGCGAGCCAGAGCGAGATTGACACCGGCACGGTGCGCCCCACCTGCCCGTTTTGCGGCGAAAACCCCGTGGCCGCGGTGTTGCGCCAGGAGGGCGACGGCGGCAAGCGCACGCTGCTGTGCTCGCTGTGCGCCACCGAATGGGAGTTCCGGCGGATGCTCTGCCCGAGTTGCGGCGAGGAGGATCGGGACAAGCTGCCGGTCTACACCGCCGAGCAGTTTGCACACGTCCGTGTGGAAGCGTGCGAGACCTGCCGCGTCTATCTGAAAGCGGTCGACCTGACGATCAACGGCCTCGCGGTGCCCGTGGTGGACGAAATGGCGAGCGTCGCGCTCGACCTGTGGGCCGAAGAGAAGGGTTACAGCAAACTGCAACCCAACCTGTTCCAGATGTAGTCGTGGGGCAGGTTGTTTACCTGCGGGCCGATTGTCAATCGGCCCCGGACGGCGGCGGTAATCAACCGCCGCGCAGGATTCATCCTGCCCCACTCAAACCTTCTTGGTCAGCTTTTCGCGCTGCTCCTTGAGCACGGCGCGGCGGCTCAGCTTGATTTTGTTGCCTTCGAGCGCCAGCACTTTGACCAGAATCTGGTCGCCTTCCTTCAACTCGTCGCGCACGTCGCGGATGCGGTTCTCGGCGATCTCGCTGATGTGCAGCAGGCCGTCGGTCCCCGGGAAGATCTCGACGAAGGCGCCGAAATCCACCAGCCGCACGACTTTGCCCAGGTAGGTTTTGCCCACCTCGGCGGTGGCCGTGATATCGGTGATGATCTGGATCGCCTTGTTGGCCGAGGCTTCGTCGGCCGAAGCGACGTGCACCGTGCCGTCGTCCTCGACATCGATCTTGACGCCGGTCTGTTCGATGATCCCGCGGATGACCTTGCCTCCTGGTCCGATCACGTCGCGGATCTTGTCGGTCGGAATGTGCAGGGTGTAGATGCGCGGCGCGTATTGCGAGATGGCGCTCCGGGCAGCCGGAATGGCCTCGTACATTTTGTCCAGGATGTGCAGGCGGCCGCGGCGCGCCTGCTCCAGCGCCTCCTTCATGATGGCGATGGTCACGGCCGGGACTTTGATGTCCATCTGGAGCCCGGTGATGCCCTGGCGCGTGCCGGCCACTTTGAAATCCATATCGCCGTAGTGGTCCTCGGCGCCGGCGATGTCGGTAAGGATGGCGTACTTGTCGCCTTCGAGCACCAGGCCCATGGCGATGCCGCCCACGTGCGCGGCCATGGGCGCGCCGGCGTCCATCAGCGCCAGCGAAGCGCCGCAGACGGTGGCCTGCGAGCTGGAGCCGTTGGATTCCAGGATGTCGCTGACCACGCGCATAGTATAGGGGAAGGTCTCCTCGGTGGGAATCAGGGCGCCGAGCGCGCGTTCGGCCAGGGCGCCGTGCCCGATTTCGCGGCGCCCGGGTCCGCGCATGAAGCCTACCTCTCCCACGCTGAAGGGCGGGAAATTGTAATGCAGCATGAAGCGCTTGGAGGCTTCGCCGGGCTCGAGCAGCTCAATGCGCTGCTCGTCTTCCTTGGTGCCCAAGGTGACCGTGACCAGCGCCTGGGTCTCGCCGCGCGTGAACAGCGCCGAACCGTGGGTGCGCGGCAGAACGCCGGTTTCGATGGTGATCTTGCGGATCTCGTCGAATGCGCGCCCATCCGGGCGGCGGTGGTGGTGCAGCATCTCGTCGCGGAAGATGCGCTCCTTGAGCGCGTCGTAGCACTTGGCAGCGGCATCGCGCTTCTCTTCGGGCTGCGCCTCGATCACCTTCTTCTTCAGGGCGTGGACCAGGGCGTAGCTCTCGATCTTCTCATGTTTCTGGGTATTGAGCGCATCGGTCAGTTCGGCGCGAATGTCGACCGTGATGTCATCGTAGAGAGCCTGGTCGAGGGGCGCGGGAACGAACTCGCGCTTGGCCTTGCCGCAGAGTTTCACCAGCTGGCGGATGCCCGCGGCGATCTTCCGGCAGCACTCGTGGCCGAACGCGATGGCCCCGAGAACATCCTCCTCGGAGACCTGCTGTGCGCCCGCTTCCACCATCACGATGCCTTCTTCGGTGCCGGCGACTACGATGTTCAGCTTGGATTCGCGGCCTTCCGTGTAGCTGGGGTTGGCGATGTAGCGGCCATCCTTCATGCCCACGCGGACGCCGCCCAGCACGTACGGAAAGGGGAGGTCGGAAATAGCCAGCGCGGCGCCCGCGCCGGCGATCGCCAGCGAATTGGGATCCTGCTCGGGATCGGCCGACAGCACCATGGCGATGATCTGCGTTTCGTAGAGGAACCCTTCGGGAAACAGGGGGCGGATGGGACGATCGATCAGGCGGCTGGTGAGAACTTCTTTTTCCGAGGGACGGCCCTCGCGTTTGATAAAGCCGCCCGGAATCTTTCCGGCGGCGTAAGTGTATTCGCGATAATCCACGGTGAGCGGGAAAAAGCCGGCTCCCGGTCTGGGCTCATTGGCCATGCAAGCGGAGACGAGAACGACCGCGTCTCCGGAACGAACGACTACGGCGCCGTTCGCCTGCCGGGCCACTTTACCCGTTTCCAGAGTGATCTTTCGGCCGTCCAGGTCGACTTCAACTGTATGAATCATATTTTCTTTCTTAACCTCCAACTTCGACCGGAAACGGGCTCAACGGGCCCCCCGGCCAGTCACATTCTGGCGCCCGCCAGGCGGGAGCCGCTGGAGACTGGAGTTGACAGGATGAGTAGCACGAACCGGCGGAATTCGAAAGCACCCGGCACTGCGGGGAATCGACGGCTGCTTCCGGCGAACGGACTAGCGGCGAATGCCAAGCCGTAGCAGAACCGTTTTGTAGCGCTCTGGGTCCGTATCGCGCAGGTACGTCAGAAGCCGGCGGCGCTTGGCAACCAGGGTCAACAGCCCCTTGCGGGAGCCGTGATCCTTCTTGTGCGCCTGGAAATGCCCCTGCAGCAGCGACAGCCGCTGGCTCAACAGGGCAATCTGTACTTCTGGCGACCCGGTGTCGGTTTTGTGGCGCTGATTGGTGGAAAGTACCTGCCGTTTTACTTCAATCGCCAGTGCCATTCTTGGGGTAATGCTCCTTGTCTTCTCTTAATCTCGTTTGGGTATGTCAACCAGAATACCATAGTGGGCGGCGGCGCAAGGCTCTGTGCGCGCATGGCACCTTGCCGCTACTCGACGCGCAGGGCCGCGATGGGATCGGCGTGCGCGGCGCGGCGGGCGGGAACGAGAGCCGCCGCGAGGGCCAACAGGACGACCGCCGCACAGGCGCCGGTGAGGACCAGGTAATCGCGCGCCTGGACGCCATAGAGGAGGTTGCCCAGCAGGCGCGCGCCGGCGAGCGAGAGCAGAACGCCCAGCACCACGCCGGCGGCCGCGAGGCGCAACGCTTCGCGCATCACCTGCCGCCCGAGCAGCGCAGGGGTGGCTCCCAAGGCGACGCGGACGCCGAATTCGCGGGTGCGCCGGCTCACGGCATAGAGCATCACGCCGAAGAGCCCCGCCGCGGCCAGCACCACGCTCAATAAAGCCATCCCGCCGCTGACACTGGCGGCCACTTCTTCGGTTTCCCGGCTGGCGCGCAGGTGCTGTGCCAGGGTGAGGAAGTCCGTCGCCGTGAAGGCCGCGGCGGCGGTGCGAAGGCGATCCCTTGCCAGCGGGGCGACCCGGCCCGGGTCCCGCGCGGTTTCCACCAACAGCGTCAGGTCGGCCGACGGGCGCTGCGCATAAGGAAAATAGACGAACGGCTCGATGGCTTCCTTGAGGTTTTTGGACGGGCCGTCTTCCACGATGCCCACTACCTGCCGGTCTTGGCCATCGAGGCGCACCCACGACCCCAGGGCATCGCCGCGGGGAAAGAACTGGCGAGTGAACGCCTCGCTGAGCATGGCGACCGGCGCAGCGTCGGGGCCGTCGCCATCGGAAAAGGGCCGCCCCGCGAGGATGCGCGCGCCGGTGGCCGCGAAGTAGTTGGCGCTTACCTGGTTGAAGCGAAATGTCGCCTTGGGCTCGCCGGGGCGTTCGTAGGCCGTGCGTGCGCCGACGCCCGATCCCCAGAGCATCACGCGCCGCGCATAGGCCACGCGCACCACACCGGGGATGGCGCCCAACTCGGCGGCCAGGCGCTGGGCGCGGGCCGCCAGTGCGCCATCGGCCGTCCAGCCGCCGGCCACGATCAGCACGCGCCGGTCCGGATCCATCGCCGGACGGATGGCCGCCACGTTTCCGAGGGTGCGCCACAACAGGCCGGTAGCATCGGCCACCACCGTAATCAGGCACATCTGCAACACCACCAGGGCGGCTAGCCAGCGGGAAGCCGAGGGCGCGGCCACCGCCTGCAGCGCCGGCACCACGCCGGACCGCCACACATCGCGCAGCGGAATGAGCGTGCCTATGGCGGCGACCAGCAGCATGGCGGCGGCGCTGAAGGCGAACACGCGGCCATCGAGCCGGATGAAATACTCGGTGTAGCGCCGGCCGGAATAGAGCACGGCCGGAGCCAGGTCGACCAGCCAGGCGGCCAGCAGCAGCCCCAGGGCCGTCGCCATCCCCGACAACAGCAGGCTCTCGGTGAGATGCTGGCGCAGCAAACCCCAGCGTCCCGCGCCCAGCGCCAGGCGTATGCCGGTCTCGCGCCGCCGCAACTGGTTTTCCACCAGCCGCAGGTTGGCGAAATTGGCCGCCGCAATGGCCAAGACGAGGGCCACAATCCAGGGAAAAACATCGCCCGGCGTGGTCTCGGGAGTGCTCTCCGGCCGGGTGAACGACAAGACGAACGCCGTGCGGCCCGCCTCCGGCGCCACACCCGCCGCCTCGCGGCGCCGCAGCACCTGGTCCATATCGCGGCGCGCAGCCTCCAGGCCAACACCGGGTTTCAGGCGCAGCAGCGGTTCGAATTCGGTGTCCTTGGGATTGGTGGGCGAAGCCATGCGCAGGGAACCAAACACGGTCTGATGCGGGACGAAGAGATCCACGGCCACGCCGCGCAGGGTTCCCGAAAAACCGGGCGGCAGCACGCCGATGATAGTCAGCGCGGCACGCCCTACCTGGACGGTACGCCCGCAGATTTTCAAGTCACCGCCGAATGCGGTTTTCCAGTAGCGGTCGGTCACCACCAACTGCCCGTCCGCTCCGCCGCCCCCGTGGAACACCTGTCCCAGCGCGGCCGCGACGCCGATCACGTCGAAATAGTTGTCGGAGACGCCGGCGGTAATGGGAAAATCCAGCCGGTCTTCGAGCCGGACGGGCGGCCCCTGGCGGTCCTGGACAGCGATACCAGCCAGCGTCACCGTCTCCCGCTGGATAGACTCGAATTCCTGCCAGCTGATTTCCGCGAATCGTCCTTCGCGGTCGCGCACCATGGCATAGGCCAACCGGTCCGGCTGCTTCACCGGGAGGGCCCGCCAGTAGTAGGCATCCACCACGCTGAACGCCGCGGTGCTGAATCCGATGGCCAGGGCGAGCGATAGCACCGCGAGCACCGCGGCGCCCGGCCGGCGAACGAACTTCCGCCAAGCCAGTGTCCAATCGCGCAGAAACATATCCCGGTGGGACAGCACGCGCCATGCCGCCCGCAAAGCGCGTGTTTTCGGGCGCCATTCCGGATGCGGGTGTCCGCTGGTGAGACGGGCTGTCCGGAGCCGCGACACCCGGTGCGGCGCGCGAGCGAAATGCTTAGAGAGGCAGGGGCGGTGGTTGCGTCATCAAGCCGACCCGGTCGATGCCCGCACCCTTGGCGATGTCGATCACCTCGGCGATCTGCCGAAAATAGAGGTCCTTCCCCCCGCAAACGAAGATCACGTTATTGCCGCGCGTTTCGACGATACGGGCCAACCGTTCGTGGAGCCTCGCCACGTCAATCTGCTCGGCGTTGAGTTGGACGGTTCCGTCGCCCCGTACGGTGATGACGATGTCCTGTGGGTTCGCCGCCGGGCGCTCATCCGGTGGGGGCGATTGCGGCACCAGGGCGCCCAGTCCCCTGGGTGCAAGCGGCGAAGAAATACGCTCCTCGTTCCTACCCCGCCCGCACCTCCTGGTCCTTGTACTGCAACTGGTAAAGCTTCCAGTAAATGCCGCGGCCGGCCAGCAACTCCTGGTGCGTGCCCGATTCCCGCAGCCGGCCCTTGTGCATCACCAGGATGCGGTCGGCGCGCTGGATCGTCGAGAGCCGGTGCGCGATGACGATCGAAGTCCGCCCTTCCACCATGCGGGCCAGCGCTTCCCGCACGCGGAACTCGGTTTCCGTATCGACGCTCGAGGTGGCTTCATCCAGGATCAGGTACCGCGGATTGTGCGCCAGGGCGCGCGCGAAGCCGATCAACTGCTTCTGGCCCGTGGAAAGGCCGCTGCCGCGCTCGCGAATGGGATGCGAGAAGCCCTCCGGCAGGCTGCGGATGAAATCGAGAAGATTCACCTGCTCGGCCGCGCCTTCCACTTCCTCCCGCCGAATGGTCTCGGTGCCCAGCCGGATATTGTCCTCCAGCGTTCCAGTGAACAGATACGGGTCCTGCAACACCACGCCGAACTGGCGCCGCAGATCGAGCGGATCGAACTCCCGCAGATCAACGCCGCCCAGCCGGATGGCGCCCTGTTGGACGTCGTAAAAGCGCAGCAGCAAGCTGACGAGCGTGGTCTTCCCCGCGCCCGTATGGCCCACGACGGCAATGGTTTCCCCCGGCGCGATGGTGAAGCTGACGTCCTGGAGAACCCAGTCCTCGCCCTGATACGCGAACCAGACGTGGTCGAACTCGATGGGCGCGCCGGCGCGGGGAACGGGGCGCGGCGCGGCGGGTGGCAGCACGGTGGCTTGGGTATCCAGCAGCTTGAAGATGCGTTCCGCCGAGGCCATGGCCGATTGCAGGATGCTGTACTTCTCGCTCAGGTCCTGGATGGGCCGGAAGAAGCGCTGGCCGTATTGCAGAAAAGCCACCACTACCCCGAGCGTCAGCCGGCCGCTCTCGATGCGAAACCCGCCGTACGTCAGAATGCCCGCCAGCGCCAGCATGGAAATGAACTCCACCACGGGGTAAAACCAGCCGTAGGCGGTGATGGCGTCCTTGAACGCGTCCATGTGCTCGCGGTTGACCAGCTCGAACTCTTGCGCGCTGCGCCGCTCGCGATTGAACAGTTGCAGCACTACGATGCCGGTCACATGCTCCTGCAGGTAGGAGTTGATCTTGGCGATGGCGATGCGGATCCGCCGGTAACTCTGCGTCACGCTGCGGCGGAAAACCACCGTCACCACGATGACGAACGGCATGGCCGCCAGCATGATGCCGGTCAGCAACGGGCTGAGGCGGAACATGAACGCCACGATGAGTGCCAGCACCAGCAGATCGCCCAGGATGGTCACCAGTCCCGAGGCGAACAGGTCGTTGAGCACATCCACGTCGGTAGTGACGCGCGTCACCAGGCGGCCCACGGGGTTGCGGTCGTAGAACGCCAGGTCCAGCCGTTGCAGGTGTTCCATGAGCTGCTTGCGCAGGTCGAACATGGCCAGTTGCCCGGTGTATTGCATCAGGTACATTTCGCCGAATTCGGAAAGGAATGACCCGGCCAGCACTGCCAGGTAAAGCAGGGCGATGGCGGAGAGGCCGGTCCAGGGGTCGGCCGGAAGCAGGGGATCGAAAAACGAGCGGGCCGGATGCCCGCCCGGCCGGACATAGCGGTCGATGGCGATTTTGGTGAGCAGCGGCCCGAGCACCTGCAGGACCGATTGCGCCAGCAGGAATACCAGCGAGAGGGCCACCATCCCGCGGTACGGGCGCATATACCCCACCAGGCGGCGCATCAGGCGGGAATCATAGGCCCGGCCCAGGATCTCTTCTTCCACGATTTCCAGTCTAGCGTGGCGGCCGGGTCAGTCGATCTGCTCCGGCCGGAGGCAATGTAGCAGTGTTCCAGCGCGGCAAATGGTAGGATGAGGCATATGCAACTCACGATCCGGTTGTTGCGCGAAACGGATGGCCGCTGGATTGCCGACATTTCCGAACTGCCGGGCGTGACCGTGTACGGCGCGACCTCAGAAGAAGCCACCCTAAAGGCCAAGGCCCTTGCGCTCCGTGTGATAGCCGAAGAAATCGAGCACGGGGAGATGCCGCCCGGAGCCGACACGTTGCGGTTTTCTGTAGCCGCATGAGCGGGTGGCCAGCGACCAAGGCGCGGCGCGTGCTTGCGGCGCTACAACGGATCGGATGGCGTATCGTCCGCACGTCCGGCTCCCATCGAACACTGCGCCGTGAGGGTTGGCCCCAGTATCGTTTCGCCTACCACGACAAGGAAGAATTGGGACCGGTCATGCTTGCCGAGATTGCAAAGCATACGGGCCTGCGCACTGAAGACTTATAGCTGCTCAACTGCACGACGCCACGGTGCGCACGGCTGTGTTCCCTGGTGTTGGACTCGGATTGTTGATGGAGTTTTTTGACTCCGGGCATCTTGCGTCCGGCCTTGGCGACCTTGATGCCGTCGCCAGCGAGGACGGGCCTGCCGTTGACGCGTAGGATGCCGGGGTTCTTGGGTAAGGACTCTAGCGGCCGTGGCGGCCGGGACGGACCGGGTCGGGCCGACACGGACTGGCCGCGGCGCCCGGTTGTTGATAAGATCCAAGATGTGAAACTTCTCGTGACGCTGGAACACGATGAAACCGGCATGCTTGTAGCCGAGTGCCCGGCGATTCCCGGCTGCGTCTCCCAGGGGAGGACGGAAGCCGAGGCTCTCGACAATATCCGCGAAGCGATCGCGGGTTGCCTGGCGACACGGGCGGCTCACGGGATGCCGCCGGCCATTGAAGTCCGCGAAGTTGAGGTCCCTGCCTGAGATGGCATCTCTGCCCTCCGTTTCGGGGGAGCGGGCTGTGAGAACTTTCCAGAGGGCAGGCTGGGTCAAAGACCGCCAGCAAGTCACGTAATTCTGATCAAGCCAGGACATCCAGCCAGCCTTTCGGTACCGCTGCATCGTGAACTGGCCCCAGGCACGCTGTGCGCCCTGATCCGCGCGTCGGGGATGTCCGTGAACCAGTTCGTCGATCTGCTCTGATTTGCGCCACGCGGGCCCCCGGCTTTGCCCCCTGTCGGGTTGCTATCATATGCGGGTACCTTATCTTATGACTTCGGCCCCCGCACTTGCCCCGGCATCCCGACTGCCTTGGGTCAGGATCGCCTGGTTTGGCGTCCTGATGATCGCCTGTTACGCGCCGGTCTTGAAACTTCTCGTCTGGCAGTGGGATAACGATCCGGACATGGGACATGGCTTCTTTGTCCCGGTCATTGCCGGCTTCATCGTGTGGCAGCGCCGCGCGGAACTGCTCTCCATGACGCCACGGCCGAACTGGTGGGGGCTGGCGGTGGTGCTCTACGGAGGGCTCCAGTTGGTCATCGCCACTCTGGGAGCGGAGTTGTTCCTGGCGCGCACGGCTTTCGTCATTACCCTGATCGGCGCGGTGTGGCTGCTCGGGGGCGACGCGATCATGAAGAAGCTGGCGTTCCCGCTATTTCTGCTGTTCTTCATGGTCCCGATTCCCTCCGTGGTCTATAACCGCATCACCTTCCCACTGCAGATTCTGGCCAGCCGCCTGGCCGAAAACGCTCTCCCCCTGCTCGGCATTCCTGTGGCGCGCGAAGGCAACATTCTCAATCTGCCGAACCAGCAACTCTCCGTCGTGGAGGCGTGCAGCGGCATCCGTTCCCTTCTTTCCCTTACTTTTCTCTCGCTGGTCTACGGCTTCTTCTTCGAGAAGAAAGCATGGATGCGGGTGTTATTGTTCCTGGCCACCATCCCCATCGCGATTGTGGCGAACGCCAGCCGGGTGACCCTCACCGGCGTGATCAGCCAGTGGAAGCCGGAGCTGGCCGAGGGTTTCTTCCACGAATCGACCGGCTGGGTCATCTTCATGATCGCGCTGGTCATCCTGATCCTCTTCCATCAGGCCCTGGCACGCGTTGCCCGGCGCCTGCTGCCCGGAGAACGGCCATGAGCGCCTTGAACAACAAGTATGCCCGTGCGTTGACGCTGGTGCTGCTGCTCGAAGCCGCCACATTCTATGGCGTCGCGCGACGCAACGAGTTGATGCCCAATGTCCCCCCACTGGCGGTCTTTCCGACGGCGATCGGCGGGTGGCAAATGGTACAGGACTCGCCCGTTGAAAAGGACGTCCTCGACGTTCTGAAGGCGGACGACACCTTGAATCGGGAATACGCTAACCCCTCGCGAACCGACGCTGCCTACCTCTTTGTCGCGTTTTTCAAGACCCAGCGGACCGGGGCCGCGCCGCACTCGCCCAAGAACTGCCTCCCCGGCGCCGGCTGGGAGCCGCTCGAGAGCCGGGTCATACCAGTCGATGTCCCCGGCCGCGAGGCGCCCATTGTCATCAACAAGTACGTGGTGGCGCACGGCGATCAGAAGAGCGTCACGCTGTACTGGTATCAAAGCCACGATCGCATCATCGCCAGCGAGTTTGGCGCCAAGTTCTGGGTAGTGGCCGATTCCATCCGCTACCATCGCAGCGATACCGCGCTGGTAAAGGTGTGGGTTCCGGTGAAAGAAAACGATATCGACGCCGCCACCCGGACCGGCCTGGAATTCATCCGCGTCGTCTTCCCGGAGCTTCGCCGGCAGTTGCCCACGTAACCGGCGCCGCAGCGGAGTGTTAGAAAGGGTACAATCGCCGCCGGCCCGCCTGCGCGCGAGGCTATGCCATCCCGTACCCTGGGGGCAGTGGCGCGCGAACCCATAGCCACGTCGCAGCCCTTGCGGGTGCTCTTCATCGGTGAAAGCGGCGCCGAAGCCGTTGCCGCCGAGTTGCAGCGCGGCGGGTATCAGCCCGATATCGAGCAGGTCCAGACGGAAGGCCAGCTTGAGGCCGCGCTGGCCGGCCCCTGGGATATCGCCATCAGCGATTTTGCCGTGGGGGATTTCGGCGCGCTCGCCGCGCTGCGACTGATTCAGGACAAGGCCCTCGATCTTCCGCTGATCGTGGTTTCCGGAAGAATCCGCGATTCGGAGGTACTCTCCGTCCTCAAGGCCGGCGCCGCCGACCACCTGACCCGCGGCAACCTGATGCGCCTCAATGCCGCCGTGGAACGCGAACTCCGCGCCGCGAAAATGCGGCGCGACCGCATCGGGCTGGAGGAGCAGTTCCGCCAGGCCCAGAAAATGGAGGCCGTGGGACGGCTGGCCGGCGGGGTGGCCCACGACTTCAACAACCTGCTCACGGTGATCACCGGCTACAGCGACCTGCTGCTCGCCGACCGGGGGTTGCACGACCGGCAGCGGACCGCCCTCGAGGAGATCCGGCGCTCCGCCGAACGCGGCGGTATGCTGACCCACCAGTTGCTCGCTTTCAGCCGCCGCCAGCCGCTCGAACCGCGCACGGTGCACATCAATGAACTGGTGTTTCAAATTGAAAAAATGCTGCACCGCCTGATCGGTGAGGATATCGAGCTGGTGACGATTCCGGCGGCCCCGCAAGACGCGGTGCACGCCGATCCGGGACGGCTGGAACAGGTCATCATGAATCTGGTGGTGAACGCCCGCGACGCCATGCCCGGCGGCGGCAAACTCACCATCGAGACCGGCACGGTTAACCTGAGCGAGAGCCTGTCGGCCAGGCAACTGGGCGTCGAGCCGGGCCGGCACGTGACGATCTCGATCGCCGATACGGGCACGGGCATGGACGCGGAGACCCAGAGCCATCTCTTCGAGCCGTTCTTCACCACCAAGAACCCCGGACGCGGCACGGGCCTGGGGCTGGCGACGGCCTACGGCATCATCCGCCAGAGCGGCGGCGCGATCACCGTCTTCAGCGAGTTGGGCCAAGGCACCACGGCGCGCATCTACCTGCCGCTGGCCGAGGACAAGACCGAAGCCCGCGCTCCGCAAGCCGCGGCACCCGAGACGCTGACCGGCGCCGAAACCATTCTGCTGGTGGAAGACGAGGCGCGCGTGCGCAAGTTGATCGCCGGCATCCTCACCGCCCGCGGCTACCAGGTGCTGGAAGCGCCGCGCGGCGACGAGGCCCTCCGGCTCTGCCACACGCACGAGGGCGCGATCGATCTGGCCGTGGTGGACGTGGTGATGCCCGAGATGAGCGGGCCCGGCCTCGCGCGCGAGTGCGTTTCGCTGCGCCCGCAGATGCGCGTGCTCTACATTTCCGGCTACACCGACGAAGCCATGGTGCATCACGGCGTTGCGCCATCGGGCGCCGCGTTCCTGCAGAAGCCGTTCCTCCCCGGCGCGCTCCTGAGCAAGGTGCGCGAAGTGCTCGATAGCCGCCGCAACCGGGCGAAGTAGGCGGGCTTCGGCGTATGCTCGGAGCCGCATTGGCGCTGCGATAATGGCTTGTTGCGCAGGCCTGGTCGGACCAGAGCCGCTACCACGGGCATCGCCCCGAAGATGCGCGAGAATTGGTGGAAGCAGTCGGCGACAATCGTCACGGGGTCATTGCATGGATAAAGCTGCACTGGTGAATGTTGAACTCGAGCGAGGCGCGGAACTTCTTGATGTCCTCGATCGCGCGCACCTAAAAGTCAACGTAGCACTCTGGGCGTATTTATCCGAGTACGAAGACTGGCGCCTGGTTGTTTCCGCTCGCCAATTCGACGCGCTCGGGCCGCGAGACGCCATCGGCTGCTTTTCGATACCCTGGCGGCTGCTGGATTCTCCGTTCGGAACACTCCTCCCATCATGATCCTCGCGATGGCGGATCCATTCATTAAGGAACTGCGTAGAATCTTCGGTAAGGCCAAGAGCGTCGAGGGGATGCGTCTCGGCGGCCAGTTGATTGCCGACCGCTTCATCGACGATGCCTATGTTTACAGGATTTCGTGAGCCGGCCGCAATCCGTTTTGCCGCCGATTACTCACGCCGCGGAGCGGTGAGCGGGTCCACCAGGGTGGCGCGGCGGGCCGGCAGCCATGCGGCGGCAGCCGCTACCAGAATGAGAAACAGCGGTATCGCGCACAGCGTGAGCGCGTCTGTCGGGCTCACTCCCACCAGCAGCGTCTTCAACACCCGCGTGCCAGCTATGGCGCCGGCAAGGCCCGCGGCGGTTCCTGTCAGGACGGCAACCATCGCCTGCCGCATCTGGCGCCCGATCGCCTGGCGGCGGTTTGCGCCCAGAGCCATGTGGATGCCGATCTCGTGGGTCCGCTGCGACACCAGCCAGGCTCGCGGCACGGAACCTGCCAGCACCTCTTCGAGGCTCTTCGCGTCGCCTACCGGCTGATCGCGATCGAGGGACAGGATGGCGCTCCGGACCGCCGGGGACCAGCGCTCCGGCGTTGGCGGCGCGGAGGAAGGAATTCGGCATCCGCATGGCGCTCGGCGCCGGCCGGAGCGACCTGCTGGCGATGGTGACCGGTCAGGGAATGAAGCTGGCCGCCATCGGATTCGCGCTGGGGTTGGCCGGCTCGCTGGCGACCACCCGTTTCATGACCGTGATCCTGTACCACGTCAGTCCGACCGACCTGCCGACCTTCCTCCTCACCAGCCTGGCGATGTTCGTGGTGGTTGCGTTGGCCTGTTATCTGCCGGCCCGCCAGGCGTCCCACGCCGATCCGATGCGCGCCTTGCATCACCGATGAACGGTATGCGGACCATACGGCTGCTGCTCATCACGGTATTGTGCTTCCCCGCCGCGGAGCCCGATGTCGAAGCCCTCATGCGCAACGGGCATTGGAAGCGCGCGCGCGGTTTAGCGGAAGCCGCGTAACAGTTCACGTGCCTAATCCGATTTTGCTGGACAAATCTCGCCGAAAGGTTTACTTTATGGTGGATGAGTGCGAGAGCAATTCGCCGCGCGAGGCAACAAGGAGCAGCAGCGAATAGCCATCGGCGCTCCAACCAGGCCAGCCGCGAACAACTGCATCGGGAAAATGAGCGGCTGCTGCGAGAGCTTGAGGATCTCCGCC
>JAIQEX010000018.1 GCA_020073615.1 Terriglobia bacterium
TTTCTGCACCTCCACAGGTGTCCTCGAGGCTGGCTGCAAGGTGGCGATTGGCACCCGGCTTAAGCGGGCCGGCATGCACTGGACCGTGCATGGCGCAAACGCAATTATCGCCCTGCGGTGCTCTAAGCTCAGCGGACGATTTGAGGACTTCTGGGAGCGTCGCCGGGACCGGGCTGCCGCCTGATCCCCTCAAATCCGACGTGCGCCCTGTTCCGCCCACCGGCAAACTCATATAAATGAGCGCACGACCCAAACGATTGAGAGACCCCTCACGCCAAGCGAGCACTGGTTCGCCCGGGCGGCACATATTTTGGAGCTGATGTTTCCGATGTTACACACCCTCCGTCTGCAAAACTATCGGTGCTTTCGCGACCACACCGTCACGTTCCACGCCAGCACGGTCGTCGTCGGGAAGAACAACGCCGGCAAAAGCACCATCGTGGAAGCACTCCACCTCATCGCCGCCATCGTCAACAGAAATGGCGCAAGCTTCGTCAGGCCGCCACAAATCCTGGACTTGGGACACTTCCAACGGTGCATCGCGCCCAGCATCGCGCATCTCGACCTCAACCTCAAGACCGCCTTTTACCGGTACAGCGACCCGCCCGCCATCATCACGGCAACCTTCACCAACGGCGCAATCATCACCGCTTACCTGCACAAAGACGGCGTCCACGCGACGATCCATACCGCCAAAGGATGGATCACGACCGGCACCGGCTTTCTCGGCCTGAAAACCCCGTACGTTCACATCCTCCCGCAGTGGTCTTCCGCGAGATATCCACACCGTGCCGCTCAAAGATCTTCTCTTGCCGGTGCAAGGGCAGGTGGTCGACCGTTTTGGCCACGATCACCTGCGCCAACAGATTCGCTCCGGCGGTGCTCTTTTCGATCGGTTGCGGCGGCTTGGTGGCGGTCTTCACGGTGCAGCCGCAAGCGTATTTCTTGCATACATCCTCGATCACCATCAGCTGTGCCGGAATGTATTCGTAGCGCTCGCTCGACTCTTCCCCGATGGGCCGCAAGTCCTGCGCACAAGCCTCGCAATGCTTTTCCGCATCCGTCAAATCATGCACGATGCGCTCGCGTTTGAGATGCTTCGCCAGCGGCTGCCGACCGCCATTGTTCTTCTTCGGAGCCGTTGGGCCTGCGTCTGGCTTGGTATCGTTATCCGGATCCTTCGGACCCTCGGTAGGCTTGGACTCCTCGGCTGCCTGCCGTGCTTCCCAGGCGGCTGCGAACAGCGCCAGTTGATCCACCGATAATTGCTCACTCTTGCGGTTCCGCCTGGCGTCCAGCAACTCGCGCAGCATGGCTTCGATCTTGTGGCGCTCGGCGGACTCGTGATCCAATTGTGCCATCAGGTCCAGCACCATCTTCTGCAAGACCGCTGGATCGTCCGGGAGATGTTGGGAGTCGATAGCCACGTAAGTGAGTCTTCTCTGTCAGTGTACTCACTTATTCACTATCTGACAAGCAAAAACGAGCAAAGATAGAAATGTTTTAGTCAGAGAGCTGATACCGCTTGCGCCGTTTGGCCTGGCTCAGGTCAATTCCACTCAGCACAGCCCCCAACTCTTGCACCGTGATCTCCCGCCGGCGCTCCTTAGCGCTGTCGCCAAACGGCACCGCGTACGTGCCCTCCTCCAAGCGCTTGCTCCACACCGCGAATCCGTCGCGGTCCCAATACAGAATCTTGACGCGATCGCGCCGCCGGCTGGTGAATACAAAAAGATGCCCAGCGAACGCGTCCAGTTCCAGGTGCTCCCGCACCAAGGCGTGCAACCCGTCGAAGCTCTTGCGCATGTCGCAGGCCGTCAGGCACAGATACACCCGCACGCTAGCCGGCAGGTGGATCATGCGCGCAACGCGTCCAGCACGGTGCGTAAGGTTGCGGTGTCCACCCCAGCGCCGATACGCAGGAGTTCGCGCTGGTGACGAATGGGCACTTCGGGAAATCAGCAAGCTCTTGGCAGTTGACGAGAGCAAGTTCGGACGGCTTGTTGGGCGCACGTTCGACAATGCCGGGAATTGGCGAAACCCCTTCACCGTCGCATACCGGGGTCTCGAACTTGGCAACGAAGCGGTTTCCCGAGGCACGGTGGCGTGGGTGGAATCCGCATTGGTATCGGACAGAATGCAGAGGACGTGGGCGGAAGCCATGTTGGACAGGTACGGCAAGGTGCCCGGTGATTCTGAGTGGGCGACTGACCCACTAGTTTCCGGGTTGAAGCATGGGGCGTCAACGGAACTACGGCAGAGCGTAATGCGACTGGCCGTCGAAGCTCAGAGCAAGCGGACAGGTCGTTAGCGGTGCTGACGAAGCAGTCGGTACCGTCAACGTAGCCGGGCTTCATGTGTCGGGAACGTCGCCTCCGCCGTGTCTGCTTCGGTTGATCACGGACAGCCCGTTCCACGGTAGCCGTGCTACAGTGATTATGTGCACAGGAACCTGACGCTCACCCTGGACGAGCAGCTTCTGCGCGCCGCCCGCAAAGCGGCCATCGACCGGAACACCTCGGTCAACCAGCTGGTCCGCGATTTTCTCGCTCGCCTGGTGCGCGAATCGGACCTTCAACAGACCGCCATGGCGAACCTGGACGAGCTCTTCCGCACCAGCCGCGTTCGCGTCGGACGCCGTACCTGGAAGCGCGAGGATCTCCATGAGCGCTGACGCGCCGCCGGTCTGTTTCGTCGACACCAACATCTTTGTCTACGCACTCGCGGCCGACGATGCCCGCCGTTCGCCCGTGGCGCAGGCATTGGTGCGCGAGTTGATGGCGGCGCAAGCCCTCCACACCAGTACGCAAGTGCTCCAGGAGCTGTTCGTCACGCTTACCCGCAAAATCAAGACGCCCCTGACGCCGGACCAGGCTCTGCGGTACCTGGATCAGATCGCCGCCTGGCCGGTGACGGTCCTGGATTATGGCTCCGTCCGGGCGGCGGTCGAGCTCGCCGCGGCCGCCAGCCTGTCGTTTTGGGATGCGCTGGTGGTAGTGGCCGCCGCGCGGTCCGGGGCCGGGCGCCTCTACACCGAGGATCTGCCGCACGGCCGGACGATTCTGGGCGTGGAGATCGTGAATCCGTTCCGTCTGGAAAAGAAGCGGTAGCCGCACCGGCCTTACTGCGCCAGCTCCTGGCACATGCCCGGCACGCCGCGCGCGAACATGGCGCCGGGGGTGAGGCCGAGATCCGACAGGTCGACCCGCTTGGCGGCGTCGGCGGCGCCTCCCGCGCAGGCCTTGCGCACGTGCTCGCGCACGGCGGCGACGGTCTGAATGTACTTCGCCAGATCGGCCTTCTTCCCCACCGGACCGTGGCCGGGAATCACCACGTCGAAATCGTAGGCCATGGCTTTCTCCAGCGTCTTGTCCCACTCCTTGATGCTGCATCCGGCGGTGGTGTCGCAGAACGGCGCTCCGTTGACGAAGAGATCGCCCATATGCAGCGCGCGCTCCGACGGAAAGTAGATCACCGCGTCTCCGTTGGTGTGCCCGCGGCCCAGGTGGCGCGCCACCACCTCCTTGCCGCCCAGAAACACCTGCGACTCCTCGTTGAAGGTGATGCGCGGCAGCCCCGGCTGCTTGCCCGCCACCATGTTGGCGCGGGCGTTTTTCTGGATGATGATCTCGGCCTGGGCCGCCAGCAGGGCTTCGTTGCCGCCCGTGTGATCGGGGTGCTGGTGGGTGTTCAGCACATAGCGGATCGGCTTGTCGGTGACCGATCTCACTTTGGCCGCGATTTCCGGCGCGTCGACGGCGAACTTGTCGTCCACCAGGATCACGCCCTCGCTGGTCGGTATAAACGCCACGTTGCCGCCGTCGCCCACGATCACGTACAGGTTGTCGGTCACCTTCTGCAGGGTCAGCGGATTGGGCGGGTTTTGCGGCCAGGCGAGCCACAGCCCCGCGAAAGCCACCAGAACGGCCGCCGGACGAACAATCATCTCTTTGCGGACAGACATGTCTAAAGAATATAGCGCGGGCGCGTCCTTAAATGCGATAGAATCGCGATCTTCCCCATGAAAAAACTTCCTCTTCTGTTCTTGCTTTCCCACATGCTGATGGCTCAGAACGCCGCGGCTCCTCCCGCGGCCGCGAGCGCCGAGCGCCATGAGTTTGCGATCCCGAACTTCCGCACCGAAAGCGGCGTGACGCTGCCCGAGGCGCGCATTGTCTACGGGACCTACGGCCATCTGAACGCCGCCCGGGACAACGCCGTGCTCCTGCCATCGCACTACATGGCCAACTTCCAGGGCTACCAGTGGCTGATCGGGCCGGAGCGCGCGCTCGACCCCTCCCGCCTTTTCCTGGTCGCGACGGAGCTGTTCGGCAATGGCCGCTCCTCCTCCCCCAGCAACACTCCGGAGCCCTACCACGGCCCGCGCTTCCCGGTCATGACCATCCGCGATAACGTCGAGGCGGTGCATCGCCTCCTGGTCGAGGAGCTCAAAATCACGCACCTGCGCGCCATCATCGGCTTTTCCATGGGCGCCCAGCAGGCTTTTCAATGGGCGGTCAGCTACCCGGACTTCGCCGGCCGGATCGTGGCGACCTCGGGCACGGCGAAGACCTACCCGCATGGAATCGTGCGCCTGGAAGGACAGATCGCCGCGCTGACGGCCGACGCCGCCTTCCAGGGTGGGGATTACACCGCCCCGCCCAGGAAGGGCCTGGAGGCTTTTGGCATGGTATGGGCGGGCTGGCTCTTCTCCCAGGAATGGTGGCGCCGCGAGCTGTGGCGCGCCGCCGCGAGCCCCGGCACCACCTTCGAGCAGTTCATGAACGGGTTCCGCACGCGCTTCTCCGCCGATGCCAACGACTACATCCTGCAGGCCCGCACTTGGGAGAAACACGATGTCGGCGCCACGCCCGGTTTCGGCGGAGACGTGGAGCGCGCGCTCCGTTCCATCAAAGCTCCGCTCTTGTACATGCCCTCGGAGACGGACCTCTATTTCCCGATCGGCGACGCGCGCTATGAGGCGGCATTTATCCCGGGCGTCACCCTGACGCCGATCCCCTCGCTCTGGGGCCACACCGCAGGCGCCGCCAGCAACCCCGCGGACGGCAAATTCCTGAACGAAACCATCGCCCGCTTCCTGTCCGCGCAGCGGTGAGATTGCCCGCGGCTCGGTTTCCAGGTTGCGCGCCTCAGGTCACCCCCGGTGGCGCCGTGGATTCAATCCACGGGCCCGAGCCCAGCTTTTGCAGGGTGACTATGGCCTGCGATTCGGCGGAGCGCCCTTCGCCTACCGGTCCCACCTTCTCCGCGGTCTTGAATTTCACCGAAACCCGGTCCGTTGTGAGCGCGAGCGTCTCCGCCAGTTTGTCGCGCATCGCCTCCCGGTAGTACTGCAGTTTTGGCCGCTCCAGGATCACCGTCGCATCCACATTCACAATGCGGTAGCCCAAGGCCTCCACGTGCTCTTTGGCGTGCCGCAGAAAGACCAGGCTGGCGCAGTTCTTCCATTGCGGATCGCTGTCGGGGAAGTGCATGCCGATATCGCCCAGGGCGGCGGCTCCCAGGATGGCATCGGTGATGGCATGGGCGAGCACGTCGGCATCCGAGTGGCCTTCCAGGCCGAACTCGGAGGGCACGGCCACGCCGCCCAGAATCAGCGGCCGGCCCGCCGCCAGGCGGTGCGAGTCCCATCCCAACCCCGTCCGATACTCGCTCAAGGCTGCGCTTCCTTGGCGGTCTGCGAGCCGAAGAAGAGGCGCGCCAGGTCCATGTCAGCCGGCTTGGTGATCTTGATGTTGCGGTCGCTGCCCAGCACCACGCTCACCTCCACATCCAGGCGTTCCAGCAGGCTCGCTTCGTCGGTGCCGAGGAACCCGTCCTGGAGCGCCGCGGCGAACGCCCGCCGCAGCAGATCGGCGTGGAACACCTGCGGGGTCTGCGCCAGCACCAGCTTGTCGCGGGGCAGGGTGGCGCGGATGCGCACCCGTCCCGTGCCGCGGCTGACCTGCTTGACCGTGTCCACGGCCGGCACCGCCACAATGGCCGCGCCGGTCTCTTCGGCTTCGTCGAATACCTTGTGAATGGTCTCCAGGTCGATGAACGGCCGTACGGCGTCGTGCACCGCCACCAAGCCCGCCTCCGGCCCCAGCGCGGCCAGCGCATTGGCCACCGATTGCTGCCGGCTGTTGCCGCCTTCCACGGCGCGCACCCGCCGCGCCGGAAACTCGCGCGCCAGCATGCCCTCGACCCACTCCAGATCTTCGGCGCGCACCGCCACCACGATCTCCACCACCCGGTCCGAGGCCGCGAACTTGCGCACCGTGTGCATCAGGATGGGCGACCCCTCGAGCAACATAAACTGCTTGCGGCTGGTGCCCGCCCTCTCCGCGGAGCCCTTGCCCATACGGGTGCCCAGCCCCGCCGCGGGCAATATCACGGCGACTTTCATGTGCATTACGATTCTATCGTGGTTTTTTCGGGACCGAGATTGGTCACCGGCTGCGGATCGCTCTTGCGCACCGGACGGTCGTGCCGCTCCACGGTGACCGGCCCGTGCATGCGCTCGTCGAACTTGCCGAAGATCATCTTCCCCGCCGTGGTCTGCAGCACGCTGGTCACCGAGATGTCGATGGTCTTGGAGATCATCTTCTTGGCGTTATCCACCACCACCATGGTGCCGTCGTCCAGGTAAGCCACGCCCTGGTTGTACTCCTTGCCTTCCTTCAGAATGAACACGCGCATGGTTTCGCCCGGCAGCACGATGGGCTTCAGCGAGTTGGCCAGTTCGTTGATGTTCAGCACCTCGACGCCGTGAAGCTGCGCCACCTTGTTCAGATTGAAGTCGTTGGTGATGACTTTGCAGTCATAGACCTTGGCCAGCTCGATGAGCTTCATGTCCACGTCGCGGACATGCGGGAAATCCTCCTCCACGATCTGCACGTGCAGGTGGGCCATCTTCTGTATGCGCTGCAGGATATCCAGGCCGCGGCGGCCGCGATTGCGCTTCATGGAGTCGGCCGAGTCGGCCACCAGTTGTAACTCGCGCAGCACGAACTGCGGAATCACCAGGACGCCGTCGAGAAAGCCGGTCTCCGCGATATCCGCGATGCGTCCGTCGATAATCACGCTGGTATCCAGGATCTTGAACGACTTCTTGGACGATTTCTCGCCCCCGAAGATACCGCCCAGCGCCGCCAGGTTCAGCATCTCTCCCTTGGCCGCCCCTACGATCAGGCCCACGTAAGTCATCAACATCAAAAGACAGATGTGTAAGAACGGCTGGGTGGTGGCGATACTCAGCACCTTGGACATGATAAATGCCCCAAGGATTCCCATGACCGAGCCAAAAGCCGCCCCGATCAGACGCTTCAGGGTGATCCGTTCCAGCCGGATTTCAAAAAAGATGATGCAGCCGCCCAGGGCCAGCCCGCACAGCGCCGCCAGCCAGCGCGGAAGGTCGAACGGGGGCAAGGCATACGCCGAAATCGCCAGAACCAGGATGAAGATGGCGCGTACTATAATGAGGTCGAGCAAGAGTACACCCCCTTAGGGTGAGTACAGGATCCGGAGTGGGTCGCATTACCGGCATTTGTATTCGCGATAACACGCGATTAGCACCGCGCCAAGAGTATACCATTTTTGGAAGCCCGACGCGTCGCGAGCTTCCTTCGTACTAACCTGAAATGTGATCCCCCTGAATCCTCCGGATGTCCCGCCGCGCTTGGCGCGCTGGCGTCCGACGGCCCGTTACCTGGCGCAAACCGAAGCGCACGTCTATGCCCTGGCGATTGCGGCCAGTGTTTTGCTTTCCTTTTACCCCTTCCTGACCGTAATGCTTTCGTTCTGCCACAATGTGCTGCACTGGCGTGCCGCCGAAGAAGCCATCTACCTGGCACTGGGCGATTTTTTCGCCGGAGAGCCCGGCCGGTTCATCGTGCGCAACCTGCAGCCGTGGATGGTCGGCAAGATCCACATCACGGCCATGGTGCTGCTGCTGTTCACCGCCAACGGTATCTTCGAGCCGCTCGAGGTGGCGCTCAACCGCGCCTGGGGCGTGGCTGTCAACCGCTCGTATCTGAAGAACCAGCTGGTCAGCCTGGGGTTGATCTTCTCCTGCGGCGGCCTGGCGCTGCTCTCCTTGATGCTCACCGCCATGAACAAGGAATGGATCTCGCGATGGGCGGGACGGGGTGCATTTCAGGTGTGGATGAACCTGCTGATCTTCAAGGTGGCGGCGCTTCCCATCTCGATTCTGGCCCTGTTCCTGGTCTACTGGCTGCTTCCCAACCGCAAGATTCCGCCCGCCCGCGTGGCTCCCGCCGCGATCCTCGTAGGCCTGGCGCTGGAAGCCTTGAAATATGTGAACCTGCTGGTCTGCGAGCTGCTGGAAACCAAGCTGGCCAATGAGTACGCCGTCTTCAAGTACTCGGTCACCATTCTGCTGTGGAGCTTCGCGGCCGCCATGATCGTGCTGGCGGGCGCGGAGTTCAGCGCGCGCCGCGGCGCCCCAGATCCGCTATCTTAGAGGTACCGTGAAAGACTGGAGAATGATCGCCAAGGCCGGGGGCCTGGAGATTCCCGCCGGCGATTTCGATCGCATTGCGCCGCCGCTGGATGCCCTGGAGGCGGCCTTTCGTCCCCTGGTCGAGGACCTGCCCTACGACCTGGAGCCGGCGACCGGAGTGCTGGAGGACGGCGAGTGACACTCCGGGAGGCCGCCGAAGCGCTGCGCGCGCATCGCGTCTCCTCGGTGGATCTGACCAACGCCGCCCTGGCGCGCATCGATCGCCTCAATGCGTCGCTGCGGGCGTTCATCACCGTTACCCGGGAGCCTGCCCTGCTGCGCGCGCGGCAGGCCGATAGCGAGCTGGGCAGCCGCGACCGCAGCCCGCTGCACGGCATCCCGGTGGCAGTGAAGGACCTGTTCCTCACGCGCGGCGTACTGACCACCGGCGGCTCGCGCATCCATGAAACCTTCGTTCCGCGCACCCATGCCACCGTAGTGGAGCGGCTGGAGGCGGCCGGCGCCGTGATGCTGGGCAAGCTCAACATGCACGAGCTGGCCTATGGCATCACCTCGGCCAACCCGCACTTCGGGACGGTGCGCAATCCGTGGAACGTCGCCCATACCCCCGGCGGGTCGAGCGGCGGCTCTGGCGCGGCGGTGGCCGCGGGCATCGTCTACGCCGCCCTGGGCAGCGATACCGGAGGCTCCATCCGCATTCCCGCGGCCTTTTGCGGCATCGTGGGGTTGAAGCCCACCTACGGACGGGTGAGCCGCCACGGCGCCCTGCCGCTGGCGTACTCGCTCGACCATATGGGGCCGCTGGCGCGCTCGGTGCGCGACGCCGCCATCGTGCTCAACGCCATCGCCGGTCACGACCCGCGCGACCGGACCTCGTCGCGCCATCCGGTGGTGGACTTCGTTCCCGAGGACGGCTGCTCGATCCGCGGTCTGCGCCTGGGCTTTCCGCAAAATTTCTACTTCGAGCGGCTGGATGGCGACGTGGAATCGGCGGTGCGCGGCGCCATGGCGCGCGCCGAATCGCTCGGCGCCGAAATCAAGCCCGTGGTGGTGCCGGACATCGCCGCGCTGAATGCCGTCTCCCGCGTCATTCTGCTGGCGGAAGCCTCGGCCATCCTGGAGCCGCACCTCTCCCAGCGGCACCGGTTTGGAGCCGATGTGCTGGCGCTCCTCGATCAGGGCCGCCTGTTGCCCGCGGTGGACTATATCAACGCCCAGCGGCTGCGCACACGGATGCGCCGCCAGTTCGCAAAACTATGGTCCGCGGTGGACTGCCTCATCACCCCAACCACGCCCAACACGGCGCCGCGCATCGGCGAGGACACCATCCGCCTGGGCGGCCGCGACGAAGACGTGCGCCTGGCCAGCACGCGCCTGGTCCGCGGGATTAACGCGCTGGGGCTCCCGGCGCTTTCCATCCCTTGTGGGTTGAGCGCGAGCGGGCTGCCCATCGGGCTCCAGATCGTCGGACCGGCCTTTGACGAAGCTACCATCCTGCGGGTGGGCGCCGCGCTCGAAGACGGCGGGGTCGGGATTCCCCCGTGCCCGGACGTATGAGGTAGTACTGCGACGGGGTTCGGGTCGATTGCCTACCGCAATCGGTAAAACGGCGTACAAAATCTCATATGCTTACTAAGGTGCTAAGTTAACAATGAGTTAAGCCGGGCTGGCGGCGGAATACACGGTCCGCACGTGGTGCTGCGGAATCCGCATACGGAAAACGCGCCCCTTAACTCTCGCGAAAACTACTTATTTATCAATGATATCCAGGAAATGTTAACTTGGACCCAGAGTTGCTGACCCTCTGGACACTAGCTCCAGTTGTTGATTTCAGGGTATATGGAAGAACCACCTATCCGCTGCGATCTGTTGCCGTCAAAGGTTTCCGCAGGCATAATCGGGACGGGTTGCCGCCATATTTAACAAAACGTTACAGGGTTTGTTGAGGAGGAATACAGGATGTCAACGAGGATAAAAACGGTACTGCTATCGGTCGCGCTCCTGTTGATGGTGTCTGCGCTGTGTTTGCAGGCGCAGGATATCACCAAGGGCACAATTTCGGGGGTGGTACGCGACGCCTCCGGGGCTATCGTAGCCGGCGCGAAGGTGAAGCTGGACTCGCCCAACGGCGATCGCGACACGATCACCAACGGGCTGGGCGAGTATTCCTTCGCCAACCTGGTGGTGGGCAACGAGTACACCATCAGCGTGGAACAAACCGGCTTTGGCACCGCCAAGGCCACGAAGATCTCCGTATCGATCAACGGTCGCACCACGCAGGATTTCACATTGCAGGTGGGCGCGACCAGCACCTCGGTTGAGGTTACCGGCGCCGCGGCCGCCATCGACCTGGGCACCACCAACGTGGGCGCCACTTTGGACGAGTCGCTTTACAAGAATGTGCCCGTGGGGCGAAACATCTCGGCCCTGATTAACATGTCGCCCGGCGTGGCCGACAGCGGCGGAGCGGGTGCCGCTAACCCTTCGATCAACGGCGCATCCGGTCTGGAGAACCAATACGTCATCAACGGCGCAAATGTTACCGACCCCGCTTTCGGCGGATTCGGCACCTACAGCCGCGTCTTCGGACCGTTGGGCAACGGCATCAACTTCGACTTCATCCAGGAGGTCCAGGTGTTGTCCGGCGGCTTCGAGGCGCAGTACGGCCAGGCGCTCGGCGGCGTAGTCAACGTTCTGACCAAGAGCGGCGGCAACACCTACCATGGCTCGTTCTACGGCTATTTCGCGCCGCAGCAATTCGAAGGCACGCGCCCCGATTTGAACCAGCAACTCTCCAACAAGGTCACCTACCTGCAACATGTGGGAAGCTACGACTTTGGCGGCGACATGGGCGGCCGCATCAAGAAAGACAAGCTGTTCTGGTACGGTGGCTTCAACCCGCGCTTCGACCATGTTTACGACCACGCCGCGGCGGGTTTCGCCAACTTTGCCCTCGGCACCGTGGATGTGAAGACGACCACGCTCAACTACGTGGGCAAGATCAACTACAATATCAACTCGAGAAACCAATTGGAAGGCTCCGTCTTCGGCGATCCCGCCAGCACTCCCACCACCTTCAACCGCGGCCTCAATACACTGCTCACGGGCCCGCCGGACTTCCTCAGAACCAGCAAACTGGAGTATGGCTCGCGCACCTGGACCGGCCGCTATAACGGCACGATCAACAACCACTGGGTTGTGACGGCGAATTTCAGCGACTACTTTAACAAGCTGCAAGAGACGCCGAAGGCCAACGGGTACCGCATCTCCGATGTGACTCCGAGCCAGGACGGCACAGGTTCCAACTTCTCCTTTAACGGGCTGGGCTTCCTCGAGAACAGCGACGCCACGGTGCATCAGTTCACCGTGACCAGCTCCCACGTCTTCTCCTTCTTGGGCGGCCACACCTTCGAGTACGGCTACCAGTTCGAAGACCAGAACTACGACGATATCAACCTGAATACCGGCGCGGACTTCACGCTGCCCAATCTTCCCGCGTTCAAGGATGCCGCCGGCAAAGTCCAGCACGGCGCGGCATTGACGCGGACCCATCCGAGCGTCAAGGAGCAGGGTTTAACCGGACTGCCGGCTTCCGCCGTGGTCCTGCGCGTGACCCGCGGCAATTATTCCACTCCCGGGGTCCAAACATTGAGCCGCTACAACGCCGGCTTCGTACAGGATAGCTGGACCATTGGCCGGAGACTGACTATCAAGCCGGGTCTGCGCTTCGAGCAGCAGGCCATGTCGGGCAACTCCCTGCGCTATGTCTTCGCTCACAACTGGGCGCCGCGCCTCGGCGTCATCTTCGACCCGAGCGGGAATCGCAAGTCCAAGTTCTTCGCCAATTGGGGCCGCTTCTACGAAAAGGTCCCCTCGGACATCTCCATCCGCTCGTTCTCCTTCGAGACCAGCGTGACTGGCGCCTTGTACAAGGATCCCGGCGCGGGCAGCGGCTCACCCGACCTGTCGGCGGCCAACTTCATTCCCGGCAGCGTCCTCTCCTTTCAGGGCAGCCCCTCCAATCTGACCCTGGTCGCCGGCGGCACCGGCGCGCAATACCAGGACGAAGTGGTGGGCGGCTACGAGCACCAGTTCAATGACGGCTTCACTTTCTCCAGCCGGTTCGTCTACCGGCACATGCGCCGCATCATTGAAGACATCTCGGGCATCAGCGTGACGCAGGCTCTGGCGGGAGTGACCCAGCAGTACGTGGTCTCCAACCCCTCGGCCAAGCTGGACATCTTCAAGAACGCGCTCCCGTGCACTCCCGGCTCGGCGCCCAATTGCGACGACTTCGGCGGAGGCGTAGGGTTCACCGACATCGGCGACAACCCGCTCGGCTCCGACGGCATTTCCGATGGCTTCCCCAATGCCAGCCGCATCTACAAATCCATGGAGTTTGTGGTCAGCAAGCGCTTCTCCAACAACTTCCAGGTGTACGCCAACTATACGCTTTCGAAGCTCTACGGCAACTTCCAGGGCTCGTTCCGCGGCGACAACGGCCAGACCGATCCCAACATCAGCTCGCTGTTCGATTTCACCAATTCCGACGGCCTGCTGACCGACCAGTTCCGCCCCGGCGTGCTGCCCACCGACCGCCGCCATCAGATCAAGCTCTTCAGCAACTATGCATGGAAGAACCTGAATATGGGGCTGGGCTGGAGCATCATCTCCGGTACGCCGATCAGCAATTTCCTCGATCACCCGGTCTATGAGAATGCGGGTGAAGTTCCGGTTGGCGGGCGTGGCTCGGAGGGCCGGACACAGTGGACCTTCCCGCTCAACCTGCATGCCGACTACGCCATCAAATTCGGCGAGCAGCGGCGATTGAAGCTCCTCGCCGACTTGTTCAACGTCGGAAACCAGACGCGCCCCTTCAACATCATCCAGTCCTCCGAAGTGGATGGCGCGCCCGGCACTCCGAACCCGGACTTCCTCAAGACGGCATCGTTCCAAGCGCCGTTCAGCGCGCGCCTGGGCGTTCGCTTCGAGTTCTGATTCGGACAGTCTCGCATACCCAAGGGGAGGTCTTCGGACCTCCCCTTTTTTTTGGGGATAGGCTTCCCGGCCCGTCCCCGCGCGGAACGCGCGCCTGAGGCAGGCTTGGAGGACAATAGAGCTATATGCCCCGTATTGGGATCACCGTCTGCTGCCTGGCGCTTGCCCTGGTGTCGCTGGCCTCGGCCGCCAAACTACCGCCGAAATACGCCAAGTGGCTGGATGAAGACGTCATCTATATCATCACCAGCGAAGAGAAGAAGGACTTCCAGAAGCTCACCAGCGACGAGGCCCGGGACAAATTCATCGAGGAGTTCTGGGAAGTCCGCAATCCGGCGCGCGGCGCGAAGCAGAACAGCTACAAAGAGGAGCACTACCGGCGCATTGAAGAGGCCAACCAGTTGTTCGGCCGGAAATCGAATACCCCCGGCTGGATGACCGACATGGGCAAGACCTGGATCGAGTTCGGCAAACCGGAGTCGCGCCATCCCTTCACCGGCTACGGCCAAATCTACCCCCTGGAGCTGTGGTTCTATTCCAATACCCTGGGCGACCCGGCGCTGCCTCCTTTTTTCTACGTCCTCTTTTTCATGCCCGAAGACATCGGCGAGTACCGCTATTACCGGCCCAGTCTCGATACGCCGATGAAACTGGTGCGCGGCTCGCAGTTCAACTCGTTCAAGGATGTCTACCAGTTTCTCAAGCCACTGGGCGGCGACGTGGCGCACGCCGCTCTGTCGCTGATCCCCAGCGAGCCCATCGATACCACGGACTACAACATCTCGCTCACCAGCGATATCCTGGTCAACCGCATTTCCAACTTCGCCAACGAACCGTTTAACGTGCGCCGCATCCGCGAGCTGCGGACGTTGCGCGCCAAGGTGACCTCGTGGTTCCTCACCGCCGAGCAGCAGCCGCTCGATATCGAGACCATCGTGTTGACCGACCCGGTGGGACAACGCTGGCTGGACTACGCCGTTTCCATTCCGGAGGCCCATCTCGGCACGCCCAACGGAGATCAGCTCTCGGTCAGCATGGCATACCGGCTCACCACGGAAGCGGGCGAGCTGATTGCCGAGGATGAGGAGCGCCGCGCTTACCCGGCCTTCCAGGGGGCGGGCGAGCAGAGAGCGTTCCGCCCGTTCCAGATCGCGGGACGGCTGCCCCTGATCCCCGGCTCCTACAAGCTGGCCATCGAGGTGAACAACCGCGCCGCGGGCAAAAGCTATCGCGGCGAAAAGAAGATCGCCGCACCGGGCGCCGGCCAGGCCCTCCTCACCGGCCCGCTGTTTGTGGCGTCGGTGGAGCGCGCCGGCACGCCCGACCCGTTCACGCCGTTTCAGTATTTCGGCGTCCAGTTCCACCCCGCGCCGCGCCGCATCTCCTCCCACCCGCCGTTCCGGCTGCTGTTTGAAATCGACCTGCCCGAGGCGCGGGCGTGCGAGCTGGACTATGTGCTCGGCCAGATCAACAACCGCGACGTGCGCAAAACCTGGACCGACAAGGTGGACGCCGCGGAATTCCGCGACGGGCGGCTGCTCAAATCGAAAACCATCCCCCTCACCGAACTGGAGCCGGGAGACTACCGGCTGGCGGTGAACCTGCACGCTGCGGGCTCGCCCCAGGTGCTCGCCTCGGCCACGGTTCCGGTGAAGGTCACCGAGGAGGACGCACCCACTGCGCTGTATTTCCTGGGCAACGCGCGGCAGATCGCCAATCCCGCCGTGGCCGATTATCTGCGCGCCCTGGAAGCGCTGGCGCAGAAGGACGATCAGCAGGCCGCGCTGTATCTCCGGCAGGCACTCGACCACAATCCCGCCAATACCTTCGCCGGCGATCAACTGGTGCACCTGTACTTTAACAACCGCCAGTACGGGCCGGTGGGAGAGATCTACCGCCGTTTCGGGGTGACCCCGTTCAAGTCGTCGGCTGAAACGATGGCGCAGATTACCGTCAGCCTCTGGCAGTCGGGCGACGCAGCCACAGCCAAGGAAGTGCTCCGTGCGGCGCAGGAGTACTTTCCCCAAGATCCGTTGGTACTGGCCGCCGCCCGCAGCATCGAGCGCAACGCGCGCTGAGCGGGCGCGCAGTACGGCGGCATCGCCCACGCGGCGGAGAGGTTCTCGCCGCAACCTCGTTCGCCCCGCCAAACCGGCCAGGCAATCTCGAAAATCGTATTCCGTTGTTTCAAATGTCATAAGTTCGGCAAGGGCGTATAAGCCGCTCGTAAGTAACAGCTTACGGACATCAGACAACGTCGGTATCCCTGCCCCCCGGCGCTGCAATGGCATAGCTCTCGCCGAACTGCGCACTCTTTGACTCGTTCAAGTCATTGACAATCAATAGCCTTAACATTAAGTTAAGGTTGGCAGGCAAGTTGCATAGGCACGGGCAACTCGTACAGCGTAAGCCTCGGCTCCACTGTTAGATACCTCACGTCCTGCCAGTGTAAGTCGTGTGCACACGTAGGGCGCGCCTTTGGGATTGGCGCGCCGGAATCGCGGTTTCCGTTGCAAGAAAGGGGTCACGGGAACCTGGGGCGTGGAATCAAGGAGTTCAGTCCTAACAAGGAGGGGTAATGAAACGAGTATTTGTTAACGAGCGAACACTCACGGCGCTTCTGGCGGTCTTGCTGGTTGCGCTGCTGGCGCCTTCGCTGACAGCCCAATCGCTCACCTCGGGCGATATCGTGGGAACCGTCAAAGATCCAAGCGGCGCGGTGGTGCCCAACGCTACCGTCACTTTGAAGAGCCTCGACACGGGAAGCACGCAGAGCAGTACGACCGACTCGACGGGCGAATTCCGCTTCCGGTTGTTAAAGACCGGCCAGTATACGCTGGCGACCAGTCCGGCGGGCTTCGCGCCGTTGGAGCAACGGGTGGAAGTGGCCGTCGGATCGGTGGTGACGGTCAACCTGGCATTGCAGGTGGGCACCGCCACGCAGACCGTGGAGGTGTCGGCGGCGGCGGTCATGTTAAATCCCGAGCCCAGCATGAACACGCCGTTCACACCGCAGCAACTGGCGCAACTACCGGCCGCGGGCGGAGACATCACCAACATCGCCTTCACCGTTCCCGGCGTTACGGTCAACGTGACGGGCGGCTTCGGCAACTTCAATATCAACGGACTGCCGGGCACGTCGAACCTGTTCACCGTGAACGGGGAAAACGACATGGACCCGTACTTCAATATCAACAATTCGGGCGCTTCCAATCTGACCATCGGCGCCAACGAACTGCAGGAAGCCACGGTGATCGGCAACCCGTACGGCGGGCAGTATGGACAGCTTGCCGGCGCGCAGGTGAGCTACGTGACCAAGTCGGGCACCAACCAGTTCCACGGCAATATCCAGTACCTGTGGAACGGGCGCGCCATGAATTCCAACAACTGGTTTAACAACGCCACCGACACTCCGCGGGCGTTCTCCAACGCCAACCAGTGGGCGGCCTCGGTCGGCGGACCGATCCGCAAGGACAAGACGTTCTTCTTCGTGGACACCGAAGGCCTGAAGTTCGAGCTGCCGAACGTAGATTCGGTGACTATTCCGTCGACCGCGTTCTCCAACGCGGTGCTGGCCAATGTCACGGCGAGGCAGCCGAACGAAGCCGCTGCCTACAAGACCATGCTAGGGCTGTGGGCCAACGCTCCGGGCGCGGGCAACGCCGAGGCGATCCCCAACAACAGCGCCTGCAATTCGCTCAGCCTGGCGGGTTTCAATCCGTCCACGACGGCTTGCGCCGCCCGCTTCCAGGCGACCCCCAACGCACTGGGTTCCGAGTGGATCCTGGCGGTCAAGGTGGACCAGAAGATCGGCGCCGACGATAGCGCTTCGTTCCGCTACAAGGGCGATCACGGAACACAGCCCACGACCCTCGATCCGATCAGCTCGAATTTCGACGCGCTCTCCAAGCAGCCCTCCTACGACTTCCAGTTCCAGGAGACGCACATCTTCGGACCGCGGTCGACCAACCAGTTCGTCTCATCGCTGAGTCACTACGTGGCCCAGTTCCAGCAGGACGCGGCCCTGGTGCAGAGCACGTTCCCCTTTGCGATTGCAACCTCTTCCCCGGTGGTGTTCACCGGCTTCAACGCGCAGGGCTCGTTCCCGCAGGGCCGGAATATCACGCAGTACCAGTTCATCGACGATTTCACGCTGACGCGCGGCAGGCAGAACTTCAAGTTCGGCCTCAACTTCCGCCGCTACGACGTGAGCGACCACAACTTCTTCTTCAACAATCCGCAGGTCTTCTTCGGCCAGGTTGCGGCCGGCCTGCAGAACTTCGCCAACGGCGTGGCCTTCCAGTACCGCAAGACCCTGAATCAGTCCGCCGACGTTCCCATCGCCTTGTGGGGAATGGGACTGTACGCGCAGGATGAGGTGGCCGTGAAGCCCAACCTGAAACTCACGCTGGCCTTGCGGGCCGAGCGCAATTCCAACCCGGTGTGCCAGTTCAACTGCTTCGCCAACCTCACCGGGCCGGCCTCCACGCTGGCCAGTTTCACGAGCGCGACCCCTGGCAACGTCCCCTACAGCAGCGACCTCAATGTAGGACAGCACCAGGCGTATCAGGGCGTCGATCCCCTGGTGTGGTCTCCGCGCATCGGCTTCAGCTATTCGCCGGGGAGCGATCACAAGACGGTGATCAGCGGCGGCTTCATGCTCGCCTACGACAATCCTCCGGCCGGCCTGGTGGACGATCTGCTGGCCAACCCGCCTGCGGCGGTGGCCATCCGCGTCCGTCCGACCGCCGGAACCTTGGGATTCGATCCAGCCGGCGGGGCGGCCACATGGCAGGCTTCGGCCAATGCCTTCGCCCTCAACAAGACCTTCTCCCAGCTTTCCTCGCAACTGGCGGCGCTGGGTTCGGTGTTCACGGCCCCGGCGGTTACCGGCCTGGTGGGAACCATTCACGCCCCCATGTGGCGCGAATGGAACCTGCAGGTGCAGCGGCAACTGAGCAACAGCCTGGTGCTGACGGCCAATTACGTGGGCAACAGCGGCACGCGCCTGCTCTATTCCAACGCGTGGCCCAACGCCTTCGACCAGTTCGGCCTCTACCCGGGCGTCCCCGGCATCCCGGCAAACGTCCCCGTGGCAAACTATGGAACCGTGACCACCGTTCAAAACGGCGCAATTTCCAACTACAATGGACTGAGCGTAACCCTGACCAAACGGTTCTCCAACTCGGTCTCCTTCCACTTCAACTACACCTGGGCGCACAACCTGGACGAGTGCTCCAACGGCTGCCTGTTCAGCGATGGAAACGCCGTCACGGTCGGCGGGCAGATCAATCCTCTTAGCTTGAGGGCCAACAATTACGGCAACGCCGACTACGACATTCGCCACAATTTCAGCGGCGATTTCCTCGTGAACCCGACGTTCAAGGGCGGAAACCGCGTGCTGCGGGCGATTGGCAATAACTGGCAGCTCTCCGGCAAGGTGTTCTGGCGCACCGGGATGCCCTTCACGGTTTCCGACGGCAATTCCGCATTGGGCAACGGCGGCGGAGCAATCCTCGCCACGCCGCTGGGCACAGGTTTCGGCGGCAGCAGTTGCGGCTCCGCCAATGCTTTTACCGGCGGCGCCGTGGTGCCGTGCGTCAATTCCGCAGCGTACCTCGACAGCTCGGTGATCAACAACTTCACGGCATGGTCGCCGCAGACGCGCAACCAGCTTCGCGGACCCCACTACTTCGACATGGACATGAACCTGTTCCGCAACTTCCGGATCGCCGAAAAGGCGAGCTTCGGAGTCGGCCTGCAGGCCTTCAACGTGTTCAACCACCCCAACTTCGCCAACCCGGACGCAACGATTGGCGATTCCACCTTCGGGACCATCTCCAGCATGGTGAATTCGCCGACCAGCCCCTACGGCTCCTTCCTGGGCTTCGACTCTTCGGTGCGCGTGGTCCAGATCTCGGGCAAGATCGTGTTCTAACAAATTCGGCCCTGTAACAAGAACCGGCCGCGCGCTCCGATGGGGCCGCGGCCGGTTTGTATCAAACTTCACCTTCACTCTCCGGGCCTCCCGCAAAATTCCGGCAATCGGTAAACTCCCATATTGAATCCCATAGCGCGTTAAACCTTCACCTTAACAGCAGGTTAGGCGCGATGTTCAGGAGCTGGAGGCGATCCGTCCCTTCACTTACTCACGAATTGCGGGCGACACACTTACGGCAAACACCGTGTTAGTCAATTGGTTAAGAGTACCCGCCCGCTTGGCAGTCGAGTTGCACAGGCAACGCCACTCGCTGTTGCTGCTGTTAGGGGATACACATACATTTTGGAGGGGAAATTCGCATGAAGAGACGAATTCTTGCGCCAGGAGTAGTGTGTCTTCTGCTGGCCGCATTTGGGTTGTTAACGCCGACCCTTTTCGGGCAGGCAAGCGACAGTATCATTGTTGGTACCGTAACCGACAGTAGCGGCTCCGCTGTCCCGAGCGCCGCGATTACCGCCACCAACAAGGATACCGGTGTTAAATACTCAACGCTGACCAATTCCACCGGCGAGTACCGCCTGAACAACATCCCGGTGGGCCACTACGACATTTCAGCCTCGGCCAAGGGGTTCACTCCCGCCACCATGGCCAACGTGGAGCTGCAACTGAACCACACGGTTCCGGTGAACCTTATCCTCGCGGTGGGAACGGTCAACACCACCGTGGATGTGACCGAGGCCGCTGCCATGATCGATACCTCGACGGCGCAGGTGCAGACCACTTACGATTCCAAGGCGGCCACCGACATGGCAATGGCCGGTATCTCGAAAGTGGTCAATGGCGCGGGTATCTATAACCTGAGCCTGCTCGGCGCCGGCGTGACGTCCTCGGGCGGCGTGGGACAGGGCACCGGCCCCAGCATCGCCGGGCAGCGCCCCGAGAACAACGCCTTTAACATCGATGGCGTGATGAACGACGCGCACTACACCACCGGACCGCAGATCTACGTATCCAACGAAGCGGTGGCCCAGTTCAACTTGGTGCAGAACCAGTTCAGCGCGGAATTCGGCGCCGCTTCGGGCGGCGTGTTCAACGCCATTGTGAGAAGCGGCACCAACCAGATTCACGGGTCGGCGTATGAGTACATGCAGAATCGCAACCTCAACGCGGTGGACGCCACCGAGGTGCAGCAGGGCCTGCGCTCCAACCCGCGCTTCGACAACAACCGTTTCGGCGGCACCATCGGCGGCCCCATCAAGAAGGACAAGCTGTTTTACTTCGGGAACTTCGAGTACAATCCCATCGGCCAGGCGTCGCAGCCGGGACAGACCGTGTTTGCGCCCACCTCCGCCGGCATCGCCGTTCTGAACGGCATGGGCAACCTCAGCAAGACCAACCTCGGCGTCTTCACCAAGTTCGTCCCGGTGGCTCCCACGGCCGACCCCACCAATCCCATCACGGTGAACGGCGTGAACATCCCCGACGGCCCGCTTTCCTTCGCTTCGCCGAATTTTAACAACAACACCAATGTGGTCGGCGCCGTGGACTGGAATGTCAGCAGCAGCGACCAGGTGCGCGGCCGCTACTTCTACAACCGTACCCGCGGCCTGGATTTTCTGGCCGCGCTGCCGGTGTTCTTCCAGCCCCAGCCCGTCACCAATAACGGCGTGTCGGTTTCGGAGTTCCACAATTTCTCGCCTTCGCTGGAAAACGAGCTGCGCGTATCCTACATCCGCGACAACGCCAGCACCGGGGCCGGCAACTTCCAGTTCCCGGGCCTCGATGTGTTCCCCAACATCTCCATCGACGACATTCAGTTGCAGCTTGGACCCGACCCCAATACCCCCACCGGGCAGATTGAGAACCTGTCGCAGCTCCAGGAAAACATCACCAAAACGTGGGGAAGGCACACCCTCAAGGCCGGCTACAACGTGGCCGACGTGATCCTGAGCGGCTTCTTCGTGCAGCGCGCGCGCGGCGACTACGATTACGCCTCGCTCGAGGAGTTCCTGCTCGATAACCAGCCGAGCGGCGGATCCCTCAGCGGCGTGCAGGGCGAGCGCAGCGTGGGCACCGCCAACGGCGTGCCCTTCGGCTTCGTCCAGCATGCGGCGTACGCCAACGACGATTACCGCATCCGGCCCAACCTCACCCTGAACCTGGGCCTGCGCTACGAGTACGTCACCGTGCCGGTGGGATCGCGCGCGCAGCAGTTCAACTCCATCGCCAACGTGCCCGGCGTGATCACCTTCGCCGCGCCGAAATCGGATACCAACAACTGGGCGCCGCGCATCGGCTTTGCGTATTCGCCGGGAAAGAGCGGCACCTGGTCCATCCGCGGCGGCGTCAGCCGCTCCTACGACAACACCTATATCAACCTCAACCAGAATGCATCGCCGCCGTTCTACCAGACCACCGTCGACGTCAACGGGAACAACCCGGTCTCCAACTTCCTGGCCAACGGCGGCCTCAAGGCGGCGCTGGCAACCGGCACGCCCTCGGTGGCCGACGCGCGCGCGGCGACCGCCTCCTACACCTTCGATCAGCACCGCCCCTACGCCCTCACCGGGACCATCGGCGTGCAGCGCCTTCTGGGCAAGGACTACACCATCGAGGCGCGCTACGTCTACACCAAGGGCGTGCACCTCTGGAACCAGACGCGCCTCAACATCATTTCGCCGGTGACGCCCACCACGTTCATCCCCACCTACTTCACCACGCCGACCGCGGCCCAGTTGGCCGCCAACACCCTGACGCTGGGCGCCCTCAAGGGCATTGTGCGCCCCGGCACCACCGCCGATCTGCCCTTCAACGATCTGGCCGCCTTCGGGTTCAACCAGGCCCTCACCGGCTACCACCCCTGGGGCAACTCGCGCTACAACGGCCTCGCCTTCCAGATGAACAAACGCTACTCGAAGAATTTCTCCTACACCCTGGCGTACACTTGGAGCCACAACTTCGACGATTCCACGGCCACCAACTTCTCCACCATTCTGTCGCCGCGGCGCGCCCAGGATTTCCAGAACATGCGTGCCGAGTGGGCCTCCTCGGCGCTCGACCGGCGCCAGCGCTTCACCTTCGCGCCCATCTATGACTTCCGCCCGTTCGCGCACGGGAGCTGGCTGATGAAGAACCTCGTCGGCAACTGGAACATCTCCGGCGTCTACACCTTCCAGTCGCCGGAATACGCCACCGTGCAAAGCGGCGTCGATTCCAACCTGAATAACGATTCGGCGGGCGACCGCGCCATCGTCAACCCCGCCGGCGCCGCCAATGTCGGCAGCGGCGTCACCGGCTTGAACGCCGCCGGGCAGGCGATGGCGGCCAACGACCCGAGCATTGTGGCCTACGTGGCCAACAATCCCAACGCCCGCTACGTGGTGGCCGGCGCCGGCGCCCTCGCCAACGGCGGCCGCAACACCTTCGCCATGGCGCACACCAACAACTTCGACGCCTCCCTGATGAAGCGCATCGGCTTCGGCGAGGCCCGCAGCTTCCAGGTGGGCGTGCAGGCCTTCAACCTGTTCAACCACGCGCAGTTCGTCGGCGGTTACCTCTCCGATGTTTCCGCCTTCTCGACGGCCGCCATCAGCCGCAATTTCCTGGTGCCGAGCAGCCCGTTCTTCAGCCAGACCGACCAGTTCTTCGCCAGCAACTCCCGGCAGATGCAGCTCGTCGCGCGATTCGTCTTCTGAGTTTTGGGGCGGGCCGTAACGGCCCGTTGCAGGCACTTTGGGGCCGGCCCTTTTGGGTCCGGCCCTTTTTTTGTGCGCCACGGTGCAGTTCTCGAATCCATAGGACTCGCCTTCCGTTTCCCATAGCCGGACCGTGTTCGGCCGCGCGCCGTGGTGCGATTCAGAACCGGTCAGAACTTGTTTGCAGTTCGACGCGTCGCGGAAAGCACCTTGGAGACACTCCTGCACCCGTTCTCCCGAACGTTAAAACAGAGCGCCTTTTTAACACGGCGATTCTGTTCTAACTCTCACAGGGAGATCAAACACGTGTTTAACAATTCACTCAACGGGAAGTTTCTCCACGTCGCCGCCTGCCTGATGTTACTGGCGCCTGAGCTGCTGGCGCAGTCCTTGACATCGGGCGATATCTCCGGGAACGTCACCGATCCAAGCTCGGCGGGCGTGCCCAACGCCGCAGTAACCGCCACCAACAAGGTAACCGGCGCGGTCCAGTCCACTACCACCAATTCCACCGGTTTCTATCATTTCGCCTTCCTGCCGCCGGGGCCGTACCAGGTGGAAATCAAGGCCAAAGGTTTCGGAGTCACGCAAAAACTCACCGAGGTGCAGGTAGGCCAGGCCACTCCGGTCAACGTGCAGCTCGCGCTCGCGTCGGCATCGCAAACCGTGGAAGTAACGGAGGCGTCGGGTTCCGTGAAGGCCGAGAATGCCGACCTGACCACCAACGTCACCAACCAGCAGATCGCCAACCTGCCTAATTCCGGCAATGACATGACCTATGTCGCGCTGGTCTCGGCGGGCACGGTCATGAGCACCAGCGGCGGCTTTGGGAATTTCACCACTTATGGAATCCCGGCCACGTCGAACCTCTTCACGCTCAACGGGCAGAACGACAACGACATCTTCTTTAACATCGGCAACAGCGGCGCCTCGAACCTGATGCTGGGCGCGAACGAGCTGTCCGAGGCCACCGTGGTCAATAACGGCTACTCGGGCCAGTACGGGCAACTCGCCGGGGCCAATGTGAATTACCTTACTAAGTCGGGCCAGAACCAGTTCCACGGCAATGCGCTATGGATGTGGAACGGCAGCTATTTGAATGCCAACGACTTTCTGAACAACGCCGCGGGCGTGCCCACGCCCTTTGCCAACGCCAACCAGTGGGCCACCAGCCTGGGCGGGCCCATCTGGAAGAACCACACCTTCTTCTTCTTCGACTACGAAGGGCTGCACAACGTGCTGCCCACCGGCGTGCTCGCTAAAATTCCCAGCCCGCAGTTCGAGACGGCCACCATCGACAACCTGACGGCGACCGGACAAACCGCGGCCGTGGCGCTCTATCAGAAGGCATTCGCCTTGTATAATGGTGCGGCCGGCGCGGGGAGCGCGGTGCCCGTACCGGGCGGCGGCTGCGGCACCGGCTTCACGGTGCTCGGCGCCGGCGTCCCCTGCGCCCTGCAGTTCCGCGCCACCAACGGCAACATCACCAAGGAGTATCTCTGGTCCACGCGCGTGGACCATCACTTCAGCGAGAACGACCAGGGTTACATCCGGCTGTGGCGCGATAACGGCACGCAGCCGACCTTCACCGACCCGATCAACCCGATCTTCAACGACTTCAGCCCACAGCCGCAAATGCAAGGGCAGTTCGGCGAGACCCATACGTTCAGCCCCACCGCCGTCAACCAGTTCATCTTCTCCGCCTTCTACTACAGCGCGCGCTTTGGCCCGCCGGATGAGAACGCCGTGCTGGCCGCCTTCCCGACCACCATCCGCTTCACCCCGGCGCTGTTCAGCAACATGGGCGGCACAGCGTTCAACTTTCCGCAGGGGCGCAACGTGCAACAGTTCCAGGTGATCGACGACTTTTCCAAAACCTGGCGCAACCACTCGTTGAAGTTCGGCATGAACTTTCGCCGCTATGACCTCAACGACCTGAATTTCGGAGTTCTGACTCAGGGCCGGATCACGGAGCTCAACTTGACCGACTTCTTCAATGGCGGCGGCACGGGGAATAACCTGCAACAGCGCTTTCCCACGGCCAACGAGCAGTTACTCCAGATCTACCAGTTGGGCGGCTATGTGCAGGACGAGTGGGCCGTAAACCGGAACCTGAAGGTGACCCTCTCGCTGCGCGCCGATCATAATTCCAACCCGGTCTGCCAGCGCGACTGTTTCGCGCGCCTGTTCGTGCCTTTCAACGACCTGAACCACGACCCCAACCAGCCCTTCAACGCCGCGATCGCAGCCAACCAGCAGCAGGCGTTCACGGGGGTCGACAAGGTGGACCTGCAGCCGCGGTTCGGCTTCGCGTGGTCGCCGGGAAAGAACGGCAACACCGTGATTCGCGGCGGATTCGGTCTCTTCGCCAACGGTCTGCCGGGCGACGCCTCCGATGCCATCGCGCGCAACACTCCGTCGCTGAACTCGTTCCTGGTCGGCAACGGCAAGATCACGCCCGGAGCGCCGGGCAACCTGTTCGCTATCGCCGCCGGCGCCAACCAGTCGCTGCTCACCAGCTTCGGCTCGGGCGCGACCCTGGCGTCCATTCAGGCGGCCAATCCCTTCTTCTCACTGCCGGGCTTCACCACCACCGATGCCAAATTCCGGACGCCGGTCTACCAGGAGTGGAACTTCGAGATCCAGCGGGCGCTGCCCCAGAAGATGACCTTCAGCGTCAACTACGTGGGCAACCACGGGATCCACGAGATCGTCCCCAACAACAACATCAACGCCTTTTGCGATCAGGCCAGCTGCGGCGGATTCGGCGGGCTGCCCACGGCTGCCCCGGACGCGCGCTTCGGCATCGTCACCCAATACATGAACGCGGGGGTGTCCAATTACAACGGCGTCACCCTGAGCCTCAACCGGCGTTTCGCCGCCGGCTTACAGTTCGCGATCAACTATACTTATAGCCACGCGCTCGACGACGTGTCCAACGGAGGGCTCAATGCTTACGATCTATTGAGCGCGCCCAGCATTCTGAATCCCGAGGATCCCAATAACATCCGCGCCCATAACTACGGCAACGCGGACTACGATGTCACTCACTATGTCAATGCAAACTACGTCTGGTCGAACGCCCTGCGCCACCTGTTCAAGGGAGGGCCCAACCTCCTGTTCAGCGGCTGGACGATCTCCGGCACGCTCTATCACCGGACCGGCTTGCCGTTCACGGTGGTGGACTCCAACGTCTTCGGCGCGCTGGCCGCATTCAATTATGGCGGCGCCTCGATCTTCGCGCAGCAGGTTGGGCCGGGATCGATGAACTGCGGCAAGTCGGCTGTCGGCACGCCGTGCTTCGGCGACTCCATGTTCACCGATCCCACGGCCTTTTCCGGTCAGACCCGCAATCAGTTCCGCGGGCCGGGGTACTTCAACACCGATCTCAGCGTGCTGAAGGAGTTCGCCCTTCCGCACTGGGAAGGTGCCCGGCTGCAGATCGGAGCGCAGGCGTACAACCTGTTCAACCATCCGAACTTCGATAAACCGGTCAACGATTTCGCGGCCGGCCCGGGCACGTTCGGGATGATCCAATCGACGGTCAGCCCGCCTACCAGCGTCTATGGAGCGTTTGTAGGTTCGGCCGTTTCCGGCCGCCTGCTGCAGTTGAAGGCCGAGTTCGTATTCTGACGGCCGCAGTGTGACATCCGCTTGACCGCTCCCCGGCGCGGCGCGCAACCGCACGCTTCGCCGGGGAGCGTTTTTTGTCGAAGAGGCGCGGGGCAGTGCCGCGGTGTATCCTGAACGGTAAGCAGTCTTGCCGCCACGGCCATGCCGCTGCGCATCCACATTCCGCGAGTCCTGTTGGGACTCTTCTTTTTTCCCGCGTTGCTGCCGGCCCAGGTGACGGTCTCCGGCCGCGTGGTGGATGAGACCGGCGCGGGCATTGCCGGGGCGCGCGTCGAGTTGCGCTCCGCCGCGGACGCGCCGCCGGTGGCGGCGTCGTCGGACCTGGCGGGGAATTTCAACCTGAGCCTGCCCGCCGCCGGGGAGTACGAAATCCGCGCCGAGCGCCAGGGCTTCTTTGTCTTCCGCGGCCGCGGCCAGCGGTTTGACGCCGCCGCTCATCAGCTTACGATTACCCTCAATCACGTGCAGGAGCTTTCCGAGCGGGTCGAAGTGACTTACTCGCCGCCGGCTATCGATCCGCAGCAGTCCTCCGACCACAAAGAACTGGACAATACCGAAATTCAGGCGATCCCCTACCCCGCGCCACAAGACTACCGCGGCGCCCTGCCGCTGATGAACGGCGTGATCCAGGACAATGCGGGACGCGTCCACTTTAACGGCGGCGACACCAGCCAGACGAATTACACGCTCGACGGCTTCAATATCTCGGACCCGGTGACCGGGCGCCTGGAGACGCGCCTCAATATCGACACCATACAGTCGATGGACCTGGAAAGCGGACGGTTCGCCGCCGAAAACGGGCGCGGCTCGGCGGGCGTGCTCGATTTGAAAACCAAGATGGGCGACGACCGGTGGCGGTTCGGCGGCACCAATTTCATCCCCGGTGTTTCCTCCGATGGCGGTCTGTACGTGAACAAATGGACGCCGCGGCTGGATTTTTCCGGCCCGCTGGTCAAAGGCCGGGCGTGGTTTCACGACGGATTCGACGCCTTCTACAGCGACGATGTGGTCCACGGCTTGCCGGCCGGGCAGAACCGCGCCACCGGGCTCACCACCAGCAACCTGAGCCGCTTTCAGGTGAACCTGACGCCCTCCAATATCCTGACCGGCGGCTTCCTGTTCAACCTGGCCGATGACAACCGCACGGGCCTGAGCATTCTGAGCCCGGTCGAGACCACGACCAATCATCGCCAGACGCTGGACATGAGCAGCATTCGCGATCAGCACTACTTTGCCGGCGGGGCGCTGCTCGAGGTGGGCTTCGCCGACAGCCGCGCCGTGCTCAGCGATGCGCCGCAAGGCAGCCAGCTCTACCAGATCACCCCGTTCGGCAATCGCGGCAACTACTTCGTCAACGCCGGCCGGCACTCGTACCGCGACCAGTGGATCGCCAATCTCTTTCTGCCCACACTTCATCTGCACGGCGCGCACCAGTTGAAGTTCGGCATCGATTTCGAGCGGGAAGCGTTCCACCAGACCACCACGCGCCACGACTACGAAGTTCTGCGCGACGACAACTCCGTGGCGCGGCTGGTCTCTTTCGCGGGCAATCCGTTTCAAGCGCGCAAGAACTTCGAAGGGGCGCAGTACCTGGAGGACCACTGGATTCCGTGCGAGGGGCTCTCGCTCGAAGCGGGCGTGCGCGTGGAGTGGAATGAGGTGGTCCGCGACCTGGAGGTGGCGCCGCGCCTGGCGGCGGCCTGGGCGCCGAAGTTTCTCGGCGATACCAAAATCTCCGCCGGGTGGGGCATCTATTACGATGCCATCAGCCTGGCCACCATTACCCGCCAGCAGGACCAGGTAAGCCTGGCGACCTTCTTCCAGCCCGGGGGCTTGGCCAGCGGGCCGCTCGAAACGGCTTTCCAGGTCAACGAGCGTTCGCTCGAAGCCCCGTATTACCGGGTGGCCGGCATCAGCGTGGAGCGGAAGTTGCCGCGCGCCTTCTATCTCAAGACCGGGTACACGCGCCGCGCCGGGGACCGCGGATTCACCTTCGCGCCCGTGGCGCCGGATGCCGCCGGCCTGGCCGCAGGCAACTCGGTTTACAATCTCTTCAACACCCGCCGCGACCGCTACGACGCCTTCGACGTCGCACTCCGGCATACGTTCGCCGGCCAGTACGAATGGTTCGCGGGCTACGTCCGTTCCAGCTCGCGGTCCAACGCGGCTGTGGACTACAGCCTGGAGAACCCCATCTTCGCGCCGCAGATGCCCGGACCGTTCCCCTGGGACACGCCCCATCGCTTTCACATGTGGGGGTGGGCGCCGCTGCCCAAACGCCTCCTGCCCGAGACCCTCCGTTTCCTCACGCGCAACACCACGGCGGCCTACCTGGTGGAATACCGCACCGGGTTCCCCTTCGGCGTGGTGGATGAAGAAGGGTTTCTGATCGGCCGGCCCAACTCGCGCCGCCTCCCCGGCTACTTCAGCGTCAACCTGCATTTCGAGCGTAAGTTCCGGGCGATTCATTACCTTTGGGCGTGGCGCTTCGGCTTCGGCAACATTACCAATAACGGGAACCCGAACGTAGTGAATAATGTCGCTGGCACCCCGCAATTTCTTACCTATGGCAGGGGCCAGGCCCGGGCATTTAGTATGCGTTTACGCTTTCTGGGGCGCAAGTAAGTTCGAAATCGGACAACTGATTTGGCCCGTGGCGTGCCCGGTAACATCAGTGACAAGCGATAATGTCAACCAGGAGGGTAATCGCATGAGGTATGTAGCTGTTGCGGTGTCGTTTCTCGCAGGCACGGCGGCGATGATGGCCGCCACCACGCAGGAACGCTTGAACGATGCGGCGGGCCTTTTCTCCGAGATCATGAGTACGCCGGACAAAGGGATTCCGCAGGACTTGCTGGCCAAGGCCGAATGCGTGGTGATCGTACCGGGGATGAAGAAAGCCGCGTTCGTCGTCGGCGGAGAATACGGGCGTGGTTTCGCGGAGTGCCGCAACCCGAAGGGAACGGGATGGGGCGCGCCCGCGGCGGTGCGCATGGAAGGCGGCAGTGTCGGCTTCCAGATCGGCGGCTCTTCCACGGACCTGGTGCTGTTGGTGATGAGCAGGCGCGGCATGGACAAGCTAGTCCAGGACAAGTTCACTTTGGGGGCCGACGCTTCGGTGGCGGCAGGACCGGTGGGACGCACGGCGAACGCCGGCACCGACGTGAAAATGACGGCCGAGATTCTGGCGTGGTCGCGCGCCAAAGGACTGTTTGCGGGCATCTCGCTCAATGGCGCGACGCTGCGCAGCGACGACGACCGAAACCAGGACCTGTACGGCCGGAAGATCACCAACAAGGAGGTGCTGGAGAGCGGTATGAAGCCTCCGGAATCGGCGCGGGCGTTGAATGAAGCGCTGGACAAATACTCCATGCGCCGGGAGGGTCCCGATGCCGAGCGGAGCGTCCGCGATCACTAGCTTAGCGGCCGGGGCGGAAATCGGCCGCCGCGTGCACGACGCCCCCTAGTCGCTCCGCAGCGCGAGGGCGGGCTCGGCGGAAGCGGCCCGCCGCGCGGGAAGGAACCCTGCCAGGGCGCCGGCCGCGAACAGAGTGCCGGTGGCGCAGACGATGGTCAGCGGGTCCGAGGGGCCCAGACCGAATAGCAGGCTCTTGACCAGCCGTGCCGCCGCCAGCGCCGCCGGCACCCCAAGGACGGCGCCGCCCGCCAGCAGGAGGCAAGTCTCGCGCATGATCAGCCACAGCACGTCGCTCCTCTGCGCGCCCAGCGCCATGCGGACTCCGATTTCGGCGGTGCGGTGCGCCACGCGATAGGCCACCATGCCATAGATGCCGATGGCGCCCAGGGACAGCGCCAGCAGGGCGAAGAAGCCGGCCAGCGTGGCGAACATGCGATCCTGCCGCAACTGGCCGCGGATTTCCTGGGGGAGGGTCCGGACCTCGGTGATGAGCACGTCGCTGTCGAGCGCCCGAATCTCGCGGCGGATGGACGGCGCCAGGGCAGCCGGCGGGAACGCGGAACGTACGTGCAGCACCAGGGAATCCATCGCCTCTTCCTGCGAGAGCGGGTGGAAGACCATGGGCCGCATCCGCTCGCGGACGGTCCCGTACTTGGCGTCCCCAACGACTCCCACCACCGTGTAACGGCCGCTCGAAGCGGGACCCCGGTCGCCAAAGCGCTGGCCGATGGCGTTGTCGCCGCCGAAAAAGCGGCGCGCAAAGGAACGGTTGACCAGCGCTACCGGCGGCGCGTTCTCGCGATCCTGCGCGCCGAACTCGCGGCCCGCCAGAACGGGAATGCCGGCGGCCGCAAAGAAGCCCGCACTCACGTGATTCTCGGACACATGGGTTTCCCGGGCGGGCTGGCCCGGACGTTCGATCCAAACCGACTGGTTCCAACCCCCGTTGCCGAACACGGCGTCTCCCGCCAGCGCCAGCGAGCTTACGCCCGGCAGTTGCGGCAGACGCTCCATCAGCCGCGTCCAGAATTGTTGCCGGGCCGCCGGCGTCTTCGCGGAAGGACTGACGTCGGCCAGCAGCAGCCGGTCGCGCGCGAAACCAAGGTCCGCGGCGCCCAGGTTGCGCAAACTGCGCGCAAACAGCCCGGCGCCCACCAGCAGCACCAGGGAAAGCGCCATTTGAACGGCCAGCACCCCCTTGGCGAGCGGGATCTGCGCCGCTCCCCGTTGCCGGCTTTTGCCATTCAGCGCCCCGGCCGAGGCGGCCCCCGTGGCGCGGATGGCGGGCGCCAGGCCGAACACCAGGGCGGTGGCCATCGCCAGCGCCAGGGCCACGCACGGCAGACGGTAATCCAACCGGAAATCGAGGGCCGCGCTCTGCGGATCGCGAATCAGGAATCCCAGCATCGCGCCGTGGCACGAGACTGCGGCCAGCAACCCGAGCGCGCCGCCGCTGAGCGAGACCAGCAGGCTTTCGGTCAGCAGTTGCCGCACGATGCGCCAGCGGCCCGCTCCCAGTGCCAGCCGGATGGCGATCTCCCGCGAGCGGGCGGCGGCGCGGGCCATCAGCAGGTTCGCCAGGTTGGCGCAGGCAATGAGCAGCACCAGGCCGGTCAGGCCGAGCAGGATCTTCAGGGTGCTGGGTCCTTTCCAGAACCTCCAGCGCAAGTCCGCGGTTCCCTGCCCGGCCGGGTTCACCAGAAGCTTCTGCGACAGAAACGCCTGGCGGTCTCGTGACGGCGCACGCTCCAGTTCCTTCTCCAGCGCCTGGCGGAACAGCGGACCAAGTTGCACCCGCGCCTGCGCCGCGGAGATGCCGGGTTTCAGCCGGCCCAGCACCCATGCCTGCGCGGCGGCCGGACCCGCGGCCAGCGGAATCCACAGGTCCGGAAGCTTGGAGCGGTCGACCCCGAAGAAGCCCGGCGGCATCACGCCCACGACGGTGTACGCCTCGTCGGACAAGCGCACCGTGGCTCCCAGGATGGCGGGATCGCTTCCCATACGGCGGCTCCAGAACGCGTGGCTCAGCACGGCTACGCGGCTGGCTGCGCCCGGCCGGTCGTCCTCCGGAGCGATGGTGCGCCCCAACAGGGCGTTGACTCCCAGGGCGGGGAAGAATCCGCCGGAGATCCGGTGTGCCGTGGCCTGATCCGTTGCTCCGCCGCTCCGCAGGGCGAGGTCCGATGCCCAGAAGGCGAAGACGTCCGCGAGGGTGCTGCGATCCTGGCGAAAGCTGGTATAGACCGAATACGGAAGATTGGTCATCATGGCGCCATCGGGATGCGTGCGGACGAACTGCACCAGCTCCTGCGGGTTTTTTACCGGCAAGGCACGCAGCAGCATGACGTCCGCGAGGCTGAACAGAGCGGTATTGGCTCCGATGCCCAGGGCGAGCGAAAGCACCGCCACCACGGTGAACGCCGGCGTTTTCGCCAGCGTGCGGACGGCATAGCGGAGGTCCTGCCACAGCGTGTCGAGAGCGGCGAAAGTCCATAACTCGCGGCACGTCTCGCGCAGGCGCGCCGGGTTTCCGAATTGGCGCCTCGCCGCCAGGTGGGCCGCCGGACCGCCCCCCAACTTGGCGGCGCGCATGGCCAGGTGAAAAGCGAGCTCCTCGTCCAGATCGCGTTCCAGCTTCGCGCGATGGACCAGGGCCTTGACCCGCAGCCAAAGGGCGATAATGCGCTCGTGCGGCATGTGCTTCTCCTATGCGGTGTCCATGACTAGGGCAATGGCCGAGGTCATGAGCGTCCAGCGTTCCGATTCCGCGGCTAGTTGCTTCCGGCCGGCGCCGGTGAGCTGGTAGTATTTGGCGCGGCGGTTGTTTTCCGATACGCCCCAATCGGAGGCCAGCAGGCCCCGCAGTTCCAGGCGGTGCAGCGCCGGATACAGCGCGCCCTCTTCCACGCGCAGCACGTGGTTCGAGGTTTCCTGGATGAACTCGGCGATGGCGTAGCCATGCATGGCGCCCTGGTGTAGGGTCTTGAGCACCAGCATGTCCAGCGTGCCCTGGACCAGGTCTCCCGGCTTGTCCTGTGCTCCCATAAATCCTTTATGGATACAGTAGCGCCAAACCGCCCCGAATTCAAGAGATATTCGGGTTCTATTTTCTTGCCGGCAGGAACGGTCGGCTTGATTGGAGGTAAGCTATCAGTCAATCGGAGCTTGAGAATGAAAAATCCGGATAGGAGCGCAAGTGGCTCAGTCAGGGCCATTCCCGGCGTATCGCGGGGCATGCGGCTTCTCGCCCGGGCGCTGGTTCTCATGGCCGGCACGCTGGCATTCGCACAAAACCTGCCCCCCGAAAAGTGGAAAGAGGATCTGGATTTTCTGACCCGTCAATTGCCCGCACGGCACAAGAACCTGTTCTACCGCCTGCGGCAGGAAGATTTCGCGGCGCAGGCCGCGAAAATTGCCGCGGACCTCCCGCACATGAACGAGGCCGAGATCCGTACCGCGCTGGTTCGCCTGGTGGCATCGGCCGGAAATGCCCACACCAGCATCAATGCACTCAGCCGCACGCCCTGGTATCCCATGCGCCTGGTGCAGTTCCCCGACGGGTTCTACGTGGTAGAAGCCGCCCCGGAATACCGGGATGCGATCGGCGCGCGGCTGGTATCGATTGGCGATACGGCGGCGGCGGTGGTGGCGGCGCGCCTGCGGCCGCTGGTCCCCATGGAGACGCCGCAGTGTGAGAAGACCTATATTCCTGGACTGCTGCGCTCGGCGGCCGCCCTCCAGGCAACCAAGGTGCTTCCGGACATGGCGGCCGGCGCGTTCCGCTTCGAAAAGGACGGCCGTACTTTCCAAGTCAGGGTGCGGGCGGTGGAGGGCGGGGCGTCCCCGATCCTCGAAGGATTCCCGTATTCGGCCCCTTTGTACCTGAGCGACCTGAAGTCGGCGTATTGGTTCCGCTATCTGCCATCGGATCGGACCCTCTACATCCAGTACAACCGCTGCGAAAACGTGAAAACGCGGCCATTCGCCGATTTTGCCAACGAGGCCATGCAGGCCGCAGCCAGCAATCCCGTGGACAAACTGGTCGTCGACCTGCGGCACAATGGCGGAGGTAATTCGCAGGTAATCGACCCGTTGATCGCCGCCCTCAAGCGGCGCCCCCACCTGACGCGCAAAGGCCGCTTTTTTGTGCTGATCGGCCGCGATACCTTCTCCTCCGGCTTCATTGCGGCGTGGCAGCTCCGCAAGCAATTCCGCGCGCGGCTGGTGGGAGAGGTGTCCGCGCAGCGGCCCAATGGGTACGGCGATGTCGGTGTCTTCGAATTGCCCAACTCCGGACTGCGGGTCCGCTACTGCACGAAGTACTTTCGGTTCGTCAAAGGCGACCCAGATGCTCTGCCGGTCGATGTTCCCGTCGAGTTGACCGCGCGCGACTATTTTGCCGGCCGCGATCCGGTGCTGGAGAAAGTCCTCGGCCGCTGATCTGCCGGCCGGCCCGCGCCGGCCATCCTCCGCCGGGCTCAAGGGTTGGCCGTCCCGGCCGATTAGATAGGCGTGATGACCACGCCTCGACGGCTGGCATTCCCGGCGCTGTTGTGGATGGCGTGGCTGGCGCCCAGCCTGGACGCCCACCGCTACAGCTTCAAAATGTATACCCGGGAACAGGGGCTCACCAACCAGGGTGTGCAATGCATGGCGCAGGACCGTCAGGGCTTCCTTTGGGTGGGCACGCAGGACGGGCTGTTTCGCTACGACGGCGAGCGCTTCCAGCGCGCACCGAGCGCCGGCTGGCGCAGCACCGACATGAAGTCCGTGCATGAAACCGCGGGTGGCATCCTGTGGGCGGGGACGCGCCGGGACCTGCTGCGGCGCGAGGGGGAATCGTTCGCGGCGGTCGATCTGGGCGACGCGGAGTTTTTCGGCTCCGGCGGCCTGGCTTCCGATCTCCGGGGGCGGCTGTACGCGGCCACCAGCAAGGGTCTGGCCGTAGTGGAACCAGCCGCGGCGGGCGGAGGATACGGCGTCCGGTGGATCTCGCGGCAGCCGGCCGCGGGCGTCCACGTGGATCCGGCGGGAAACGTCTGGTTCGGCTGCGGAACGGGATTGTGCCGCTGGGACGGCCGCCAGATTGCGGTGGTGGGCGCGGACCGGCAACTGCCCGCGGACCGCTGGAGCGCCGCCGCCACCGACGCGCAGGGCAACCTCTGGGTGCGCAGCGCCACCAGGCTGATGGAACTGCCCCGCGAAAGCCGCAACTTCGTGGCGCGCGGCGAGGGCATCGCGCCCATGACGGTGTTGGCCGCCTCGCTCTACCTGGCGCCCTCGGGCGACCTGTGGATTCCCACCGACAGCGGGCTGGCGGTATGGCGCGGAGAACGCGCGCAAATCGTCCCGCAGAGCGATGGCTTGCCCAGCGACAACCCCAGTTCGGTGGTGGAGGATCGCGAGGGATCGGTGTGGGTGGGCATGCGGGGAATCGGGGTGGCCCGCTGGCTGGGGTATCGCCATTGGGAGAGCTGGACCACGGCCGACGGGTTGTCCAACGACGTAATCTGGCCCATACGGCGGGTTTCCAGCAGCGCGCTTCTGGTGGGCACGAACCACGGGCTCAACATCATCGACGGTGCGCCGGGCGCGCGCGAGCCCTGCGTCCGGCCGGTGCGGTCAGTGACCGAACGAGTGCGCGCGCTGGCCATCGACCCGCAAGGCCATGTTTGGGCGGGCAGTTCCACCGGCGGTTTGAAAGAGCTCGATCGCGAGTTGCGGCCGGCCGCCTCGTATGGCGCCGCCGCAGGGCTGAGCGATGTGCGCGTCAACGGCGTGGCCGCGGCCGGCGGCCGGCTGTGGGTGAGCACCGAGGGCGGTCTGTTTCGCAGCACCCCCACGGGAACCGGCGCGGCGGTCCGCTTCGCGCGCGAAGACGTCCCCGGCACCGGCGCCGACGAGATCTTCTACCAGGCGATGGAGGACCGCCGCGGCTGGCTTTGGGCGCCCGGCGCCCGCGGCCTGGCGTGGCGGCACGATGGCATCTGGACGCGGATGGGCCGCGCCCAGGGGCTGCTCAGCGACTCGGCCTACGCGGTGGCCGAGGCTGCCGATGGCGCGCTGTGGGTCGCGTACGCCGAGCCGCAAGGGGTCACCCGCATCGCCTTTTCCGGCGCCGCCTACACGCTCCGCCATTTCAACCGCAACAACGGCCTGCGGTCCGACAAGGTGTATTTCGTGGGGGCGGACCCGGCGGGCGGCGTCTGGGTGGGCACCGACAGCGGGGTGGATGCGCTGCTCGAAGGCTCCTGGCGCCATTACGGGCGGCAGGAGGGCCTGGTTTGGGAAGACTGCGACACCAACGGCTTCTTCGCCGACTCCGACGGCAGCGTCTGGATCGCCACCAGCCACGGGCTTTCCCACTTGCGCCCGGTACGGCAGGCGCTCCCGGAGGCCCCTCCCGCGGTATTGCTCACGGCGGTGATGCTGGGCGCGGCCGGCCGGCCGGTGGCGCCCCTGCTGGCGCCGTACTCGGACCAGTCCCTGTTGCTGCGCTTCGCCGCGCTCACCTTTCTGCACGAGCACGATGTGGTGTTCCGCTATCGCATGAAGGGTCTGGAACAAGGCTGGACCGAGACCTCCCTGCGCGAGGCCCGCTACCAGTCGCTGGCACCCGGCACGTACCGCTTCGAGGTGATGGCCCGTAGCGGCGGCGCCAACTGGACGGCCGCGCCGGCCACCCTCGCCATCACCGTCACTCCGCCCTGGTGGAGCACCTGGTGGCTGCGCAGCACCGTCGTTCTCCTGGTGATCGCGGCCGCGTGCACCTGGTGGCGCCGCCGGTTACGGCGCATGACCGAGCAAAACAACCGCCTGGAGCGGGCCATCGCCGAGCGTACCCAGGAACTGCTGGTGGAAAAGTCCCGGGCCGAGGAGGCCAATCACCTCAAGGGCGCCTTCCTGGCCAACATGAGCCATGAAATCCGCACCCCCATGAACGGCATTATCGGGATGATGGAGCTGGCCCTCACCACCACCCTGACCGGCGAACAACGCGAGTACCTGGTGAGCGCGCGGGGATCCGCGCGCTCCCTGTTGAGCCTGCTCGGCGACATCCTGGATTTCTCCAAAATCGAAGCCGGCCGGCTGGAACTGAGCCCCACCCGGTTCCGCCTGGCCGAGTACCTGGAGAGCGCCCGCAACCTGATCGCCGTGCAGGCCGCCCACAAGAGCCTGGCGGTGACCCTCAGCGTGGCGCCGGAGGTTCCGGAGTGGCTGGAGGGCGATCCGGACCGCCTGCGGCAGGTGCTCCTGAACCTGATGGGCAACGCCGTCAAGTTCACCGAGAAGGGGCACGTGGCCCTCTCGGTCGGCGTGGAATCGGTGGACGCCGGCGGCATTGGCCTGACGTTCGCGGTGGTGGACACGGGCATCGGCATTCCCGAGGCCAAGCAGGCGGTGATCTTCGAGCCCTTCCGCCAGGTGGACGGCTCCACCACGCGCAAATACGGCGGCACGGGCCTGGGCCTGGCCATCTCCGCGCGGCTGGCCGAGCTGATGGGCGGCCGCCTCCGCCTCGAAAGCCGGCCGGGGCGCGGCAGCACCTTCCATTTCACGGCCCGGTTCGGCGTCGTCGAGAGGCCCCCGGAGCCGCCGCCGGCGGCGCCCGCGGCGCTCGAGTGGCCCGCCGCCGGCGGCCGCAAGCTGCGCATCCTGGTGGCCGAGGATAACCCGGTGAACCAGGCCATCGCCCGCGGTCTGCTGGTGAAGCGGGGCTTCGAGGTCGTAGTGGCGGCCAACGGCCTCGAGGCGCTCGCGGCCCTCGATGGCGGGCGCTTCGACATCGTGCTCATGGACGTGCAGATGCCCGAAATGGACGGCCTCGAAGCCACCGCCGCCATTCGCGCCGCGGAGCGCGAGACCGGCGGCCACATTCCCATCGTCGCCCTCACGGCCCATGCCATGAAAGGAGACTGCGACCGCTGCCTGGCGGCGGGCATGGACGGCTACATCTCCAAGCCCATCCAGTTCGAGGAGTTGCTGGAGGCCATGCGGCAGGCGCAGGGGGCGCGCGCCGCCCAGCCGGCGTGAGTCCGGGGAGAAGGCGCAGACTGTTCCGCGCGGCCGCACGCCCCCGGGCGTGCCGTTCAACAGGATCCGGTGGCCGGGGAATCTGCGTTTTCCGCCAGCACCGCGGACATCTTGCGCACAAACTCGGCTTTGGAAAAACGCCGCGCGTGCTCCTGCAAAGCGGCCGGTTGGATATCGCGCTCCAGGTTCTCGAAGCGCTCCACGGCGCGGGCCAGATGGTCCGCCGACGGCTCGTCGTAAAAGATGCCGCCGGCGGGCGGAACCGTCTCCAGCACGCCGCCGCGGCCGAGCGCGATCACCGGTTTTCCGCTGGCCAGCGCCTCCACCGGCGTCATGCCGAAATCCTCCTCCCCAGGCAGCAGAAGCGCCCGCGAGCGCGCGTAGAGATGGCGCAGTTCCTCGTCCGGCACGCGTCCCGCAAACTCGATGTTCTTCGCCGCCGCCCGGCGCAAGCTGCGGAATTCGGGGCCGCCGCCGGCGATCACCAGGCGCCGCCCGCTGCGCGAAAACGCCTCCACCGCCGAATCGATGCGCTTGTACGGAACCAGTTCGCTCACGATCAGGAAATAGTCTTCGGCCGGCTTCCAATAGAAAGCGTCCACGTCCACCGGAGGATGCACCACCTCCGACTCGCGGCGGTAGGTCCTCCAGATTCGCCGCCGGACGTTTTCGCTGTTGGCGATGAAGCGGTCCACGCGCGCCGCCGTGGCGTAATCCCAAAGCCGCAGATAGTTGGTGAGCGGCGTCATGGCGGCGCGTTTGAGGCGCGAACGGGTCCATTCATTGCGGTACGCGGGGTACAGGTCCCACAGATAGCGCATGGGCGTGTGGCAGTAGCAGATGTGCCGCGCCCCCGACGGCGCGATCACCCCCTTGGCCGGGCCGCTCTCGCTGGTGAGCACCAGGTCGTAGCCGCGCAGATCGAAGCTCTCGAGCGCCAGGGGCATCAGCGGCAGCAGCGACCGGTACCAGCGCCGCCAGGGATTGAGGAACGACGCCGTAATCCGGCGCCCGCGCAGCGCCGGGCCCAGCGTTTCCGGATCGCAGAACAGCGTGAAGATGTCGGCCTCCGGCAGCATCCCGCAGAGCGCCTCGAGCACCTTCTCCCCGCCGCGCCGGTGCAGCAGCCAGTAGTGTACAATCGCCGCGCGCGTCTGCAACGGTCATTCCCCGCCGTGCTTGCCCGCCGCGGCCGGCGCCGGCGCCAGCGCCCTCAGGACCCGCTCCAGCTCCGGTTCTTGCAGCGGCTTGGGCAGCACGAACCGCCCTTCACCCTCGAAATCGGCCGACAATTCCGCGTCGTAGCCGTCCGCCAGGAGAATGAATCCGCCCACCCGCGTCTGCAACCTCTCCGATAGCTCCACCCAGTTCAACCCGGGCGCATGGACGGAGCAGAAGGCGGCGTCGAAACGCATGCGCTGCGCCAGCTCCAGCGCGGTGTCGGAGTTGTTGACCGGAACCACGCGGTAGCCGCGCGCCGCGAGCAGCCCCAGCATCTGCCGTTGCAGCGCGTCGTCCGGCTCGATCACCAGCGCGGTCTTGCGCCCCGAGAAATCGGCCGCCGATCCGCCGGCCGAGGGGACCGACAGCGCCCGCTCGCGGGTGGGCGTCACCGGAAGTTCCACTTCGAAGCGCGGGTCGGCATTGCTCTTCTCGATCAGCCGCACCTCGCCGCCGTGGCCCGCGATCACGCTGCGCGTCACCCCCAGCACCGTCGCGGTCTCCTCGGACTTGCGCGGTTCCGGGCACGTGAACGCAATCTCCACCACCAGCCGCTTGCCCAGCACGCTGGTGCGTATGGTAATGGCCTTCTGCGGCGCGCCCGCCAGGGACTGCTCGGCATGCACCAGCAGATTGAGAAACACCTGCTCCAACTGGCCCTGGAAGCCCACCACACAGATCGGCTCGCGCGTGGTCAGGTCGCGCACGCGGATGCCCGACGCTTTCCAATCGCCCCCGCGGAATTCGATCAGGTTGCGCAGCAGGGTGTTGATGCACACCGGACGGGCATCCCCCTGCCCGGCCGCGGCGAAAGAGACCAGCCGCGCCACCATGGCCGCGGCTTTCCGGGCTTCCGATGCGATGGCCGCCACCTCCCGTTCGGCCAGGCCCCCGTGCGCCCTCTCCAGCGCCCGCTGCGCCAGGTCCGAGATGGAAGCGAGCGGCGTTTGCAGTTCATTCACCACGCCGGAGATCAGCCGCCCCACGGCAGCCATCTTCTCGGTGCGAAAAAGCTGTTCCTGCACGGACCGCTGGTCCAGCAGCCGCAGCGACACGCCGATCTGGTTGCCGAGGTGCTGCGCCATCGCCTGCTCATCGGCGGTGAAGTCGTGGACGTGGTTGTCCTGATCCAGCTCCAGCACGCCGATCACCTCGCCCTGCGCCAGCATGGGAACGAACAGCAGCGACTTGGGCGCCCCGTCGCCACTTTTCGCCGCCAGGGGGAACGGGCTGCGGTCGATGTCCGGTATCACCAGCAGGGTACGGTAATGGAAGCACGCCACCGCGCCGGCCGCCGTTCCGCCGGGAGGGGAGGAAAGCGAAATCGAAGCGGGCGCCCCGTCGCCCGCGGCCACCGCGTCCAGCGTCTGCGCGGCCCGGTTATAGATGTACAGGTGGACGCGCGTGACGCCCAGAATGCCCGGCAGCGCTTCGCCGATGCGCTCCAAAATCGTCTCCGCCGATGCTCCGCCCAGCACCTCCTCGCCCAGTTGGTACGTCCTCTGCAGCCGTTCGCGCTGGTTGCGCAGCCGGTGTTCCCGGTTCCACAGGACAAAGCTACCGAGGAGCACGACGCTGAGCCCGGCCACCAGCGCCACCGGCGGAAAAAACCAGCCGCGCTCCGTGAGCACGATGTCCGACGGTGCGGCCAGCAGCAGTTCGAACCGCGCATTGAAAGGAGGGTACGGACAGTATTGCAGGGCTACGCCGGTGGCCTGCACCGTGTCGTCCGGCTTGAAGCCCGTGATGCTGCCCGCCGGTTGGTTGCGGGGGGCCGGGCAGAACAGCCGGTACGCGCTGCCCTGCGCCGCAATCAGCATGTAAGGGCCGGCCGTGGTGGTGTCGGTCTCGACCATGCGCCCGGACGTCCGGACCAGGCGTCCCAAATAGCGGAAGCCCTGCAGAGCGCGCGCCGCCACCTCGATGGCGGCCGGCGGCTCCCGGCGGCCGATCTTGTCGATGCGCGCCGGTGAAATCGTCACCAGCCCGGCCACCGAGGATACCGTGCCCTCGACCTCGATTTCGTCGCCCGCCTCCCAGCCGTTCAGCCGGGCATCGTCGGCCGCCACGTCCAGGACGGCGCCGCTATGCCCGTCCTCGATGGCCAGCATGGTGTAGTTCGGAAAGTGAAAGGCCCGGGCGTTGACGATTCCGCGGACGGCCACCTTGGCGCCGGCATGAGCGGGGGTGAAATCGGGCGCCCGGCGCGCGTTCACCTCGGCCAGCGTAAGCCTGGTTTGCGCGCCGGCGGGGAGGCACGCCAGTGCCAGCGCCCACGTGCCCAGAATACTCAGGCGGCCCGGTTTTGCGCGGCTAACCATGCGCTCAGCTCCTCGCTCAGAAAATTATCGACGGTAAGGTCCGCGCCCGGCAAGGTGGCGTGCGTGGTACGGATACCGACGACACGCGTACCGGCGGCGCGCGCGGCGTCGACGCCGGCGTAGGAATCCTCGAACACGATGCAGTCGGCCGGCGGCACCGACAGCAACTCCGCGGCGCGCCGGTAAATCTCCGGATCGGGCTTGGGATGGCGCACCTGGTGGCCGTCCACCAGCACCTGGAAATAGGGCCGTAGCCCGGCGCGATCCAGCAGGAACGCCACGTTCTCGGGCTCGGCGTTGCTGGCCAGCGCCATGGGCGCGGCGCGATAGCGCGCGAGCAGCGCACGCAAGCCCGGCACCAGAATCTCCTCGATGCGTCCCGCGATCATGCTGCGATACATCTCCTCTTTGGCCGCTCCCCGCCGCGCGATCTCTTCGGGCGGCAGCCCGGCGCCGAAGAAATCGCGAATGATTTCGTCGTTGCGCTTGCCGTACATGCGCTGCTGCATGGCTTCGGTGGTCGCCACGCCGAAGCGGCGGTTGAATGCCGTCCAAGCCTCGCGGTGGACCGGGTTGGAATCGACAATTACACCGTCCATATCGAAAACCAGGGCGAGACCGGGCGCCAACAAGTCCAAACCAGATTGTATCCGATGTCACACTAAAGTTCCCCGCTCCCGCTCCGGACACTGGCCTGGAGCCAGTCCAGGTATTGGGCCGAGCCCTCCACTACGGGAAGCGCCAGCACTTCGGGAACGTCGTAGGAGTGGGCCTTGGCGAGCGCGGCGTCCAGCGCCCCGAACAGGTCGTGCGAAGTCTTGACCAGGAGCAGGCACTCCCCGGCGCTTTCGATGGCGCCTTTCCAGCGATAGTAACTGCGCACGCGCGGCACCACGCTGACGCACGCCGCCAGCCGCTCGCCGACCAGAAGGCGCGCCAGCGTTTCCGCTTCCTCTTCTGTGGCACAAGTGGTAATTACAACAATCTTGTCAGTCATGGGAATCGGTCCTGCGAAAAAAGTGGGAAGCGAACCGGCCGAGCGATGTTACTATTATGTTCCGGGCCCGAAACAACATGAAAGTTCCACTCGCACGTTTCGCCTACGTGACGGCATTCCTCATAGTAGCCGGTTATGCATTTGTCACGTTGCGCGGGCCGCGCGGCTTTCACGGGCTCGAGGAGAAACAGCAGCAGATCCAGCAAATGGAAAAGCGCAACGCCGCCCTGGCGCGCGAAGTGGAGCGGAAGCGGGAGCACATCCGGCGGTTGGGCAACAACCCCGCCGCGCAGGACCTGGAAATCCGCGACCGGCTCCACTTCGTGGGTCCTCAGGACAAGGTCTTCATCACCGGAGAGCCCGAGAAGAAGTAGCTTTCAGGAAAGGCTCACCTCATACTCCGCACAGGCATAAACCGCCGAGACGCCGAGGCGCCGAGAAAATGACAAATGTCTCTCTCGGCGTCTCTGCGCCTCGGCGGTGACATCTTTCAATCAACTCACCGAAAGCACCGCGGCGCCGCGGATGGCGTCGTTCTTCAGCGCGTGCAGCGCCTGGTTGGCCTCGGCCAGCGCAAACTGCCGCACCTCGGTATGAATGGGGATGGCGGCCGCCAGCCGCAGAAAATCCTCCCCGTCGCGGCGCGTGTTGTTGGCCACCGTGCGGATCGCGCGCTCGTGGTAGAGCAGGCCGTAATCGAGCGGCGGAATGGGGCTCATGTGGATGCCCCCCAGGGCGACGGTGCCGCCGCGCTTGAGCACGCGCAGGGCGGAGAGCACCAGTTCGCCGGCGGGGGCGAAGACCAGGGCGGCATCGGCCTGAGCGGGCGGAGGGTCGTCCGATCCTCCGGCCCACACCGCGCCCAGATCGCGCGCCAGTTGCTGGTGGCGCGGGTCGCGGGAAAAGGCGTAGACCGCGATATTCCAGTGACGCGCCACCTGAATGGCCACATGGGCGGCGGCCCCAAAGCCGAACATGGCCAGGCTTCCGCCCGGCTGCACGCCGGAAAGCCGGAGCGTGCGGAAGCCGATGATGCCGGCGCACAGCAGCGGGGCGGCATGGAGGCTAGGGAAGCCCTCCGGGAGGGCGTACACGTAGTCCTCCGGCGCCACCGCGTATTCGGCGTATCCGCCGTCGGCCGTCCAGCCGGTGAATTCGGCGCGCTCGCAGAGGTTCTCGCGCGCCGTGCGGCAGTACTCGCACACCCCGCAGGTGCGGTGCAGCCAGGGAATGCCCACCCGCGCGCCGGCGGCGAACCGGGTGGCCGCGGGACCGCCCTTTTCCACCACGCCTACCACCTGGTGGCCCGGCACCAGCGGCGATTTCCGGGGCGGCAGTTCGCCCTCGACCACGTGCAGATCGGTGCGGCACACACCGCAGGCCTGGACGCGCACCAGCACCTGGTTCCCGGCCGGCTCCGGCTTGGGCCAATCGACAAGGCACAGGGGGTTGGACTCGACGGGCGCCGGCGATGCCAGCACACAGGCTTTCATGATCCTATTCTTGCGCCGCTGCCGCCTGCGCTACAATCGGATTCGGCCCGGTTCCCCTATGGCGAAAAGAGTGATGGTCGCAGTGGTAGGCGCGGGCCTGGGCTCGCTGGCCGGCCTGCTGATATCCTTTTTGGGCGCCGGCAATGCGGCCCTGTGGATTGGCGCGCTGGTGGGCGCGGCCGTTCCGCTGGCCGTGCTGGGCCCTCCCGGCCATTGATCTCCGGTACTTTTCCCGCGCTGTAATACTTGCAAACCCCACTGCCAGCAGATAAAGTGCGAGTGGAGGAGTGAACTGAAATGCCATTCTGTGGAACTTGTGGCGCACCGGTGGAAGGAAGATTCTGCGCCAAGTGCGGCTCGTCGGTGGGCGCGGCTGCGCCGTCACCGCCGCCGGTGGGCGCCCCCGTGCCGCCGGCCGGCGCGTATGCGCCGCCACCGCCCCGGCCGGCTTCCGCCGCCGGATTGGCGGACAACGCCGCCTCGGCGCTGTGCTACGTTCTGGGCTTCATCACCGGCATCCTGTTCCTGGTGTTGGAACCCTACAAGAACAATCGCACCATCCGGTTCCACGCATTCCAGTCCATCTTCTTGAGCGTCGGCGTGATTCTGATCCGCTGGGTTCTCGGCATGCTCTTGTTTGGCATGCTGCATTCCCTGGGAGACGCCTTTGCCTTGTTCGGCCTGTTGTCGCTGGTATCCCTGGCCTGTTTCGCCTTGTGGCTCTTCATGATCATCGCCACCTATCAGGGCAAGCAGATCGTGTTGCCGATTATCGGACCGCTGGCCCAGCAGCAGGCGCGCTGAAATCCCGCAACAGGAGCGCGCCGCGGTGCGTCTGAGGAACATGATGCGAGCTCTATTGTTCGTGGCCCTGGTGTCGGGGGCCGCCGCCCAGGCGCCGCCGCACGTCGGCGATATCAATTTCTACGGCCTCCACAAAGTCTCGGCGGAGAGAATCCTGGACACCGTGAAGCTGAAATCCGGAGGCGCCCTGCCGCCGTCCAAGGGCGACCTCGAAGACCGCATCGCCAGGATTCCCGGGGTGCTCCTGGCGCACGTCGAAGCGGTGTGCTGCGAAGGGGCCGATGCCGTCCTCTTTATCGGCGTCGAAGAGCGGGGCGCGCCGCATGCCGCCTTTCGCACGGAATCGACCGGCGACGCGGCGCTGCCCGAAGGGTTGATCGATTCGTACCGCGAATTCCTGGCCGCAGTCGGGCGCGCGGCGCGCGAAGGCCGCGCGGCCGAGGACCTCACCGCCGGCCACTCCCTGATGGCCGATCCGGCGGCGCGCGCCTTCCAGGAGCAGTTCGTCTCCTTCGCCGCCGATAACCGGGAACGGTTGCGCGAGGTGCTGCGCAACGCCGCCGATGACGGCCAGCGCGCCGTGGCGGCGGCGGTGATCGGGTACGCTCCGAAAACGCAGGAACTGGTCGACGCCCTGCAGGACGCCATGCAGGACCGCGATGAATCGGTGCGGGCCAACGCCATGCGATCGCTCTCCGCCATCGCCGTGCTGTCCGCCAAACAGCCGGAGCTGGGGCTGCGCATATCGCCCACCTGGTTCGTCGAAATGCTGAACTCCATCGTGCTGAGCGACCGCGTGGAATCGGCCAGGGCGCTGCTCATCCTGACCGATGGGGGAAAGCGGGGCGCCCTCGATCTGATCCGCGAGCGCGGGCTCGCATCCCTGGTGGAGATGGCGCGCTGGAAGACGCTGCGCTACGCGCTGCCGCCCTTCCTGCTGCTGGGACGGCTGGCGGGCATGCAGGATGGCGCGATCCACCGCTTCTGGGAAGCCGGCCAGCGCGAGCCGGTAATCCAGAAAGCGCTGGGGACGTCCCGGAAGCGGGGGTAGGCCCGGCTCCGGGCGTGCGCCGCTTTGGGAAATCCGGATGGGACGCAAGCCTCTTCCGGTTCACCATGGTTGAACGAACCCCGCTCGCACGCTTGAGATGAGACACTGAGAGTGCGTATGGAAGGTCGAATTCAGATTGACCGGTTTGCCGTGAAGAACTTTCGGAGCATTCAGGAATGCGACGTTGAGTTGGCGCCCCTCACGTTCTTCATCGGCGCCAATGCGTCTGGAAAGACCAGCTTCGTCGACGCGATTCTGTTCGTTGCATCAGCCGTTCGGGATTCGTTGCAGAAAGCCATCGCCGATCGGGGTGGAATCCATTCTATTCTGTACCAGCCCAAGGCGCTTCCGGCGAATTCGCAATTCGACTTCTATCTCTCGTCCTCGACGGGTCTTGCATGCGAATTCCATCTGGTGTTGCGGGTCATTGAGGGGTGGTCGGTTTCCGTAGCTCGCGAAGAGTGCCGGATTCGCAACCCGGAAGGCGGCCAACATTATTACCTCGTCGAAAACGGGAGCGTCCAAGGTTCTGCAGCCGTTTTTCCCGCGGTCAGCGCCGATCGGATTTTTCTTTCGAACGCGTCGGGTCTTCCAGAGTTCCGCCTGCCGTTTGACTTTCTAGCCGGTATCGGCTCAACGGAGCCAACACCGCCCGGCATCTGGTACGGAGTAGAAGGATTGAGCCGTGCGTTTGGCCAGCACAAAGTTGAAGGCACGGGGTTGACGGCTCGTTTCCGCAAATTTATGAAGAGTCAGCCAAATCGACTGGATATCGTCCACCAGTACTTGCGCGCAATAGCGCCCCCGTTCGATCGCATTGAAGTTGTTGAATCGAACGACGGGCCGTGGCTGCGCTTCGTCGAGAAGTCTCGCTTGGGTGTGTCGTTAGGATTCTACCTTTCACAGGCGTCCGGCGGGTTGGTCAACTCGGCTGAGATTCTCCTGGAGCTGTTCGAACTTCCTGAGGAAGGTAGGCCTGCTTCCCCAGTTGTCATCGAAGAACCCGAAGCGCTCTTGCACCCCGGTGCGATTCAGGTGATTCGCGACAGCTTTCTGGAAGCGAATAGAACCCGCCAGGTGCTCGTCACGACCCATAGTCCCGATCTTCTCGACGATCCTAACATCCCTGCGGAGTGGATTCGAATTGTGTACCGAGACGATACCGGGACCCACATCGATGTTCCTGACCCAGCCACTAAATCGATCATTCGAGATCAGTTGTATACCCCTGGTCAATTGCTGCGGCAAGGCGGACTTATCTTGCATCCGTAATGGCTTCTGCACAAAGCGTCACGCTTGGTCTTATCGTTGAGGGTCATGGAGAGGAACAGGCGACCCCGGTCTTGATCCGGCACATCGCGCGTGCATGCGGTTTCCACAGCTCTATCAAATGCTCCGTGAGGCGCGTTCCCAAGTCACAGTTGCTCAAACCCCGAGAATTGGAACGGGCGGTGGAAGCCCTCACGCGGCAAATCGGCCGAAGTCAACCGATTTTGATCTTGTTAGACGCCGACGACGATTGCCCGAAAGAACTTGCCGCTAACCTTAAGGCCCGCTGTCAGGCCGAGCATGCCGATGTCACGATATCAATAGTAATTGCCAAAAAGGAGTACGAGGCATGGTTCTTGGCGGCCGCCAACTCACTGGCGGGGCACCGCGGCATGGCCGAGCACGTGAATCCTCCGAGCGATCCTGAATCAGTCCAAGGCGCGAAGGAATGGCTGACGGCGCACATGCCCTCAGACCAATGCTATTCTCCAACAAGGCATCAATCGGCGTATTCGGATCTGATGGATCTGTCGGGAGCAAGACTGGCGAGATCCTTCAGGAAGTTCGAGAAAGAGGTGAGCGGCCTGCTGGGATTGGAACTCCGACCGGTTAGAAGGTAGAGCTGTGAGTCGAACAGTCGAACGCTGGCGGATCTGTTCTCGACCCGGCGCTCAAGTTGACGCGCCACGCACGCCTGCAGCGCCGCTTCGTAGCGCTGCCGTGAGTCCACAAGCTGGACCCTTCCGGTGGCTTTCGCCGCTCCCGCCATCTTCTCGCTCGATTCCTCGGGCGCGGGTGCGGCCGCCGTGCTGAACCAGGATAACTCGGTCAACGGTCCTGGCAATCCGGCGCCCCGCAGCAGCATCATTCAGATTTTCGCCACCGGGGTGAACGTTCCCGGCGCAGTGACGGGCGCCATCACCGGTGGCGCGAGCCAGTACGCGGCTGCGCCCGTGAGGGTAACGCTGGACGGCGTCGACGCGTTCCTCCCCTACGCCGGGCCCGCGCCCGGCGAGGTGGCCGGGCTGTTCCAGGTGAACGCCGTGGTGCCGGCGGGCGTCACTCCCGGCCCGGCCGTCCCCCTGGTTTTCTCCATCGGCGCCGTGCACAGCCAGAGCGGCGCGACCGTGGCCGTGCGGTAATTCTTACGATACGCCGGGCAGCAGCTCGATCTCGTCGATGTAGCCGATCACCGCCATGTCGATGGGTGACTGCGGCCGGCCCACCGCGGTCATGGCGCTGAAGCCCTCGGTGACCACCAGCACGCGATCGCCCACGCCCGCGTCCACCGCATCGAGCGCGATCACGGCGTCGCCGCGGTCGCTGCCGTCCAGGTTGAGCGGCTGCACCAGCAAAATCTTGCGGCCCTCGTGGCTCGCGTGCTTTTGCGTGGCCACCAGCTCGCCCACCACGCGGGCGATCAGCATGGCTTGCCCTTGCGCCGTGCCTTGCGGCCTCCCCCGCCGTGCGGAGGGGCGCCGGAGGGCGGCGCGGCCTCCCGCAGGTGCACGGAATCGACAATTCCCACTACGGTGGTATCCACGGGGGGCTCTTTGGGAAGGAACGGAAAGCTGGCCTCCTTGCCGCGCACCCAGTAGATGGTCTCGCCCGCGCCGGCCCCGGTGGTGTCCAGGCAAATCAGCCGCTTGCCGGTGTCCCGCAAGTCCGGCGTCAGCGGCTGGATCACCAGCATGCGCTGCCCTTCCAGACTCGGATCTTTCACGGTGGCCCAGACGCAGCCCACCACGCGGCCAAGATACATGGGTCAGTCCAGGTGCACCTCGTCGACAATGCCCACGATGGCGCTGTCCACGGGCGTGTCCTTGCATCCCTCGGCCATGCGCGCCGAGCTCCCGGCCACCGCGATGACGCGCTCGCGATAGCCCGCGCTCACCGTGTCCACCGACACTACGTAGCCCGCTTCGTCTTTTCCATCGGGTGAGACGGGCTTCAGGATGAGCAGCTTCTTGCCTTCCAGGCGAGGGTCTTTGCGCGTGGCAACTACCGTGCCCACTACACGGGCCAGAATCATGACAGGCCTGTCACCGGCTACTTGCCGGCGCCCTGCGCCTGCGATTTGCCGATGGGCAGGACGTCTTCCAGGCTCTGGTGCGGGCGCGGAATCACGTGCACCGCGATGAGCTCGCCCACGCGGCGCGCCGCCGCGGCGCCGGCGTCGGTGGCCGCGCGAACCGCCGCCACATCGCCGCGCACCATGGCGGTCACGTAGCCCGAGCCGATCTTCTCCCAGCCCACCAGGGTCACCTTGGCGGCTTTTACCATCGCGTCGGAGGCCTCGATCATGGCCACCAGCCCGCGTGTTTCGATCATTCCCAGCGCTTCACCCATCTATGCTCTCCCATTCCTCGTTATCCCAAACCGCGCGCCTTCAGCGCTTCATCCACCAGGCCGATCAGCTCCGAACGCGTCACGTAAAATCCGTCTTCGCCGCCGGCCTCCAGGTCCTCGGCCGCCACCGGGCAGCCCGGCTCGCCGCTCGACTTGGCCTTCACTCCATAGCGCGTGCGCGAATCGAGCAGCTTATCCACTTCCTGCCGCGGCAGCACCTTGGGACCGCCCAGCAGCTCCGCCACCAGCGCGATGCGCGCGAAGTGCTCCATGGTCTCCATGCGGAAGTAGGCTTTGTAGACGTCCTCGCCGTAGCACACCGCGCCGTGGTTGGCCATCAACAGCGCGTCGTATTTCGGAATCAGCGGCAGCATGGGCTCGGTCAGTTGCGGCGTCCCGGGCAGCCCGTATTCCGCCAGCGGCACGCAGCCCAGGCCAATCACCACCTCCGGCAGCAAGGCCAGGTTCAGCGACCGCCCGGCGGTGGCGAACCCGGTGGCCACCGGCGGATGGGCGTGCACCACCGATTGGATGTCCGGCCGCATCCGGTAAATCGTCAGGTGCATGGCGATTTCGCTGGTCCGCTCGTGCCGCCCGGAGATCTTGTTGCCCTGCATGTCCACCACGATCAGATCGTCGACGTGCATCATCCCCTTGCACACGCCCGTGGGCGTCGCCAGGATGCGCTCCGCGTCCAGCCTGATGGTGATATTGCCGTCGTTGGAGGCAATCCAGCCCTTCTGAAACACCAGCCGTCCAATCTCGATGATGTCCTCGCGATGCTCGCGCTCCGTTTTCACCATGCGGGATCTTCGATTGTATCAAAACATGCCGCGCGGGCTTGGAAACAGCGAGGTTGTATCATAAGGCAGATGGATCCACGCCGCATGTGCCCGCACTGCCGGGCGTTCATCACCAACAAAGATCGCGTTTGCCCCTACTGTAATGAGACGGTCGGGCCGCGCGCCGCCGACCAGCGCAACCCGGCCGCGCTCCTGGGCGGGCTCATCCCTCCCGGCCGCTTCAACATCATCGCCATCCTGCTGGTCAACGTGGGGCTCTATCTCGCCACCACCATTTACAGCATGCGCAGCGGCAATAGCGAAGGCTTCATGAACATCGACGGGCGCACCCTGCTGGCCTTCGGCGCCAAGTACCCGCCGCTCATCGCCGCCGGCCAGTGGTGGCGCCTGGTCACCGCCGGCTTCCTGCACGGCGGCCTGTTCCACATCTTCATGAACAGCTACGTGCTGTTCGACGTGGGCTGGCAGGTGGAGGAAGTTTACGGCGCCAGCCGCATGTGGGTCATCTATTTCATCGCCAGCACCTTCGGCTTCTATGTGAGCTCGGTGTGGAGCAGCGCGCTTTCCGTGGGCGCCTCGGCCGGGTTGATGGGCCTCATCGGCGCCATGATCGTGATGGGCATGCGCCACCGCAGCGCCCTGGGCGACGCCGTGCGCGGACACTACGTCCGCTGGGTGATCTGGATCCTGGTGATCGGCCTGCTGCCCGGCCTGCACGTCGACAACGCCGCCCACGTTGGCGGCCTGGCCGGAGGATTCGGCGTCGCCTGGCTGGCCGGCCAGCCGCGCCTGGGGGACTCCCTCCGCGAGCGGCTCTGGCGCGCCGCCTCCTGGTTTTGCATCCTGTTAACCGTAGTCAGCTTTCTAAAGTGGTACTTGTGGTTTTCCCAAGCCACGCAATAATAAAGGACATATGAAACTTCGTACTCTCGCCCTGGCGCTGGCTCTGAGCTGCGGCCTGACCACGCTGGCCGTAGCCGCCGATCGCTCCGCGTCGCAACGCGTGAAGCCCCGCAAGGCGAAGAGATCCAATTCCAAGGCGGCCCGCGCCGCCAAGGCGCATAAGGCCCCCAAGGTCAAGCACCTCAAGCACTAACGAGGTTGTGCCTCAGACCGGCCGGCACTCCCGGCCGCGTCCCACGGCTATTCCTCGCGCAGGGCCACGATGGGATCCACGCCGGTGGCGCGGCGCGCGGGAATGATGGTCGCCAGCAGGGCCGTGGCGGCCAGAATGACGGCCACGGCGCCGAACGTGGCGGCGTCGGTGGCGCGTACCCCGAACAGCAGGCCGGCCATCACCCGTGTCAGCGCCGCCGCGCCCGCCAGTCCGGCGGCGATACCGATCGCGGCCAGCCCCATCCCCTGGCGCACCACCAGCCCTACGATGTCGGCCGGGCGGGCGCCCAGCGCGACGCGCAGGCCGATATCGTGGACGCTTTGCGCCACCAGGTAGGACATGACGCCGTACACACCCACCGCCGCCAGCAGCAGGGCGAAGGCCGCGAACGCGCCCAGCATGGTGCTCGCGAAGCGCCGCCGGGCGAGCGAATCGTAGAGACGGTCCTGCATGGTGCGGATCTCATAGACCGCTACATTGGGATCCGCCGCGTGGATGGCACGCACGATCGGGCCGGCGAGCGCGGCCGCATCGGACGAGGTGCGCGCCACCAGGTACATGCCGTTCGATGCCTGCTGCTGGTGCGGAAAGTAGGTCACGATCTTGCCATCGGTGTCGAGCCCCTCCTGCTTGACGACGCCCACCACACCGGCGATCGTGAACGGCTTCCTGGGGTCGAACCACAGGTGCTTTCCCACGGGGTTGTCGTGCGGCCAGAAACGCTGCGCGAATTTCTGGTCGACGATGGCCACCTGCTGGCCGGCGCTGTCGTCGTGCTCGTCGAAAAAGCGGCCCCGGACGAGCGGAATTTCCATGGTGCGAAAATAATCCGCGCCGGCGATGCGCAGGTCCACCTGCAATTCCTGTCCGGGCGGTGGGGTGTAGCCCTCCACGTTGATGCCTCCCCAGCCGACTGACCCGGACAGCGGCAGGGGGGAAACCGTGCCCTCGGCCAGCACTCCCGGCAGGTGCGCGATGCGGCTGTCGATCTCGCGATAGAGCTGCACCACCGCTTTGTCGTCGCGGTACTTCGGACCCGTCGCCGCCACCTGCATGGACAGCACGCGCTCGGTGGTGAAGCCCGGCGGCACGCTCTCGAGCCGCACGAAACTGCGGATCAGCAACCCGGCGCCGGTCAGCAGGATCAGCGAGAGCGCCAGCTCGGAAACCACCAGCAAGCCGCGCAGCCGCTGCCGCGACACGCGCAGCCCGGCATCGCCCTGGCCGCTGCGGCCTCCCGCCTTCAGCGAAGTGTTGAGGTCCACCTTAGCGGCGCGCCACGCCGGCGCTACGCCGAACAGGATGCCGGTGGCGAGCGAAATGCCGAAGGTGAAGGCCAGCACCGTACCGTTGATGCCGATGTCTTCGAGGCGCGGGATGTTGCCCGGATTCATGGTGCGCACCAGGTAGAGACTCCACCGCGCGACCGCCAGGCCGGCGGCGCCGCCCAGCAGGGCCAGCAGCACGCTCTCGGTGAGCAACTGCCGCACCAGCCGCTGCCAGCCGGCGCCCAGCGCGGTGCGGATGGCCACTTCCTTGGCGCGTCCGGAGGCGCGCGTGAGCAGCAGGTTGGCCACGTTGGCGCAGGCGATCAGCAGCACCAGCGCCACCGACCCCAGCAGCACCAGCAGCGCGCGGCGCACATCGCCCACCACCTGCTCCTGCAGGCCCACAATGTGCATACCGAAGGTGCGGTCGCGCTTGTCCTTCTCGCGAATGCGGCCGGCGATGACGTCGATGTCCGCCTGCGCCTGCCGCAGGGACACGCCGGGCTTCAGCCGCACCAGGATGTTGAAGTTCTCATCCCCGCGCCGCTGCGCCGCATCGGGGCCCAGCGGCAGCGGCAGAATCACGTCCATCTTGTCCATCGGCCCTTCCGAAGGCAGCACCTCGCTCGACAGCAGAAACCCCGGCGCGAGCACGCCGGCCACGGTGTATGGATTCCCGTTGAGGGTGATGCTCCGGCCGATAATCGCCGGGTCCGCGCTGAACAGGCGCCGCCAGAGACGGTCGGTGAGGATCGCGACCGCCGCCTTGCCGGGCTGGTCGTCCTCGGGCAGCAGCAGGCGGCCGTAGCGCGGCCGGGCGCCCAGCATGGCGAGCAGGCTGGATTGGGTGCGCATGGCATCGACCCGCTCGGGCTGGTCGCGGCCGGTGAGCGTGAAGCTCCGGCTCTGCGCCAGGGCCATCTGCTCGAAGGAGCGGTTCTCGTTCTGGAGGTCGATATACTGGCCCGGCGAAGGCCAGTCGCGGAAGATGCCGAGGGCCGGGGAATGCAGCCACACCGCCGCCAGCCGCTCGGGCTGCGGATACGGCAGCGGACGCAGCAGCAGCGCATCGACGACGCTGAAGATGGCCGAATTGGCGCCGATCCCGATGGCCAGCGAGAGCACGATGACCACGGTCGAGCCGGCATTCTTGCGCAGCATGCGCAGGGCGTAGCGCAGATCCTGTAAGAGCGGGTGCATGGTCCCTCCTGTATGAACCATATGGTGCCACAGCCGCCGCGCCGCGGGAGTATTCTGAGAATATGAGGTCTCATTATCTATTACAGTGGCCCCTGGTCGCGGCGCTATCTTCTATGACGCTGCTGCCGGCCGCCGAATACACCACCTACATCGGAGATGCCAACGAGTACCACATCGTGCGCGCCATCGCCGACGCCGCCGGCAACACTTACATCGGAGGAAGCCGCACGTTTCATATCGAGTCCCTGGCGCTCCACGACGTCTTCGTCATGAAGCTTGACGCATCCGGCAAGACCGTCCTGTTCGCCACCTTCACCGGGAAAGGCGACGACCAGGTCAAGGATGTCGCGGTGGACGCCGCCGGCAACATCTATGTGGCTGGCGCCACGACGTCGCCCGACCTCCCGCTGCACAACCCGATGCAATCGGCTCCCGGATCGGGCTTCCTGGCCAAATTCAGCGGGGATAGCGGGCAGGTGCTGTACGCCACCTACTTTCCGGAAGCCGTCCGGGGGCTGGCCGTGGACGCGGCGGGGAATATGTACGTCACCGGCTCCACGGTTTCGTCCGATTTCCCGGTCACCGCCGGATTGCCGGCTTCGCGCGTTGGCTTCCATGTGCCCATCATCACCGGGGCGTTCGTCACCAAGATCGCCGCCGCGGGCGACCGCATTCTCTACTCGACGGTACTGGCCGGCTCCGGGAAGGACTGCGGCGGGGGCAGCAGTTGCTTTACGGGCACGCGGTCCGCCGCCGGCGCCGCCATAGCGGTGGATGCCGCGGGCAATGCGTACTTCACCGGCAACACGGATATCACCAATCTGCCCACCACGCCGGGGGCCATGCTGGCCACGGGCCCGGGCGCGTTCGTGGGCAAGGTGAACGCGGCGGGCACGGCCCTTTCCTACCTTACCTATATCGGTCCCGGCAATCTGGCGTATGTGCCCTTTTCGTATCCCGCCAACAAGGCCAGCGCGATTGCCGTGGATGCGGCCGGGAATGTGTACGTCGTGGGCTCCACGTTCGACCCCCATTTCCCCGCCACGCCCGGTGCGTACCAAACTGTTTTCAACGGCCCCGCGGATCTGAGCGGGCTCATACCGCCCACGCCTCCCCCCGACGCTTTCGCCATCAAGATCAATCCCACCGGCTCCGCCGCGGTGTGGGCGACCTACCTCGGCGGCAAAGACGGGGACATCGCCAATTCAGTCGCGGTGGACGGCGCCGGAAAGGTCTGGGTTTCGGGCAGTACCGCCTCCGCCGAGTTCCCGAATGCGCAGGGCTGGTCGACAGGCCAGGATTTCGTATTTGCCCTGAACCCCACCGGGTCCGCGCTCGCGTATTCCGGGCGCTACCCCAATGGCACGGCGTCGCAGACGGTCTCGGCCGATGCCGCGGGGTTGGTCCACCTGGCCGGGCCCGGTGGAATCGTCTCCGCCATCGCGCCCGCGGGGCGGCCGCTGATGCGCGTCTTCGGCATTGCCAATGCGGCCTTTGGCGATGTCGGCGGCCGCATCGCCCCCGGGGAGGTCATCTCCATCTATGGGCCGCATATCGGCCCGGCGCAGCCGGCCTTGTACACCGGCGATAGCTCCGGCGCAGTTCCTACACTGCTGGGCGGGGTGCAGGTCTATATCAACGACATTCCCGCGCCGCTGATCTACGTCTCCGATTCGCAGATCAACGCCGTGACTCCGTTCGGCATCGCCGGCCAAGGCTCCGCGCGCGTGCGGGTAGTCTTCAACAATGACAGCACCCCGGACTTTCCGGCGGCGCTTCTCTTTACCGCGCCCGCCGTCTTCCAGAACCCGGACGGGTCGGCCGCAGCCATCAATCAGGACGGTACAGTCAACTCGCCCGATCATCCGGCGAAGTCCGGCACCGCCGTTTCCATCTGGGTCACGGGGGTGCGGACGTTCGCGCTCACCGATGGGCAGATTGCCACCGCCGCGGAGAACTTTGGCTGCTGCCTGATTTATGCGGAGACCACAAGCAACCTTCTGCTGGTGCTCTATGGCGGCGCCGCGCCCGGCATGGTGGCCGGAGTGGTCCAGGTCAATTTCCGGCTGCCCGTGTACGAGAACTTCGGGTTGGCCGAAATTCTTCTCTACTCCGGCAGCCAATTCGCCAACCCGGTGACGATTTACGTCGCGCCATAAGTAACAGCGCAGAGCCCGTGGGGCAGCTTGTCAAGCTGCGGGCCGATTGTCAATCGGCCCACGGCCGCCTTACAGCCGGAGTCAGATAGCGGCGGCAAGCAACCGCCGCGCAGGATTTTCATCCTGCCCCACACCCGCGTGGTGCTAAGTCACCTGCCCCTCTATTTCAGATTATTGGGTATTACAACACGAAAATCCTTGAATAACTGGCGAATTCGTGATACTTACGATAACGAAGTCTCGAAAAGTCAGGGTTTCAAGAGGTTACAGCATGAAGAATGTGGTTTTGGCAGTAGCGCTCTGTATTCTAGTGGCGACCGGTCTGTTCGGCCAGATGACCTCCCTCACAGGGACGGTCACCGACCCCAGCGGCGCCGTGGTTCCCAACGCAGTTATCACCGTCGTCAACACCGAGACGGGCCTGCAGCGCCAGGACAAGTCCGATGCCCAGGGACGCTACGGCATGGAGCAGTTGTCTCCGGGCACCTATAGGCTCACGGCGAAAGCCTCGGGTTTTGCCGATATCGTGATCAACCGGTTCGAGCTGCTGGTCAACCAGCCGGCCACGATGCCCATCACGTTCGAGAAGATCGGCGCCACCTCGACTACCATTTCGGTGGAGGCCAACGCCACGCAGGTCAACACGCAGGACGCCTCGCTGGGCAACGCGGTGGGCACGCAGGCCATCGTGGAGCTGCCCTTCTTCGCGCGCAACGTGGCCAACCTGCTGCAGTACCAGCCGGGCGTCACCAGCTTCGGCACGAACAACGACGACCGCAACGGTTCGGTGAACGGCGGCCGTTCCGACCAGGGCAACGTGACGCTGGACGGCGCCGATGTGAACAACGAGCACAGCCGCGCGGCGTTCACCAGCGTTCTGCGGGTGACCCTGGATTCGGTGGAGGAGTTCCGCAGCACCACCACCAACGCGGATGCCACCAAGGGCCGCGGGTCGGGCGCCGATGTGGCGCTGGTGACCAAGTCGGGCACCAACCAGTACCACGGCTCGCTGTACGAATACCGGCGCGGCACCGAGACCGCGGCCAACGGCTTTTTCAGCAACCGCGCGAGCGTGCCGCGGGCCGCGCTGCTGATCAACATCTTCGGAGGCAGCGCGGGCGGCCCCATCAAGAAGAACAAGGCGTTCTTCTTCCTCAACTATGAAGGACGGCGCGACGCCAGCGCCACCGTGGTGTCGCGCACCGTGCCCGCGGAAGCGACCAAGCAGGGCATCGTCCTGTACCACGATGCGAAGGGCGTGCTGCAGCAGGTAAGTCCGGAGCAGGCCAAGGCCATCGACCCGTTGGGGATCGGCATCAACCAGGCCGCGCTGAAGATCATGCAGGGGTACCCGGCGGGCAATAACAACTCCGTCGGCGATGGGTTGAACACCCTCGGCTACACCTTCAATTCGCCGCAGCATTCCGACCAGAACACCTACATCGCCCGGCTGGACTACCACCTGGACGAAGCGGGCAAGCACTCCCTATTCTGGCGCGGCAATCTGCAGAACGACAGCCAGAACGGCACGCCGCAATTTCCCGGCATGATCCCGAACTCGGTGACCCTGGCCAACAACAAGGGCTTCGCCACCGGGTGGACCGCCGTGTTGACCCCCACCATGGTCAGTACGTTGCGCTATGGCCTGACGCGCGTCGGCGGCGAGACCACGGGCATCCTGAACAGCGGCTTTACCGCCTTCCGCGGGTACAGCACTCCCTTCGGCACCTCCACGGGGACGGCGCGCATCGTGCCCGTGCATACCCTCTCGGAGGATCTGTCCTGGAGCCACGGCGCGCACGACCTGCGCTTCGGCGGCATGCTGCGCCTGATCTCGGACCGGTCGATCAGCTTCGACCACTCTTTCAGTTCGGCCACCACCAATTCGAGCGGCATCAGCGGGAGCGGAGCGGACATCACGCCGGCTTCGCTCGGCATCAACAAGAACGACACCACCAGCTATCAGTACACCATGTCGGCGCTGCTGGGCATCATCGCCCAGGCCACCGGCAACTACAACTACCTGACCGACGGCACGGTGCTGCCGGTGGGTGCCCCGGTGACACGCAACTGGGTGGACCACGCAAGCGAGTTGTACGCGCAGGATTCCTGGAAGCTCAAGTCCAACTTCACCATGACCTACGGTGTGCGCCTGTCGCTCATGCCGCCGGTGCACGAGGCCAACGGGCAGCAGGTCTCGACCGACATTCCCATCGGCACGTGGTTCAACCAGCGCGGCGCGCTCATGGACCAAGGCAAGTCCGCATCGAGCATGCCCCCCATAACCTATGTGCTGGCCAACAGCGCCCAGGGGCGGCCGCTCTATCCCTACCACACGGCGGTGGCTCCGCGCCTGGCGTTCGCCTGGTCGCCGAATGCCAGCAGCGGGCTGGCCAGGTTCCTGTTCGGCGGCCCCGGCAAGACTTCCATCCGCGCGGGCGCGGGCATGTACTATGACGAGATCGGGGAGCCGCTGGCGGACAGTTTCGACAGCACCGCGTTCGGTCTGTCCACCTCGCTCAATAATCCGCTCAACGTGCTCGACTCCACCCAGCTCCCGCGGTTCACGAGCTTCTTCACCTTGCCGGCGCAGTTGATACCCCCGGCGCCCAAGGGCGGCTTCCCCGTGTCGTATCCCGACGCTTTCGCCATCACCAACTCCATCGATGACCACTTGAAGGCGCCCTACACCATGAACCTGAACTTCAGCATCGGCCGCCAGTTCAGCCACGGCCTGTTTGTGCAGGCGTCCTACGTGGGCCGGCTGTCGCGGCACTCGCTGATCCAGCGCGATCTCGCCATGCCGGGCAATCTCAAGGACCCCAAGAGCGGCCAGACCTACTTTCAGGCCATGACCCAACTGGCCACGGCCATCGATTTCAAGAACCTCGCCACCGTAAATTCCAGCGGCCTCGCCGATGTTTCCAAAATCACGCCCATCCCGTTCTTCGAAAACATGTGGGCCACGGCCGCGGGCAAGGGCTTTAGCGCCACCCAGGTCATCGCCAAGGAATACCTCGAGAGGAACAACCAGGGCGACTTCACCAGTGTCCTGGCCGATATGGACAATGGCGACAACTGCGGCGCCGCGGGCTCCGTCTTCAGAGCGGACGGCAGGATCAGGCAGACCGGCTGCGGCGTGCTGGGCGCTTACTCCATGTTTAGTCCGCAGTTCGCGGCGCTTTCCGCCTGGAGCTCGCTGGGCTCCGGCGCCTATCACTCCGCGCAAGTGACGGTCCGCAAGCAGACCAGCAACGGGCTGCTGTTCGACCTCAACTACACCTTCTCGAAATCGATCGACATCGGTTCGCACGCCGAAAGCTCCGACGCCTTCACCAGCGATTTCATGATCAATTCGTGGGACCCCAGCCAGCTTCGGGCCGTCTCGGGGTACGACGTGCGGCACAGTGTCAACGCATACATGGTGTGGCAGCTTCCGTTCGGCCGCAACAAGAAGTTCGCCCGCTCCATCAACCGGGCGCTGGACGCCCTCGTGGGCGGCTGGGAAATCAGCGGCACCTACCGCCAGACCTCCGGCCTGCCCTTCAGCGTCAGCGACGGCTCGCGCTGGGCCACCAACTGGCAGCTCAGCTCGTTCGCCACGCCCAACGGCACTCCGATTCCGCAGACCGTCAGCGCTCACAATGCGCCCGGACTCAACGGCGTCGGCGGTCCGAATCTGTGGACCGACCCGGCCTCGGCTTTAGCCGGGTTCAGCGAAACCATGGCCGGCCAGACCGGGAGCCGCAACTCGCTCCGCGGCGAGGGCTTCTTCAATATCGATACGGGCCTGTACAAGAACTTCACCCTGGCGGAGGGCAAGAGGCTCCAGATCCGCTGGGAGAGCTTCAACGTATCGAACACGGTGCGGTTCGACCCGGCCTCGGCGAACCTGAGCCTGACCTCGTCGGGCAATTTCGGCAAGCTCACCGGACAGCTCGGGTCGCCGCGGCAAATGCAGTTTGCCATGCGGCTGAGCTTCTGAAGCTGGCAGAACAGGTGGGGCGGACCCAGATCCGCCCCACCGCTCCGCCTACCGGATGGCGAGCGTCACGTTCGCCGCGCTCGCCGTGTTGCCCGCTTTGACTCTCACCGCGACGGCGCTGCCGGTGGGGGCGTTCGCCGGGATGCGCACATTGATCTGTACGACTCCGGCGACCATCTGCGGAGCCATTCCCGCGAAGATTACCTCCCCCTCCATATCGCCGATCTCGACTTCGACCGGCTCTGCCAGCATGGTCTTGGCGTCTTCTACGACTTCGCCGTCATCCAGCTTGCGGTTGGCCATTCCGAAGCCGGTGGCGAACAGTTGCACCACCTCGCCGCGGCTGGCCTGCCGGGAACTGGAATTCACCGAGCCGTCCTGGTTCAGGGCCGCCGCCTGGTCGTGCCCCGATGCATTGATGGTGAACAGGCCCGGGTGGGCATCGCCCACCGGAACACTCACCGCGTTGGACCACACGCCGTCATGCTCCACCTGAATCTGCGTGGCCTTCTTGCCCGCGACCGCGAATGGCACCACAACGTTGACCTGCCCGCCGGTTACCGCCAGCAGGGGAGCGGGCTGGCCGTCGAACAGCACGCGCACGCCCGAGAGCGAAGTGGTCACCTTGCCATCGGACCCCACCTGGAGGGTGACGAGCCCCGAGGGACCGATCCGCATGCCGAACATGCTGACGATTTCCCCGGGCGATACCATGCCCGATGACATGCTCGCGGCATCCACCACGCCGGGCTCGCTGATGCAGGTTCCCGAAATGGATTCCACCTCCACCTGGGTGGCGTTGAGCGATTGATCGGCGGCCAGCGTGCCCTTGGCTTCCACGCAGTCGCCCACCATCACGGCGCCATTTTCCTGCTTCACCTGGGTTCCGGGCAGCACGTGGACAATCTTCCCACTAACCTGCCAGTCGCTCACCAGCGTGCCGCCGGAGGGCAGTTTTTCCACCAGCCCCATGATCTCCGCTTCGGCCGGCGGGGGATTGGCGGCGCAGGCCGAATTCGCCTTGGCTTCGATGGACAGGGCATCGATGGAATGATCGGCCAGCATCTCGCCGTGCACTTCCACGCATTGCCCGGCGGCAAATGTCGAAGCGGGGTCATTCTCGATTTCCGTGCCGGGCAGCACGTGTACGGTCTGTCCGTTCACCTGCCAGTCGCCCACCACGCCCGAGGCCGGCAGCGATCCGATGGTGCCCTCCAGATCCACGTCCACGCCGCCGATGGCGGCCGCGCAATCCGAAGCCTGCCGCGTGTCGACTTCCGACGCATTGATGGAGTTATCCGACAGCGTGGCGCCATGCACGTCGACGCACGCACCCACGGTCAGCACGCCGTGCTCCTGATCGATCATGGTGGTGCCGGCCACGTGCACCGTCCGCCCGCTCACCTGGAAGTCACCGGTGGTGCCCGATGCCGGCGCGGTCTGCACCAAGCCGACCAGTTCCTGCTGCTGGGGCGGCGGCGGGTGCACGCCGCATCCGGCCGAGCTCGACTCGACCTCGATTTTGTCGGCGTTGATGGAGCCGTCCGCCAGCCCCTGTCCTTGCACGTCCACGCAGGAACCCACCGCCGCCGGTCCGTGCTCCTGCTCGATCTCGGTGGCCGCGGAGACGTGCACCGTCTTGGTGTCGACCACCCAATCGCCCGTCCCCCCGGACGCGGGCAGGCTCTTGACCGTCCCCTGAAATTCGATGTCGTTATTGTTGCCCACCACAAGGCCGCAGGACGAACCTTGCTCGCTGTCGATCTCCGAAGCGGCGATCGTGCCATCGGCATTGAGCTGTCCTTTGACCTCGACGCACGAGCCCACGGCGATCGTTCCGTGCTCCTGCTTCACCTGGGTGGCCGCCGTGACGTGCACGGTGCGGCCGCCGATCGTCCAGTCGCCCGATGTCCCCGACGGCATGCTTTGGACCGCCGCGGTGAAGTCGACGTTATTGTTCTGCTTCGCCTGGCCGCAATCTTCGGCCTTCTGCGTCCGAACCTCGGACGCGTTTACCGAGGTGTCCGCCAGCGGTTGCCCCTTCACTTCCACGCACGCCCCCGTTACCGCCGGCCCGTCGTCCTGGCGGACCTGGGTCGACGCCGAGACGTGGACCGTGGTACCGCTTACCATCCAGTCGCCGATCAGCCCCGTGGGCAGCGATTGTACGAGTCCTTTGAAATCCGTTTCCTTCCCGTCGTCGTCAAAGCCGAATGCGATGGCAACTACCAGGAACGACATAGCGATCGTCCGTTGAATCATCCCCATATCCATAACCTCCCGATTTCAGGCAAAATTCGAGTTTCTGAAGTCGACCTGCTGCAAGAAAAAGCGCATCGCCGGTGAGAGCTTGACGATGACGTAAGAGTTACGGGCGCGGACCCGATTCCGTGCTGCCAGTATAGTCGACCGGCCAAAAAGAGTCGGTGCGAAACAGACCCGTTTTGCTGTCCGGCAGCCATTTTTACAAGTGTTTTTGCAGCTCCATCATGTCTCCGCGCGGGGTCAGTTTCCGATGGCCACTGTGATTCCCGTCTGGCTCTGCTTGTCGCCCACCTGGATCGCCAGCGGCACCGCCGGACCGGACGGCGCGTCCGGCGGAACCTGCAGATTCACCTGCATTACGCCCGCGATGAGGCCCGGCGCCGCGCCCGCGTAGATGACCGTGGCGGGCACGCCTCCGACGGTCGCGGTCACCTTCAGCAGCGGCTTGGGCAGCACGGCCAAAGCGATCGACCCTTCCACTCCGCCCGGGTTGGTCTGCCCTTCGCCGGTCATATAGACGGAGATGTACGATCCCTGCGGCGCCGGCGCTTGCGCGGTGTTGAGCGCCACCGTCCCGTCGTCATGCGCGTTGAGGATCGCTCCCGGCCCGCTGCCCGATGAGTCCGCGGCGAAGATGCCCGGCGCCGCGGCGGCCACATCCAGCCGGTACGGGTCGCTGCGCTGGCCGTTGTACTCCACCACCATCAGGGTCGACGATTTGCCGTCCACGGCATAGGGCACAACCACGCTCACCTGCTGCTGCGAGGTGTAGATCAACGCTCCCGGCACGTTGTCGAACAGCACCCGCGTCCCGGCGAGAGAGGCCGGGAACTTTCCATCCGCGGCCGCGGCGCCCAGGGCGAATTGCTGCGGCCCCATGCGGTCCCCGAAAACAGTCGCGATCAGGCCCGGCGACACCGCGACTGGCTTGTAAAATGCCGCGGGCGTCAGGGCCGCAACAGAGGGCGCGGTGATGGCCGCGGGGGCGCGCGCCTGGAAATTCGCCGTGATGCCGAGCGGCGCGGCCAGCGTCACCACTTGCGGATTCGCTGCCCCGCTCAGGCCGGCGGCCCAGCCGTTGAACTGGTAATCGGCGGCGGCTGTGGCGGTCAACTGCACCGAGGCGCCGGCGGGGTAGTAGCCGTCGGGCGAAAGCGGAACGGCCGCTACGTTCCCGCTCCCCGCCGGCGATACCACGGCCGTCAGCAGATAATCCGTCGTGAAATTCGCCGTGTAGGTTGCCGCGCCGGAGGGCGCATTGAGTGTGTGTGTCTGCGGGCCCTGGTCGCTCCAGTTGACAAACGAGTGCCGTGTTCCGGCTGTGCCTTGGGGAGCGCTCACCGCGATGGTGTGAGTCGATCCGGCGGTCCAGTTGAACGTCTGCGGCGCGGTGTAGGTGGCGCCGTCCACGGTGACGCTCAGACCCGGCGGGTTGGTGGCCACGGTGATGCCCGCAAGCGCGCTGAAGCGCGCCGCGACCGTATGCGGCGCCGACATGGTCACCTGCTGCGGGTTCGCCGCGCCGGCCAGGTCGCCGCTCCAGTTGGCGAACTGGAAATTGGCGCTAGGCGCCGCCGTCAACTGCACGATGGCGCCGGCGGCATAGAATCCGTCGGGCGAGACAGGGCTGGCGGTGACCGATCCACCCGCGGCCGGGGAGGCCGCCGCCGTCAGCAGAAACAGCGTGGTGAAGCTGGCCGTAAAGGTGGTGGCCGCGGCCGGAGCCGTCACCACGTGGCTGAGCGCACCGGCGTCGCTCCACGAGGCGAAGGTCTGGCGCGTGCCGCCTGTGCCTTGCGGTGAGACGGCGGCGATGGTGTGAGTCGAACCAACAGTCCAGTTGAACGTCCGCGGCGCTACGAAGGTGGCGCCATCCACGGTGATGTTCAGACCCGGCGGGTTGGTGGCCACGGTGATGCCCGCAAGTGCGCTGAAGCTCGCGGTGACCGTGTGCGGCGCCGACATGGTCACCGTCTGCGGGTTGGCCGCGCCTGCCAGATCTCCGCTCCAGTTGGCGAACTGGAAATTGGCGCTAGGCGCCGCCGTCAACTGCACGATGGCGCCGGCGGCATAGAATCCGTCAGGCGAGACAGGGCTGGCGGTCACCGACCCGCCCGCGGCCGGGGAGGCCGCCGCCGTCAGCAGAAACTGCGTGGTGAAGCTGGCCGTAAAGGTGGTGGCCGCGGCCGGCGCCGTCACCACGTGGCTGAGCGCACCGGCGTCGCTCCACGATGTGAAAGTCTGGCGCGTGCCGCCGGTGCCTTGCGGCGAGACCGCGGCGATGGTGTGAGTCGATCCAACGGTCCAGTTGAACGTCTGCGGCGTTATGAATGTAGCGCCGTCCACCGTGACGCTCAGGCCCGGCGGGTTGGTGGCCACGGTAATGCCCGCAAGTGCGCTGAAGCTCGCGGTGACCGTGTGCGGCGCCGACATGGTCACCGTCTGCGGGTTGGCCGCGCCTGCCAGATCTCCGCTCCAGTTGGCGAACTGGAAATTGGCGCTAGGCGCCGCCGTCAACTGCACGATGGTGCCGGCGGGGTAGAATCCGTCGGGCGAAAGAGGGCTGGCCGTGACCGAGCCGCCCGCGGCGGGGGAAGCCGCCGCCGTCAGCAGAAACTGCGTGGTGAAGCTGGCCGTAAAGGTGGTGGCCGCGGCCGGAGCCGTCACCACGTGGCTGAGCGCTTCAGCGTCGCTCCAGGAGGTGAAGGTCTGGCGCGTGCCGCCGGTGCCCTGCGGCGAGACGGCGGCGATGGTGTGCGTCGATCCAACGGTCCAGTTGAATGTCTGAGGCGATACGAAGGTGACGCCATCCACGGTGACGCTCAGACCCGGCGGGTTGGTGGCCACGGTTATGCCCGTGAGCGCGCTGAAGCTCGCCGCGACCGTGTGCGGCGCCGACATGGTCACCTGCTGCGGGTTGGCCGCGCCGGCCAGATCGCCGCTCCAGTTGGCGAAATGGAAGTTGGCGTTGGGTGTCGCTGTCAACTGCACGATGGTTCCGCTGGCATAGAATCCGTCGGGCGAGAGCGGGCTGGCGGTCACCGACCCGCCCGCGGCCGGGGAGGCCGCCGCCGTCAGCAGAAACTGCGTGGTGAAACTGGCCGTAAAGGTGGTGGCCGCGGCCGGAGCCGTCACCACGTGGCTGAGCGCACCGGCGTCGCTCCAGGAGGTGAAGGTCTGGCGCGTGCCGCCGGTGCCCTGCGGCGAGACCGCGGCGATGGTGTGCGTCGATCCCACCGCCC
>JAIQEX010000019.1 GCA_020073615.1 Terriglobia bacterium
ATCTTCTCCTGCGCGGCCCCGCCGGGGAGCCCCCGGCTCCTCGTGCGGCGCCCAGGATCGGCCGCAATGATTATTGCCCTTGCGGGAGTGGCAAGAACTTCAAGAACTGCTGTGCAACCTCTTGAGCCCATGGAAGCGAAATCACTGGATCATGCAAATCGCGGAACCCAAGGCTGACTGACGGCTGGAACTCGGTACTCTCAAGTTCAACCTCTTCGACAATAACGGCACCTACCCGGATTACGTCCGCGGCCGCGACGGCGTCGCCGGTCCCGCCCTCAAACTGTGGAAGGAGATGCGTCTCCCCAAAACCCATCCCCGCTATCGCGAGGTGGGGGGCGATGGCGCCCAGGTTTGCCGGGGAGAACCCATCTGCAACGACATTTTCAACCCGGCGATGGGATCGAGCGGGCAGTTGTTCGCCCGCAACGTCACCTTCGATTCGACATTTCCGGACCGCGGCCGCACGGAACTCACCAGGAACCGCCATGGCGGCAGGCTCGGTCTCCTGAAGCCCGATCCGCAACTGATCAGCCGCAAGCTCTTCACCAGAAAACAATCGAACCCGGCCGCCTGCAACGCGGGCTACGGCCTGCCTGGGTTCTTCAGGGACGCCGGCTGCGACTATAAGAAAGCGCCGTTCTTTAACGTGCTGGCCTCCTTTTGGATCCAGTTCACGGCGACCGCATCGACATGGCGTATGTTGCCGAAAGCGCCGAGCCCCGCAGGTTCACGGCGAACGGAAAAACGTTTCTCGAACGCGCTCCCGCAACCTTCCGCAACACCGTAACCGCCTGGTGGGATGCCTCCCAGATCTACGGCTATGACGATCGCTCGCGCCGCAGAGTAAAGCGGGATCCGCGGGATCCGGCGCGGCTTCTCCTGCCGCCTGTACCGGGACGAACCGGCGAAGGCGACAGGCAAGGCTATCTTCCCACGCTCGCCGCCACCGACTCCATGAACTCGGAATGGGCGGGCCAGGAAGCCACCGCGTTCCCCGACAATTTCACCATCGGGATGAGCTTCTACCACAACGTATTCGCGCGCGAGCACAACGCGTTCGTCGACGAGTTTCGCCAACAGGCGGCGCGCACCCCGGACGACGATTCGGGGCTGCGCAATCCCGCCGCGCCCGAGCGCGCCATCCGCTATCGCGACGTCTCGCCCGATGAGTTGTGCGAGGCTGCGCGTCTGGTGGTGGCCGCCGAAATCGCCAAGATCCATACCACCGAGTGGACCCCGCAACTGCTTTACGACGAGCCGCTGTACCTGGGCATGAACGCCAACTGGAGCGGCCTGCTGGGCAACAGTTCGCGCTCAAGCGCGTGCCGTTGCGAACCATGCCGGAGCTGGCGCAGGAGCTCGCCGGCGTAGTCAATGTCTTCGACCCCTGGGCCCGCGACCGCGGCGAGTATTACGCCCTGGAATGGAAGCCACGCCGCGGCGCCGAATCGGACGAAGCCTTTCGCCAGAAGTGACCCGCTTTGCCGTAAAGTAGAAATCTATGAGCGCAAACAGCACCTCGCAGGGGATCCGGCACGTCTTCGTCCTGATGCTCGAAAACCGGGCCTTCGATCACATGCTGGGCTTCTCCGCCATCACCGGCACCGATGCGGCCACGGGCCAGCCCACGCAAATCAATGGGCTCACCGGCGCCGAGTCCAACACCTTTAACGGACAGACACACGTGGTTTCCCAGCCGGCCGGCTTCACCATGCCGGTCGATCCGCTTCACGAATTCCCGGATATCCTGCTGCAACTCTGCGGGCCGGCGGCAAAGTATGCGCCGGGCGGCGCATATCCTCCCATCGATGGCAGCGGGTTTGTGGCCTCCTACGTGGCCAGCAACGGCACCGACCCGGCGGAAATCATGAAGTGCTATAGCCCCAGCCAGCTTCCCGTGCTCACCGCGCTGGCCAAAGAGTTCGCGGTCTGCGACAACTGGTGCGGGTCCCTGCCCGGCCCCACGTGGCCCAACCGCCTGTTCGTGCACGGCGCTTCGTCGGGCGGGCTCGATCACAGCCCCACCACTGCGGAAATCGTGCTGTGGGAGACCTTGGCGGGTTTCAGCCTCAAGCACGGCACCATCTTCGACGCCATGAACAAGAAGAAGTTGTCCTGGCGGATCTGCGCGGGCGACGAGTTCCCCATGACCGCCGCCCTGAAAGGCATCCACCTTTCCGATGTACAGCCCTACCAGCAGTTCCTGCACGATGTCGCTCAGGCCTCCTATAGCGCCGCTTACACCTTCATCGAGCCGAGTTACAACGTCCTGGCGGATTACAAGTGCAGCACCTCGCAACATCCGCTCGACGACGTGACCCGCGGTGAGAGCCTCATCAAGTGCACTTACGAAGCCATCCGCAGCTCGCCGCTCTGGAGCCAGAGCATGCTGATCGTAACCTGGGATGAGCATGGCGGTTTCTACGACCACGCCATTCCCCCCGCCGCCGCCGCTCCCGGCGACACCCTTCCGGGCTCCGCGCACAACAAGTTCGGGTTCACGTTTCAGCAATACGGGCCGCGCGTCCCGGCCGTGGTGGTGTCGCCGCTGATCCCCCGCAACCTGGTCGACCACCGGCTCTACGACCACGCCTCCATCCCCGCCACGCTGGAAGCCCTGTTCGGCCTGAAACCGATGACCGCGCGCGATGCCGCCGCCAACAGCCTGACCGCCCTGGCATCTCTCCCCAATCCCCGAACCGACGCGCCGGCGACATTGCCCGACCCGGCGCCATCCGGGGTCGGCGGCTGCCCTCCGTTCCTGTGCTCCGCGCAGCCCGTGGCGGCGCTGGCCATGGCCGCGTCCGAACCGCCCCCGGTGTCGCGTCCCGCCGGAACGGTGAACGACGGAAATGTTCCCGGAGTGCTGCAAGCGGCGCTGCGCAGCGATCTCGCCCTCTCGCCCGCCGCCGACCGCAAGAAGATCATCGCGCGGGTGGGGGCCATCACCACGCGCCGCGAAGCCAAGGAGTACGTGGAGCACGTGCGGCGCAAGGTCCGCGCCCGGCGTGCCTGAACTCCTCGACGTCGTAGTCTACGTCGAAGCCTTACGCCAGCGCATCACCGGCCACAAGCTGCGCCAGGTGGCGATCCGCGCCCCGGGCTTCCTCACGCAGTTGGAAGAATTCAGCCCTACCCTGTTGAAGATATGAATCGACGGTCTCGCGGTTCGCCAGATAGAAAGCGATGGCCCCGTAAATCTGCTCGAGGTTGACCGCGGGAAACGACCCGGCGATACCGTCGGGCGATTCACCGCGCAAGAAGGCATAAACGACCGAGTCCAGGGACACGCGTGTCCCCTGGACATAGTAGCTGCCGTTCCGTTGCTCGACGTATTCTCGTGCCATGGAGTTGCCGGTTCGGTATACCCTTGCGGGGACGAGTCGCGGGTTGGTTGGGAAGCTCAAGATCGAGGAGACAGTTGACCCCGATATACGTCAATGCCGTATAGTGGGCTGTGATCGCCGAAATCGTAAGGGAGGGCGATAGTCATGGGTGTGCGCAACCTGAACAAAGGAACCAAGAGGCGGACCAAACTCGGCATGACGCTGGAGCAGAGCGCTAAAGAGATCCTGGCCCATGTGATGGGCGACGCGAAACTGCCTACACGGCGTGTCGTGCTGCCGGATGAGGTGGATGTGAAGCGCATCCGGACCAAGGCGCGAATGTCGCAAGCGGAGTTTGCGCGCGTTCTGCATCAATCCGAGAACGCTACAGGAATGGGAGCAAGGGCGGAGGAAACCCGACGCAACGACCCGTGCTTACCTTGCGGTCATCGCCAAGAACCGCGAGGCCGTGTTGGACGCACTGGCGTCTTGAACTCATAGAAACCCCGGAGTCGCACGCAGGCAACCTGTGGCGGACGGCACACAAATGGCAGCGAGGCGTTTCGATATTAGCGACAAGCTGATCCACTTACAGAGGCTCCGATGGAAGCGTTCGTCGATGCTTTTGTCCGGCACTTCCCGTTCAAAAGGTACTCCCAATTTGGATTGATGTTCAATAAGCCTTGGGTCTTTGACCATGGCGGTAGACCTGTAATTTATCAACCCAACAGCGATTTCGGCCTTCTGCCAGAAGAACTGCGTTGGCGCCACGTAACCTATGAGCTAACTGGGACGCCAGTCATCGACTGGACTTGGGAGCGCGAGTGGCGGATGCGCTGCGATGAATTGCCGTTCTCGCCGGCTGATGTGTCAATTATTGTTCCGAACAAGGAATGGGCGTCTACCTTGCGCCGAAGCCACGATGCCGAACAGGACATGGTCGTCGAACTGTACGCCACCGCGAGCGAACGGGAGATTGCGGAACTGCGGCGTGAGCCTTTTCGCTGGCATATGGCACCGCTTCAATGACTTTCTGAGACTGCGCCGCCGGCCTGCTTGGCGGGATGGTGCGGCCGAACCCGCGGGCGCGTATCCCGCTGTCGTAGTCTAATCGAATGATGCTTTCGCGACCCATTCCACCATCCGCGGCGTGCCAGCGACCGGCAGGGGACGTCCCGTGCCGCTGAAAAGCCCTGCACCGAGACGGGGGCGCGGGCGGCGCTGGAGGGCGCGGCGAATCTCGCCGCGGCTTTGGGGACTGCTATTCCTCCTCGCCGCGGGAATCGGCGTGGGCGCGGGCGTGGTGCAGGCTGAATACACGTTCACGCTGCAATCGCCGATACGCCTCCGGTTCCAGTGGCCGCTGGTGATCGCGCCGCGCCATTGGCCCGAGGAAGCGGGCGAGGCGCGGGCCGATCAATCGGGCCGGCGGTTGACGGCGTACCAACAGTACGCCTGCAACAAATTCGGGGCGGCGTGCCGCATCGCGCTCGCCGTGCAGCGCGCCGAAAATCCGCGCGGCGCCTGCGAGATCTTTCACTACAACTCCGACGGCACGCTCGATTGGGGCTACTTCCAGATCAACACCGTACATTTGAAACGCGCCGGGGTGAATCTCCGCGACCTGCTGGACTGCAAGGCGAACATCGACTTCGCCTACCAGCTATACACGGAGCGCGGCTTCGAGCCGTGGAGCACCTTCACCAGCGGCGCGTATCGCCAGTTCCTGAGAAATTTCTGAGCGAGTTACTTTCCCACCACCAGCACGTGGAAACTGTCGGGAATTACCGGCGGCCGCCCTTTCTTCTGGCCCTCCTTGGCCTCCGGCATGGGGCCGTACTCGGCGGCCAGCAGGTAGACGCGGTGCGCCTTCTCGTCGACCGCCATGGTGCGCGCGCCGCGCTCGGTGGTCACGGTATCGACGGCCTGCCACTTGCCATCGACTTTCTTGACGATGGTGAGCGTTCCCTCGCCGTTGGAGCTGAAGGCCAGGCCCGTGCCCGCGTCGTAGCCCGCGGCATCGGGGCCGGAGCCGATGGTGGCCGTGCCGATCACCTTCAAGGCGGTGGTGTCGGTAATGGCCATGGTCTTGTTGCCGCAGACGGAGAAGAGCACCTTGTCTTTGGTATCGATGGCCAGTCCGGATGGGCCGTCGCACGGGGCGATGGAGACGCGGCGCGTGACCGCGGGCTTGGCGGCATCGATCTCGACCACTTCGCTGGTGTCTTCGACGTTGACGTAGATTTTGCCGGCGCCGTCCACCTGGCAGAACTCCGGTTTGCCGCCCATGGCGAACGTGCCCACCACTTCGTTGGTTTTGGCGTCGATGGCGGTGGCGTCGCTGGAGGCGCCGTTGAAGGTGAACACGCGCTTCGTCTTCGGCTCGTAGCAGATGGCGTCGGGATTCTTGCCGGTGGGCACCTGCCCGGTCTTCTCAAAGGTCTTGAGATCGAAGACGAACGCGGCGTTGGCGCCCCGGCTGCTGATAAAGCCCTTGTTGAACTCGGTGGCGAGGGCGATGCCATGCACACCGTTCACGTCCGCGATGGTGCCGATCACTTTACCGGCATCGACATCGACTACCTCGACGGTGGCGCCGTGCGAAACGTACAGGCGGCGGGCGGAGTTATCCATGGTCGCGTAGTCCCATCCACCGCCTCCGCCGATTTTGATCTTGCTCAGAACTTTGTAGCCTTCGGCGGCAAATGCCGCCGCGACAATCAGTGCTACCGTGACGAGCTTCTTCATAGTGTTACTCCTTCTCCAATCAGTTATTCCGGCCAGCCATGTAGTAATGAACGGCCGGAGTTACCACCAGTGAGAGAACCATCGAGGCGAGGATTCCGCCGATCACCGCGATGGCCAACGGTTGCAGCATTTGAGAACCGGCGCCCAGGGCGAGCGCCAGCGGGATCATGCCGGCCACGGTGGCCAGCGCGGTCATGATGATGGGGCGCAGCCGGCGTTCTCCGGCGCGGATCATGCTTTCTTCGGCGGCAATGCCCTCGGCGCGGAATTTCTGGTCGGCGTCGAGCAGCAGGATACCGTTCTTGGCCACGATGCCAATCACCATGATCAGCCCCATGAAGGACGAAAGATTGAAGGTGGTTCCGGTGACCAGCAGCGCCAGGAACACACCCGAAGTGGAGAGCAGCGCGGAGCACAGCACCGCGACGGGCGCGGCGAAATCGCCGAATTCGAACAACAGCACCATGAACACCAGGACGATGGCGAGCACCAGCACGAACATCAGGTCGCGGAAGGAGCGCTGCTGCTCCTGGTAGGCGCCGCCGTACTCGACGCGGATGGTGGAAGGCAGGTGGAGCCCGGCCAGGACCTGCTGCACCTTCTCCATGCCGTCGCCCAAATTGAGGTCCTCGAGGCGGCCCTTCACGGTGATGAACCGCTGCAGGTTCTCGCGGCGGATCTCGGTCTGTCCGGGAAAATCGACCACCGACGCCAGCGAGCCGATGGTGCCGGTCTTGCCGGTGGAGCTGACGAGCAGCGTATTGCGGATGGCCTCGACCGACGCCCGCGTCTCGCCCGGGAAGCGCACGCGGATAGTGTAGGCGCGGTCGTTGATCACCACCGGGGTGGGCGCGGGCTCGCCCTGCATGATGGCGCTGGCATCCTGCTCGATCTCTTCGGGGCTGAAGCCGGATCGCGCGGCCACCACGGGATCGACCTGGAAAGTGGTGGCGGGACCGCTGATGGTGTCCTCGATGCCGTCGAGCACATCGACCACCCCTTTGATCTGGCGGATGGCGCCGGCCACCCGCGGCGCCCACTCGCGCAGCGCGGCGGGGTCCTGGGAAAAGAGCTTGATGGCCACCGGCTCGGGCTCGTTGGAGAGATCGCCGATCATGTCCTGCAGGAGCTGGACGAGCTCGATCTTCATGGTCGGTTCAGCCTTGCCGATGGTGTCGCGTATGTCGGCCATGACCTGGTCGGAGCCGCGCTTGCGATCGTGTTTGAGCTTGACGGAGATGTCGCCGCGGTTGGCTTCCGTCACGGCCGCAAGCCCCAGCTCCAGGCCGGTGCGCCGCGAGGTGTTCTCCACTTCGGGCGTGCGGTGCAAAAGCTGCTCGATGTGGGCCACCATGCGGTTGGTGTCTTCGAGCGAGGAACCGGCGGGCGTCCAATAATCCACGATGAAGCCGCCCTCGTCCATCTCCGGCAACAGGTCGGAACCGGTGGCCTGGAAACAGACATAGGAGCCGGCGATCAGCACCAGGCTAAAAAACGCCAGCAAGAAAGGATGTTTCAGGGCCAGGCGGAGCACGCGCTCGTAGACGCGCATGACGCGCGGGGGGACGTTGTGTCCTTCGCCGCGGCCGGCGTGCTGCCGGCGGATGAAATAGTGGCTGAGGGTGGGGGTCCAGGTAAGGGCCAGGGCGAGCGAAGTGAGCAGCGCCGAGCCCACGGTGACGGCCAGCGCGCGGAAGAAGACGCCGGTGACGCCGGTGATGGAGATCAGCGGGAGGAAGACCACGATGGGGGTGATGGTGGACCCTACGAGCGGCACGCGGATTTCGCGGATGGCGCTGCGGATGGCTTCGGCGCGCGTCTGCCCGCTATCGCGGTGCATGACGATGTTCTCCACCACCACGATGGCGTCGTCGATCACCAGCCCGACGGCCGCGGCCAGACCGCCCAGGGTCATCAGGTCGAAGCTCTCGTTCAGCAGGCGCAGGGTGATGAACGTGACTGCGATGGTGGCGGGAATCACCAGGCCGGCCACCAGCGAGGTGCCCCAATCGCGCAGGAACAGCACCATGATGAGCGACGCGAGCAACAGGCCGATGAGGATGGCGTCGCGCACGCTGGCGATGGATTCGGTGACGATCTCCGATTGATCGTAGAAGGGGCGCAGGTCCACGCCGCGGGGCAGAGTCTTGCGAATGCGCTGAATCTCCGCGTGGACGGCATCGGCCACCACCACGGTGTTGCTGTCCGGCTGGCGCGAAATATTGACCAGGACGGCGGGCTTGTTGTTGGCCGTGACGATGGTGTACTTGGGCATCGTCGAGGGCGCCACCGAGGCGATATCGCCGATGTGGACGGGCGTGCCGGCGGGCGTGGTCTTCACCACGATATTGGAGATTTCGGCGGGCGTGCGCGCCTGCCCGCTGACCAGGCCCAGGACCAGCTGGTGATTGTTGGCGATCAGGCCCGGGGAGTCGATCATGTTGCTGCGGCCGATGGCGTCCAGGATGTTGGGGACGGTGATGGCGGTCTGCAACAGCTTGGCGGGGTCGGGCTGCACCTGAAACTCGGGCACCTCGCCGCCCTGCACCACCACCATGGAGACGCCCGTGGTGCGGTTGAGGCGCGGCTTCATTTCGTAATTGGCGAGCTCCCAGAGCTGGGTTTGCGGAACCGTGTCCGACGTCAGGCTGTAGCCCATGATGGGGAAGGCGGCGAAGGTCAGGCGGCGCGCCATCACCTTGGCGGTGGGCGGCAACTGGACGCGGGCCAGGGCCGCGTTGACCAGCTCCAGCGTGCGGTACATATCCACGTTCCAGGCGAAGAACAGGTTGACTTCCGCCGAGCCGCGGCTGGTGATGGAGGTGACGCGGTCCAGGCCCTGCACCAGGTTGACGGCTTCCTCGATGGGACGCGTGACCGTGACCAGCATCTGGTCGATGGGCATGACGCCGTTGTCCACGGCAACTACGACGCGCGGAAAATCGGTGGAGGGAAAGACGGCGACGGGAATGGTGAACGCCAGGTAAATGCCCACCGCCACCAGCGTCAGAATGACAAAGATGATGGGCTTGCCGTGGCGCGCCGTCCAGTGGGTCGCGGGGCCGCTCATTTCTCGCCCTTGCCGGCCTTTTCGTCCTCGTCCTTCTCGCCGGGTTTGACGATGCGCACTTTCGCCTTGTCCTGAAGCCCCACGCCGCCCATCACTACCACCTGATCTCCGGCCACGGCGCCGCTCAGGATCTGGACTTTGTCGGGCTCGCGGACGCCCACTTCAACCTTCTTTTCATGCGCGGTGGAGTCCGCGCCGACGACCATCACGGCGGTGCCGCCCTCGGAACCGGGCAGGAGCGCGGCGGTGGGCACAACCACGGCATCGGGAATGGTCCCGGTGACGATGGCGGCGCGCACGGAGGCGCCGGGCTTGAATTTCTCGGCGGGATTGTCGGCCTGCACCCAGACCTGGACGGTGGTGCTGTTGGGGTCGGTGGCCGGGCTGACGACGATCACTTTGCCGGGCGTGCTCAGGCCGCTGTCGGCGGCGGTGATGGTGGCCGGGTTGCCGATCTTGACGAAGGCCGCCTGGCTCTGCGGAACGTTGACGCGCGCCACCACGCGCGAGATATCCATCACTGTCAGGAGGGGAGTGCCGGGTGCGGGAACTTCGCCGGCGTACAGCGGACGATCGGCGATCACGCCGCTGATAGGGCTGCGGACCTGCGTGTACTCCACCTGGGCCTGGGCATTCTGCAGGTGGCCGCGGGCGGCCTCCACCTGCGCGGCGGCCCCGGCGATCTGCTCCTGCTTGCCCACCGACTGCAGCGCGCGCAGGTGTTCCTGCGCGGCCAGGTACTGGCTGTGCGCCTGCGTGTAGGCCACTTGCGCATCGTCCACCAGCTTGCGGGCGAGCGCGCCCTGCTCGAAGAGTTTCTGCCGGTTGTCGAGGAGACGCTTGGCGGCGTCTTCGGTCTGTCTGGCGGCGTCCACGTCGGTCTGCGCCTTGACCACCGCTTCGGGAACGGCCACCGCCTGCGTGGAGCGCAGGTTCGACTCGGACTGGTCGAGCTGTCCCTTGCTCTCCGCGGTGGCCGCCGCCAGGTCGCGGTTTTCGAGCACGGCGAGCAGTTGGCCCTGTTTCACGTGGTCGCCGCGGTTCACCAGGAAGCGCGCAACCGGCGCGCTGATTTTGGGCACCACGTTGGCCTGGTCCTTCGGCCACAGCACACCATCGGCGGTGACCATGCGGCGGATCGATTCCTGGGTGGCCGCGGTCACCTGCACGGGCGCGATCGGCTCCGCCTCCTTCTCCTCTTTCTTGGAGCAGCCGGACATGGCGAGCAGGCACAGGGCGGCGAGCGATAGCGTTCTTTTTCCGTTCATGGGCTAGAAGGCTCCCGTAAGTGTCTGCAGATTGGCCAGGGCCAGGCGGTAGCGCGCCAGGCCGTCGTCGGAGGCGTTGCGCGCCTGTACCAGGGTGGTCTGCGCATCCACCACTTCCAGCACCGAGACCTCACCCGCCTGGTAGCGCAGCACGGTCAGGCGCAGGCTCTCGGCCGAGAGGTCGAGCGAGCGCCGAAGCGAGTCGAGCTGCGCGTGGGCGGCATCGGCCTCCAGGTAGAAGGCGTGCAAGTTGGCCAACAGTTGCCGCTGCGCGAAGGTTAGCTCCGCGCGCGATTGGTCGAGCCGCAGCTCGGCCTGGCGGACCTTGCTGCGCGCGGCGCCCCAGTTCCAGATGGGGATGTTCAGGCTGGCCACTACCGAAGACCCCAGATTGTTCTGCTGGAATTGATTGTGGAGCGCGTACTGGTTGGCGTTGAGGCCGAAGAAATAATCGAGGCTGAGCGCGGGCAGGAGTGCGCTCTTCGCGGACTTGATGCCGTACTCCTGCTGCGTGACCGCGGCCTGGGCCGCGCGGACATCCGGATTGTTCTTGCTGGCCAGTCCTTCGATTTCGGGGAAAGCCCCGAGGGGCGGCGCGCTGTCGAGATCGTCCATTACCGCGAAATCCTGGCGGAAATCCGGGAACAACAGAACGGCGAGACCGATGCGCGCCTTGTCGAGTGCGATTTGCGCCTCTTGCAGGTCGCGCTGGCGCTGGAGAAGCTGCAGTTGCGCTTTGACCACATCGGAGTGCGCCGCTTCGCCGCCCTGTTCCTGCTTTTCGGTGATGCCGGCGAAATCCTGGGCCTCGCGCAGGCTGCGCTGGGCATTGTCCAGCTTGCGCGCGGCGGTCACCATGGCGTAATAATCCTGCACGACGGTGGCCACCAGGCCGCGGCCGGCAATCTCGGCTCTGGCGCGCGCCACCGCCTCGGCCGCCGTGGCCGCGCGGTAATCGGCCAGCTTGCCGGGCGAATAGATATCGCCATGCGCCGCCGCCATGTTGGTGAACACATTGTGCCCGTTGTTAGCCACGAAGACGCCGGTATCGGTGCCGTTGGGCTGGGTGTAGACGTACTCGTGCTCCCAGTTGAGCGTGGGCAGCAGGGCGGCCTTGGCTTGCACAGTGTCCTCGTGCGCGATGCGCGCGGCGATATTGGCGGCCAATAACTGCGGGCTGTAGGTGCGCGCGCGCTGGAGCGCATCGGCGAGCGAGAGGCTCAAGGTAGCGTTGGGCGGAGCCTGGGCGGCCAGGCCGGCTGCAAGAGCCAGACCGATCCCCACCATCGGCGTCGGACGAAGCATGGAAACGCCCCAGTATAGGATTTGGGACATGAACAGACGATTAATCCCGTGGCAATGATACCGTAAAGGTGCTGCCGGAGCCCGGACGGCTGGCCAGCACGACGTCGCCATTGTGCGATTCCGCAATCCACTTGACGATCGAGAGACCCAACCCAAAACCGCCATCCTGCCGCGAGCGCGCCTTGTCGGCGCGGTAAAAGCGCTCAAAAACATGGGGCGCCGCGTCCGCCGCGATGCCCACGCCGGTATCGGAAACGCGGATGCGCAGGTGCGTCCCTTCCTGTTCCAGAGCCGCCGAAACCTTGCCACCGGGCGGGGTGTAGCGGATGGCGTTGTCGAGCAGGTTCATCACCAGGCGGCGCAGCAGCTCCTCGTCGCCACGAAACGCCACGTCGTCGCCGGGCCGGCATTCCAGATCGATGCGGCGCGCTCCGGCCAGGGTCTGCGCCGCGCGGCAGCATTCCGCCAGCAGGTCGTTGAGGTAGAACTCCTGGACCTGCAGGCGGACGCGTCCGGCGTCGGCACGCGCCAGGTTGAGCAGGTCGTCCACCAGGCGCGAGAGGCGCCGCGATTCGTCGAGTATGATGGCCAATGTTTCCTGGTATTCGGCGGCGGAGCGCTGGTGCGACAGGGCCACGTCGGCCTCGCCGCGAATCACCGAAATCGGCGTGCGCAGCTCATGCGAAGCATCGGCCACGAAGCGCCGCATGCTCTCGAAGGATCGATCGAGCCGGCTCAGCAGCGCGTTGAAAGACGCGGCGAGCACGGCGAGCTCCTGGGCGGCGTCGCCGATCTCCAGGCGCGCGTCGAGATTGCTGTCCGTAATTTTGTGCGCCTGTTCCGCCATCCAGCCGAGGGGCGCGAGAGAGCGGCTGGCCAGCACGTAGCCTCCCAGGCCCGCCAGGGCCACGAGCAGCGGCAGCGCGAAGAACAGCGAGCGGCGCACGACGCCGAGCTCGGCGGCAATGGAATCGCGCGGCGCGAGCGCCACGATCAGAAAGTCCCGGCCAGATGTTGCGAGGCGATGCACCGCCGCGCGCGCGCCGTATTTGCCGTACGACACCCCGATCATCCCGGCGGGTGCGGCGGCGATCCCCTCGAGTTGACGCGCCGGCACAGGGCCGCCAGCCGCCAAGAGCCGTGTTTTTTCGAACACGGCTATGGCGCCATCGGGAACGCGCATGTCAGACACGACGTTCGCGGCGGCGAGCGGAGCATCGCCGTGCATCTCTTCCAGCTCATCCTGAAACAGCCCAGCAGTGGTCACCGCCTGCGCGGCGAGCGATTCGTCGAGACGCTTCTCGAGGGCGCGCGAAAGCACGCCGTAAAGGAAGACGCTGAATATCAGGAACAGCAGGGAAAAAAATGCCAGGTACCAGGCCGTGAGCCGCAAGCGGAAGCTCTTAATCATCGCCTACTCCCGGCGCCGCGGTCAGGATGTAGCCTTCGCCGCGGCGCGTGTGAATCAGGCGGCGGGCGAAGCCGGTGTCCATCTTGGCGCGCAGGCGCTTGATGTAGACGTCGATCACGTTGGAGAAAGGATCGAAGCTCTCGTCCCAGACGTGTTGCGCGATTGGTTCGCGGCCCACCACGCGGCCTTCGTTGAGGACCAGGTATTCGAGCAAGGCATATTCCTTGGCAGTGAGACTCACCGTTTTGCCGCCGCGCGTGACGGCGTGGCTGGCGGTGTCGAGGAGCAGGTCGGCCACGCGCGCCACCTGCGGCCGCAAGCCCGCGGAGCGCCGCAGCAGCGCCCGCAGACGGGCCAGCAGCTCCTTGAAGTCGAAGGGTTTCGCCAGGTAGTCGTCGGCTCCGGAATCCAGGCCGGCCACGCGGTCGTCCACCGCGTCGCGCGCCGTCAGCATCAGGATGGGCGCGGCGAACCCGCTGGCGCGAAGCTCGCGACAGACGGTGTGGCCGTCTTTGAGCGGCAGCATGACGTCCAGAATCACCAGATCGTACTCATTGACCGCCGCCTGGTAGAGCGCCTTCTCGCCGTCGCGGGCGATATCCACGGCATACGCCTGTTCGCGCAAGCCCTTGGCGATGAAACCGGCAACCCGGGATTCGTCTTCCACCAGCAGGATCCTCACGGTTGGTGCTCTTCCTCCCATTGTGCGCGAGCGGACATGAACGCACAATGAACCGGCCGATTCCGGTTTTCACAAATCATTTACAGTGCCTTCATGCCGGTCCCGGTAGAATTTAAGTAGTGGGAGCTTCGTTGGGTTCAATACCTTTGGTACAGCAGGCCGCGCCCTGCGACGACGTGGCGTGGCAGGCCATCGCCCTGTGTGAACGCGTGGGCGCGGTTGTTCTGGCGGCGATTCTGAGCCCGCTCCTGGCTGGTAGCGCGCTGGCGGTTGCCGTGCTTTCGCGGCGCAGCCCGCTGATCGCTCACCGGCGCGTCGGCTGGCGCGGCCAACCCCTATGGATGCTGAAACTGCGGACCATGTGGGACCGCGAAGACGGCGGCGCCGGGCGCGGCTTCCGCTGGATCGAATACATCGACGACGAGAGCGGTCCGCAGTCGAAGCATGCCTGCGATCCGCGCGTGACCAGCCGTCTCGCCCGGTTCTGCCGGCGCCATTCGATCGACGAGATCCCGCAGTTGTGGCACGTGATTCGCGGCGAAATGTCGCTGGTAGGCCCCCGGCCCGTGACGGCGGCGGAGCTGCGCAGCCACTATGGCGCCGATGCCGGCGAGATGCTGCAGGTGCGGCCCGGGATCGCGGGCCTGTGGCAGGTCTCCGGCCGCAACCAGCTCACCTATTCCGAGCGGCGGGAGCTGGACCTGGAACTGGTGCGGAGCCGCACCCTGCGGATGTATCTGCGGATTCTGCTGGGCACGATTCCCGAAGTGTGGAGCGGCTCGAACTCCTGGTAGGACCGGGCGGCATCGCCTGCCTACCAAAGCGAAATCCATCACCTTCGCCCTCCCGTCTTTTCCCTGGCTGTCCGCGTCTCTATGATAGGCTTGAGATTAGGAGACGAATTGAGCTGCCAGGCTCCCGTAGCCCTCCTCCTGCAGACAGATATTTTAGACATGGTTCAGCACGGCGGTCCCATGGGGATGGCTGTGTTGGGCCTTCTGGTGTGCTTCTCGATCTATTCCTGGACCGTTATTTTCTCCAAATGGAGCACCTTTCGCGGTGCGCGGCGGATCAACGCACGCTTTCTGCGCGCGTTCCGCAAGGCGCCCGGCCTGGAAGCGGTCATGGTGGCGAGCGAGCAGTACCGCCCGTCGCCCCTGGTGGCGGTGTTCGATTTCGGTTACGAGGAGGTCGAGCGCCAGGTGAAGGGAAAAGGCAAGCTCACCAACCGCATGGCGCTGGAGCGTTCGCTGCAACTGGGAGTCAGCGAAGAACTGGCGAAGCTCGAGCGCAACATGGACAAGCTGGCCACCACCGCCACGGTGACGCCGTTTGTCGGCCTGCTGGGCACCGTGCTGGGGATCATCCGCGCATTTTTGGACCTGAGCCAACTGGGCAGCACCAGCCTGCGGACGGTGGGACCGGGGATCGCGGTAGCGCTGGTTGCCACCGCGGTGGGGCTGGCCGCCGCCATTCCCGCGGCCATCTTCTACAACCTGTTCGGCAACCGCATACGGGAGATGGGGGCGCGCATGGACGATTTCACGCTGGAGTTTCTGAACCTGGCCGAACGCAGTTTCGGAGAGTAGCGCGATGGCAATGCAGGTCAATGGCGGGGGATACGGATCGCGGAGGCGGCGGGGCGGGTCCACGCTTTCGGAAATCAACGTCACGCCGTTTGTCGACGTGGTACTGGTGCTGCTGATCATTTTCATGCTCACGGCGCACGTGATGGAGTTCGGCATCGAAGTGGACGTGCCCAAGGTGAAGGCGGTGAAGGATACGGCGCAGGAAATGCCGGTAGTGACCATCCAGAAGGACGGCACCACCTGGCTGAACGACAAGCCGGCCAACATCCACGACCTGGCGGGAGCCATCCGGCAACGCTACGGCAAGCCCAAGGGGGTCTACGTGCGCGCCGACAAGGAGACGATCTACGATTCGATAGCGCAAGTGCTGTCCGCGCTCGGGGAAGCCAAAATCAACGTGAATATGGTCACGCAGCCGGAGGACACCGCGGCCGCGGCCAAAGGGCACAAGTGATGGCCATGCACGCCGACATCCTGGACCAGCCGGAACGCCTGTCGGGGCCGTTCTGGGGATCGGTGATTCTGCATATTTCGGCTGTCGGCGCGCTGGTGCTGGCCACCGCGGTGGAGCAGGCGGCGCGCATCCAGATGGGCAGCCCCACGGGCGGCGGCATGGGATCAGTGATGGTCAATCCGGTGGCGGCGATCCCATTGCCGAACCAATCCGGGCCGAAGAACCCGGTGGCCAACGACACCGAATCGGCGGTGCCCGAACCCAAGCCGAAGGCCAAGGCGCAGCCCAAGGCGAAGGCCCCGGAGCCGGATGCCATTCCCATCAAGAGCCGGAACGCCGCGAAACGGCCGGCGGAAGCGGCATCGCGGCCCAACAAATGGCGCGAGCAGCAGAAGGACCTGCCCAACCAGACCTACAGTTCGGCCGGGCAGAGAGCCAATACGCCCCTGTACGGGATGCCCGGCGGGGGCGGAGTAGGAATCGGCGACAACTCGCCCTTCGGCACGCAGTTCGGCGAGTATGCCACGCGCCTGCGCGACATGGTGGCGCAAAAGTGGAGAACCAGCGATCTATACAATCAGAGCGCGCCGCCGGTGGGGGTGATGTTCACCATACGGCGCGACGGATCGGTAAGCAACGTCAAGGTGGCCGAGACCAGCGGGAACCGGTCGCTGGATTTCTCCGCGATGCGCGCCATCGAGGATGCGGCGCCGTTTCCCCCGTTGCCGCCGCAGTTTCCGCAGAGCCAGGCCGATTTGACGCTGCGCTTTCAATTGAGGCATTAATATGAGCAGGCATATCTGGATGGCGGCCGCGGCGGCGGGAGCGTTCTGGCTGCTGGCGGCGCAGGACAAGTTCGATCTGGGTACGATTACCAAGGAAGGTGAGCGGCCGCGGTTGGCCATCCCCGATTTCCGCGGGAGCGGGCAGGCGCAGAGCTTCATGGCGCCGTTCAACCAGACGCTGTGGAACGACGTAGATAGCGGCGGGGTCCTCCGCATGGTGCCCAAGACGATGTACCCGACCACGGTTCCGCAGCAGCCCACCGATTTCCGCCAGGCGCCGCCGCCCGCCGCGCAAGCGCAGCGCGGGCGCAGGGGGGAGATGGTGCAGGCGCCCACCGGCGGCGGCCTGTGGATGTCGGACTGGTCCGGGCCGCCGGCGCAGGCCAATTATCTGGCCATCGGGTACACCGCGGTGCAGAACAACCTGTTCGTGCTGCGCGGATGGCTGCTCGATCTGGGCCGGGGAACGCAGGTGATCGCCAAGACGTATATCGAATCGCTGGATGAAGCCGGCGCGCGCAAGGCGGCGCACGAGTTCGCGGCCGAAATTCTGGCCCAGTTCGGGGGCAAGTCGCTGTTCGGGACGCACATTTATTTTGTGCGCCAGCAGGGGCGGACCGGCCCCAAGGAGGTCTGGGTGATGGACCCGGACGGCAAGAATCAGCGCCCGCTCACGCACTTCAATTCCATCTCCAACTGGCCCGCGGTTTCTCCCGACGGCACGAAAATAGCATTTACTAGCTGGGCGCACATCTATCCTGGTATATTTGTATTTTCGGTAGACCCGGTCCGGGATTTGCGATTTTATAATCAGCGGGGCGTCTCGACCAATTCCACGCCGTCGTTCACGCCGGATGGCAAGCAGATCGTTTTTTCGTCGTCGGCGGGCGGCTGTTGCCGGATCTTCCTGGCGAATTTGGATGGAAGCAACCTGCGGCCCATTTCTTCGTCAAGCTCCATCGACGTCGAGCCCAAGGTCAATCCCAAGACCGGAGCGGAAATTGTGTTCGTCTCGGGAAGAAGCGGCCCGCAGCAGATCTACAAGATGAATATGGATGGAGCGGACGTAGAGCGGCTCTCCGACGGTACCGGCGAAGCATCCAACCCTTCGTGGCATCCCGACGGGCAGATTCTCGCGTTTGCGTGGACACGGGGATACGCCACTGGGGCCTTCAACATATTCGTCATGGATGTTGCATCGCGCCAGTACACCCAGTTGAGCCATGAAGGGCGCAACGAAAACCCGAGTTGGGCTCCCGACGGCCGGCACCTTGCGTTCATGTCGACGCGCGCGGGAGGGCACCAGATCTGGACCATGCTGGCGAACGGGACGCAACTGCAACAACTCACCACGCAGGGGAATAATGATAGCCCCGCATGGGGGCGATAATTGAGGATTCAGGAGGCGATGTTCATGTTCAACAAACGAGGGATCCCTGTCATCTGTCTTGCCGTCTCGCTGGCGATGTTCGCGGGGGGATGCAAGAAGAAGGTGCCGCCGCCACCGCCGCCACCACCGCCCGTGGTGGAGAAGCCCGCACCGCCACCGCCGCCGAGCGCTCCGGTGATTGCCCAGTTCACGGCCGAGCCTTCTTCGATTCAGGCGGGCCAGTCTTCCACCCTGCGCTGGCAGGTGTCGGGCGAGGTGACCAATGTGGGCATCAGCCCGGCAGTGGGCGCGGTGCAGACCACCGGCAGCCGCCAGGTATCGCCGCAGGCATCGACGACCTACACGCTGACCGCGGCCGGCCCGGGGGGCAATACTACCGCTTCGGCGACCGTCAGCGTGAGCTCTCCGCCGCCACCGCCACCGCCACCCCCGCCGCCAGCACCGGCGGCCACCCTGGAGCAGCGCCTGGGATCGGACTTGCAGGATGCGTTCTTCGACTACGACAAGAGCGACATCCGCAGCGATGCGCGCGACGCGTTGACGCGCGATGCCAGCGGCCTGAAGAGCATTCTGACCGACTTCCCGAGCGCGACCATCGTGATCGAAGGCCACTGCGACGAGCGCGGTTCGGCTGAGTATAACACCGGCCTCGGCGACCGCCGCGCCACGGCGGCCAAGGAGTTCCTGGTGCAACTCGGAGTGCCCGCCGAGCGGCTGAGCGTCATCAGCTACGGCAAGGAACGGCCGCAGTGTACCGAGTCCAACGAATCCTGCTGGCAGAAGAACCGGCGCGCGCACTTCGCCTCCGGGCAGTAGGATAGTTACAGAGGTAGAATTGCGGCGCGAGATGGCCGCGGGTTCCGGGGGCGGACCGCGGCCATTCCCGCCATTGCCGAGGAGAAGTGCACATGTTGCGACGTCTTTGCGTATGGATGCTACTGGCCTCGCCGCTTGCCTTTGCGGCCAGCAAGGAAATACTGGAATTGCAGCGCGACGTGGCCGCGCTCCAGGAGCAGTTGCGGCAATTCAAGGAATCGCAGGACCGGCAACTGACGGCGCTCACCACGCTGATGCAGACTACCCTCGATACCGCCGGTAAGTCCAATACCACCGCCGCGGTAATCCAAGATGGTTTGCAGCGGAGCCTGCGGGACATGGAAGCCAAGGTGGTGGCGCCGGTGGCGGGACTGTCGACGCGCATGGACAGCATGAGCCAGGACATGCGCGCACTGGCGACCGCGGTGGCGGACCTGACCAACCTCCTGACCAAACTGCAGGGGCAGATCACCGACTTGAGCAACGCCGTAAAGGTGATGGGTACGCCCACGCCGCCGCCGCCGCCCGGCACCTCCGGCGGAACAACCGCACCGGGTGCCACCGGCACGGCGGAAACGCCGACCATCAGCTCCACCGATCTGTACGCCAATGCGCAGCGCGACCGCGGCAGCGGCAAGCTCGAGCTGGCGCTGCAGGAATACGCCGACTACCTGAAGTGGTATGGCAACACGGAGCTGGCGCCGAACGCACAATTCTATATCGCGTCGATCCATTATTCCCAGGGCGATTACGAAACCGCCGTGAAGGAGTTCGACCTGGTTCTGGAGCGGTATCCGGAAAACAATAAGACCCCGGACGCTCTGTTTTCCAAGGGCCTGGCGCTGCAGAAGCTGAACCGCAGGACGGACGGGGCCAAGGAATTTCGCGAGCTCATCCGCCGCTTCCCGAACAACGATTTGTCCAAGCGGGCTTGCGACCAGTTGAAGTCCATGGGGTTGAGCTGCGGCCCGCCGCGGGCCGCGGCCCCCAAGGGGTCCACCAAGCGCAAGAAGTAGCGTCGTCCCTTTCCCTCTCTGGCCTTCCTTTCTTTCCGTTTCTCCCTGATAGACTGAGATCTGACCGGCATGACGCCCATGGAGTCCCCTCCCCGCCCTCCCCTGGCCACCTACCAGGATCTCGCGCGCATGATCGACCATTCCCTGGTACGGCCGGAACTTACCACGGCGCAGGTGGTCGAGGGACTGAATCTGGCCAGGCGCTACGGGGTGGCGAGCGTGAGCGTGCGGCCGTGCGATATCGATCTGGCAGTGCGCACGCTCGAAGGCAGCGGGGTCAAGCCGGGCAGTGTGGCGGGGTTTCCGCACGGCTCACAAAACACGGCGACCAAGCTTTTCGAGGCGCGGGACCTGCTGCGGCGCGGGGCGAGGGAAATCGACATGGTGATCGCCATCTCGAAACTGCTCTCGCGCGAGTTCCAGCATGCGCAAACGGAGCTGTCCCAGATGTCGGAGCTGTGCCACAAGGAGGGCGCCATCCTCAAGGTCATCCTGGAGAACGCGTACCTCACCGACGAGCTGAAGATCATCGCCTGCCGCTGCGCGGAGCGTGCGGAGGTGGACTTCGTCAAGACGTCGACGGGCTTCGCGCCTTCCGGCTACACCCTGGCGGACGTGAAGCTGATGCGGAAATACCTGCCCGAGGAGATCGGCATAAAGGCGGCCGGCGGGCTGCACACCGTGGACCAGGTGCTGGAGGTTTACCAGGCGGGCTGCTCGCGCATCGGCAGCACCCGGACGGCGGAGTTTCTGGACGAGTGGAAGGCGCGCCTGGCAGCCGAAGTGGCTGCTGGCCAACCGGGCTAGCGGGTAAACCGCGTTCGCGACTGGCGGGCCAAGCCCAGCTCGCGCGCTTAATGCAATTACCGGTCCGCAAGTCCTCTTCGATCGGCAACAGACACGACTCTCCCGATCACGAGGCATGGGCCGGCCCTCGCCGGCGCGCCTCGCTGCGGTGTTCTTTATACCAGAGGTCGCCGCAGTTGGACGGAGAAGTATAGATAGCTGTCCAGATCAGCAACACGTTGGCGCCGGTATCCCGGCCGCAGCGCAGCGCCGCCCCCGCGGCCATGGTATCCTGAATCCGGATGTTCAGCCGCCAGCGTAAGGCTCGTGTTTTGTTCGGACTATCGGACATCATCCTGGCCGCGCTGGCATTCGAAGCGGCTTACCAGACGCGCTCGCTATTGCCGTTCGAGCACCTCTTCTTTCTTACCGTGCAACAGAAAGCCCTCGTGCTGGGCTTCTCCCTGGTCGCCTGGGTGTCCATAGGGGTGTGGCTGGAGGTCTACGAGAAGCTCGATTCCGGCCACCCGCGCATCATCCTGCGCGATGCGGCGCGGCAGTGCGCCTATGGCGCTCTCTGCCTGGTGGTGTTCGAGTACGTCCTGCGAATGGACCTCAGCCGCTTTTTCCTCATCCTGTTTTCCACTTACGCCTGGGTGCTGCTGCTGCTGTTCCGGCTGACGGCCGGGCGCGTGGTGGGCGTCATCCGGCGCGAGTTCGCGGCGCCGCATTATGTGATGGTAGTGGGCACCGGGGAGCGCGCCCTGCGGATGGGGAAGGCGCTCGAGCAATCGGCGGAGTACGGCGTCCGGCTGTGCGGTTTTCTGAGCGAGAAGCAGCAGGGCGCCGCTCCGCCGGACACCATCGGCCTGGGTGCGGTGCATACGGTGCGGCCCATTGCCGAGCTGCCGCTGATTCTGCAACAGCACGTGGTGGACGAGATTATTTTCGCGGTGGGCAGCGAGAGCCTGGCGGAGCTGGAAGAGGTCTTCCTGCTGTGCGACGAAGAAGGCGTGCGCACGCGCGTGGCGGTGGACTTTTTCCCGCACGTCAACAGCACGGTATCGCTGGACCGATTCGGGGCCACGCCGCTGCTGACGTTTTCGGCGGCGCCCTACGATGAAATCCGGCTCCTGCTGAAGCGGGCTATCGACGTGGCGCTCGCCGCCGCGGGGCTCGCCGTGCTGGCGCCCTTCATGGGGCTGACCGCGCTGCTGATCCGCCTGACCTCGCCCGGACCGGCCATCTTCCGCCAGGTGCGCTGCGGCTTGAACGGGCGCCTCTTCGTGTTCTACAAGTTCCGCTCGATGTGCGCGAATGCCGAAGAACTACAGGCCGCGGTGGCGCACCTGAACACGCGGGAGACCGCTTTCAAGATTCCCGGCGATCCGCGGCTGACCGCCATCGGCCGCTATCTGCGCAAGTTCTCGATCGACGAGTGGCCGCAATTGTGGAACGTGCTGCGCGGCGATATGTCGCTGGTGGGGCCGCGCCCCGCGGTGCCGAGCGAAGTGGAGCACTACCAGCGCTGGCAGCGCCGCCGCCTGCGCATGCGGCCCGGGCTCACCTGCCTGTGGGCGGTTTCCGGCCGCGACCACGTCGATTTTGAGACCTGGATGAAGATGGATATGCAGTACATTGATAATTGGTCTCTGGCGCTCGACTGGAAGATCCTGCTGCGCACCATTCCCCGCGTGCTCATCGGGCACGGGGCCAATTGAAAGCGTGCCGACTGATGCATCTGATTCCGACGCAAGATGAAGTCGTGGCCGTGCTGCGCGAAACCGGCGCGCTCCGCGAGGGCCATTTCCAATACCCCACCGGCTTGCACTCCAACGAGTATTTGCAGGTCCCGCTGGCCATGCGCTACTACCAGCACCAGCGCATGCTCTCGGTGGGGCTCAGCCGGTTGTTGCGCGCCAATTCCGAAATCCGCGCCATCATGCCGGAGCTTTCCATTGTCACCCCCATGACCGGCGGCCTGCCGGTGGCCTACGGCGTGTGCGAATCCGCACGTGCCAAACAAGTATATTGGGCGGAGCGCGAACACGAGGACGAGCGGCTCCGCTTTCGCCAGTTTCTGGAGCCGCAACCGGGAGAGCCGGTGGTGCTGGTGGACGATATTCTGCGCACCGGAACCAAGCTCGCGGAACTGAAAACCCTTCTGGAAGCGAGGGGAGCCGTGGTGGTCGGACTCGCGGTCATTATTTACCAGCCGACGCCTAGAACCCTCAATTTCGGGGATCTTCCGCTCTACTACCTGGCCAAGCTGGACGGCAGCTATTACGTCGATGGCGCCCATTGCGAATGGTGTCAGCGCGGCGTGCCCCTGCAGAAGGTCTGGGTATAGCTCCAGAAACCCTTACGTCACCGCGTCTTACATACCCCAACCGGCGTGTGCTGTATAGCGGTGCATGATGTCACAAACGGGTTACGGTACGGGCGATTGGGCTCGCTCCGGCGCGGATTCTCACAGGCTTTTCCACAGGTGCGTGGAAAAGGTGGGGGTATCGCGCTGGCGCACTGTGGGGTATGGCGCGCCGGAATTGAAATAAGGTGGTAAATTTGTGACAGAGATTGAGAGCCATGCAAAAAGTACTTTTACTCTCGCTCCTGGGATGCGCGGCCGTGGCGGCGCAGACGGGCGATGCGGAAAAGCTGGCGCCCTACTACCCCACTCCCGAGACCATCGTCGAAAAGATGCTCCAGCTTGGCGGTCTGAAGGCCGGCGAGAAGGTCTGGGACCTGGGCTCCGGCGACGGCCGCATCGTGATCATGGCGGCGCAGAAATTCCATGCCGACGCGGCCGGCGTGGAATTGGATAAGGACCTCTGGAAACTTAGCTCGGATAAGATTCGGAAGCTCCACCTGGAAAAGAATGCGCACATCGTCAACGGCGATCTTTTAAAACAGGACTACAGTTCGGCGGACCTGATCACCGTTTACCTCCTGCCGGGATTCATCGATAAGGTCCAGCCGATGCTCGATCAGCAGTTGAAAAAGGGCGCGCGGGTGGTGGCCCACGATTTCGAGTTCAAGAACTGGACCCCGGAGAAGGTGGAGAATATCGCGGATGATGGCGAGGGCCGCAGCCACACGCTCTATCTCTACCGGAAGTAGGCTCGTGCTCTTTCCGCCGCAATTCGCGTGGCCGCGCGGTGTCTCCCTGGCACGGATCGTCCTGGCGGCCGCCGCCCTGGCCATCACGTGCGTCAACGCGCCGGAGCGGCCGTCCATGGTGTTCTGCGCGGCGCTGGGGCTGTTCCTGGTGTCGAGCATCCTGATGGGAATTCGCGGCAAGGCACACAGGGGCATGCTGGGACTGTTGGCCCTTTTTGGGGACACGGTCTATTTTCTGATTGTGGCCAGCTACGGCAGCGATCGCCTGCTGTGGCCGGCGTCGGTCTTTTTCCTTTTTCTGCTGACCGAAGCGCTGGTGTTTTACGGACCGGTGGAAGTCGCCGTCATCTCCGGGGTGAGCGCGGTCTTTTGCGCCGCGCTGCCCTATCCGCAGATGCGCATCCTGGAGCGCACGGTGCTGGTGTCGGGAGTGCTGGCGTGCGGCTTCGCGGTGAACAAACGGCGCCAGGGCGCCAACATCCAGTCTCTCGCCGCGCAGCTGCAAGCGGCGGAAAAGGCGGCGGAGAAGGCCGGGGAGGAGGAGCGCTTGCGGATCGCCTCCGATTTTCACGACGGCCCGCTGCAGAGCTTCATCAGCCTGCAGATGCGCCTGGAGATTGTGCGCAAGCTGCTGGAGCGCGACGTGAGCGCCGGCATGGAAGACCTCCGGCAGTTGCAGGCGCTGGCGCAGGCGCAGATACGCGACTTGCGGGCTTTCCTGCACAGCATGCGCCCGGTGGACGTGGACGGCGCCAACCTGGTGGCCACCGCCCGGCGCACGGCCGAATCGTTCCAGAAGGAAAGCGGCATTCCGGTGACGTTTCTGAGCACGAATGCGCCCATCGGGCTGCCGCAGGAGATGACGCAGGAAGTGCTGCAGATGCTCGGCGAAGCTCTGCACAACGTGCAAAAGCATGCCGCGGCGACGCGCGTGGCGGTGGCCATGGAGAAGACCGACCGGGGCCTGGAGATTTCCGTGGACGACAACGGCCACGGCTTCAATTTCGCAGGCACGTACTCGCTGGAGGAGCTGGAGCTGCTGCGCCTGGGCCCGGCCAGTCTGAAGCGGCGGGCGCGCTCCCTGAACGCGGACCTGCTGCTGGAATCGCGGCCCGGGCGGGGGGCGGGAATCAAGTTCCGGATACCAATGCAATGAAGCGGGGGCCGGGGGCTGGGGGCTGGGGGCCGGGGATCGGTACGCGGGCTTTTTTGTTGCTCGGGCTGCTCGCACTTGCGGGGTGCGGATATTCCGATTTTACGCTGCCCCGCCTGGCCGGCGGCGATGCCAATATGACGTTCGCCTTCGACGAGCTGCCGGCGCCGGTGCTCACGCGCGGCGAGGGGTTCGAGGCGGGCGATGTGCTCAACCCGTCCGTGATATCGAGTCGCACCATGCTCTACTCCGCATATGACGGGCGTACCTGGCGCACACTGCAGGCCGAGTCGGAGGATGGCATCCATTGGAGGAAGCTCGGCGTCGTTCTCGCTCCCGATCCGCACACCTGGGAAGGCAGCTACATCGCCGCCAACGGCTCCGCGCTCCTCGCTTACGGGGACTTGTTCTGGTATTGGTACGTCGCCGGACCAAAAGAGAGGCCGCGCATCGGGCTGGCCCGCTCCACGCATGTGCACACCTGGACGAAGGAGCCGAAACCGGTCCTGGAGCCCGGTCCATACGCAAGCTGGGATGAAGAGGGCGTGGCAGACCCGTACCTTATCCACATCGACTCGTATTTCTACCTCTACTATCTCGGCCAGGACCGAGCCCACCGCCAGCGCCTGGGTATGGCGCGATCCACCGATGGTGTCCACTGGCAGAAGCTCCGCGCCAACCCGATCCTCGAGTTGGGCGGCGCCAGCGCCTTCGACGAAAACGGTCTGGGCGAACCCGCGGTATGGACTTCGCACGGCTTCTACTGGATGCTCTACACCGGCCGCGACACGGCCGAGAATCGCCGGTTGGGCCTGGCGCGCTCCACCGATGGCGTCCACTGGCAAAAGCTTTCCACGGTATTCGCGGGCACTGCGGCGTGGGACGCGAAGGTCATCTGCGATCCCACAGTGGAGGTGAGCGGCGCGGAAATCCGCGTCTGGTTCGGCGGGGGCGACGTGGCTTCGCCCGACGAGAACCTCCACGGGCAGATCGGCTACGGGGTGCTCCGCCCGGTCTCCCGCCCGGTTAATGGTACGCTGGCGAAGTGAACGTCGGCATCACCTGTTACCCCACCTACGGCGGCAGCGGCATCGTGGCCACGGAGCTGGGCATGGAACTGGCCAACCGCGGCCACCAGGTCCATTTCATCAGCTACGCCAACCCCATAAGGCTGGATCCGGACATCCCGGGCGTGCACTACCACGAAGTCGAAGTCTCCAGCTACCCGCTGTTCCAGTACCCGCCGTACTGCCTGGCGCTGGCCTCGCGCATGGCGGAGGTGGCCGAGGCGTACAACCTCGACCTGCTGCACGTGCATTACGCCATCCCGCACTCCATCTCCGCCATGCTGGCGCAGCAGATGCTCGCCCCCATGCGCCGCCTGCCGTTCATCACTACGCTGCACGGCACCGATATTACGTTGGTGGGGACGGACGCTTCCTACTTTCCGATCACCAAATTCTCCATCGAGAAATCGGACGGCATCAGCTCCATCAGCGAGTACCTGCGGAAACAGACCGTCGAGGTGTTCGGCGTGGCCAACGAGATCCGCGTGATCCAGAACTTCGTCAACTGCGACCTCTACCACCCGGATGAGACCAAGACCGGCGCCGCCGCCTATGCACCCCCTGGCGAGAAGCTGCTGATTCACCTTTCCAACTTCCGGCCCGTGAAACGCGTGCTCGACTGCGTGCGCATTCTGGGCGAAGTGCGGAAAAGCGTTCCGGCGCACCTGTTGATGGTGGGCGACGGCCCCGAGCGCAGCCCGGCGGCGCACCTGGCGCGCGAAATGAAGCTGGACCGCCACATTTCGTTCCTGGGCAAGCAGAACCACGTGGAGCGGCTGATTCCGCTGGCCCACGTGCTGTTGATGCCCAGCGAGCTGGAGTCCTTCGGGCTGGTGGCGCTGGAGGCGATGGCCTGCGGGGTAGTGCCGGTGGCGACGCGCGTGGGCGGGGTGCCGGAGTTGATCACCGATGGAGAAGACGGCTTCCTGGAGGCGGTGGGCGATATCCCCGCGCAGGCGGCGCGCGTGGTGGCGTTGCTCACCGACGATACCCTGCACTACCGCATGCGCAAGGCCGGGCGGTGGAACGCCGCGGAGCGCTTCTGCTCGGAGAAGATCATCCCGCTCTACGAAAAGTACTATCGGGACGTGCTGAACGGCGCCGCGCCCCAGTGAATTGCCTGTTCAGCACGTAGCCGAACGGGCGCGAGCCGCGGCACGATAGAATAGGAGCCAGCAGAGTGTCCGCATGGCAAGCCTTCCCAAGATCGGAACCGTCACGTACCAGGAGTGGCTGAAGATGCCCATCGTGCAGGACGGCCGGGAAGAAGTCGTAGATGGTGAGATTCGGATTATGCCCCCCAACAAAATGCCTCACCCCAGGATTGTGCGTACTCTGGCCACGGCTTTTCTTCGGCAGTTGGACCCGGCGGCTACGGAATTGCTGTTCAGCGACTTCGGGCTGGTGATTCGTACGGAGCCGTTGACGTGCCGCGAGCCGGATCTGGCGGTGTTCGACCGCTCGGAGATGGTCGAACGCGACGGCTATATTCACTCCGCGCCGCAGCTTGTCGTCGAGGTGCTGTCGCCCTCCGAATCGCGCAAGGAGATCGGCGAGAAACTGCGCGATTACGAAAGCATCGGTACGCCGGAGGTGTGGCTGGTGAGCCCCGAGGCGGGCACCGTCGAAGTCCTGATGCTCGCGGACGGGCGCCTGGCGCGCGCTGCCATCCTGGCCGAGGGCGCGCTGCGGCCCCGCCGCTTCCCGCACGTCGAAATCCCCATTGCCGCCATCTGGCCCGACTGATGTTTCGCCTCACGGCAGTCCTGCTGCTAGCCGCCGCGGCCTCGCCGGCCGCCGACGACCTCTCCTCGCAGGTGAAGCGTGTCATGGACGCCTACGCCATTGTCGAGGGCAACGCGGCCGACCCCATCGCCTCCGAGCAGGCCTTCTATCAGGGCGCCATCCCCGGGCTGCTGCGCAGCCTCGACCCGCACTCCGTGTTCTTCGATCCCGGACAGTTCGACCAGCTCAAGAAGATGGAGGCGTCCACGCAGAAGGGCTTCGGCAGCGTGGTCTCGATTCTGCCGGGACGCGTGATCGTGCTCCAGACGCTGCCCGGCACGCCGTCGGCCAAGAGCGGGCTCGCGCCGGGGGACGAGATCATGGCCGTCAACGGCTACGCCATCGCCCGGCTCGACCTCGACCAGATTTCGCAACTGCTCGGGGAATCGCGCCAGCGCCAGGCGCAGATCGAAGTGCGCCGCCCCGGCTCGGCCCGCATGATGCATTTCGTCCTGACACCCGAGGAGATGCAGTCCCCAAGCGTCGACCGGGTTTTCTTCGTCGGCGCCGGCATCGGCTACATTCGCGTCTCGAGCTTCGATGAAAAGACCGGAGGCCAGGTTAAAGAGGCCATCGAAAAGCTGGGCGGGGACCGTCTGGCCGGACTGGTGCTCGACCTGCGCAACAACCCCGGCGGCCTGGTCACCTCGGCGCTCGAAACCGCGTCGCTGTTTCTGCGTCCCGGCCTGAAGATCGTCACCGTGCGCGGCCGCCACGTGCCGGAAAAATCCGAGGCCGTGCCGCGCGATGCCAAGCCCTACGGATTCAAGCTGGCGATCCTGGTGAACGAGAAGACCGCCAGCGCCTCGGAGATCGTCTCGGGCGCCATGCAGGACCACGACCGCGCCACCATCCTGGGCGAGCCCAGCTACGGCAAAGGGCTGGTGCAAAGCGTATTTCCGCTGACCGAACAAGCGGGGCTCGCGCTCACCACCGCGCTTTATTACACGCCCAGCGGCCGCTCCATTCAGAAGCCGCTCGACACCGCGCGCTTCGAACTCGGCGCCACCACGGCTCACCCCAACACGCAATCGGAATTTCATACCGACAAGGGACGTCCGGTCACCGGAGGCGGCGGAATTCAGCCGGATCTGGTGGTCTATCCGCCGTACATGAACCGGCTGCGCGCGGTGCTGGACGCCAGCGCGTCGTTCACCGATTTCGCCACCGCATATCTGCGCCAGAACAAGGTCACCGAAGATTTCGAGGTTACGCCCCAGATCCTGGATGAGTTTCAAGCGTTCGCGATCGCGCGCCGCATTCTGCCCGGTGTGACCGAATGGTCGGCCGAACGCGAGTTTGTCCGCAATCGGATTAAGACAGAGATCTTCAACCAGGCGTTCGGCGTGGAAAAAGGCGATGAAGTCGAGGCCCGGCGCGACCCGGTGATACAGAAAGCGGTCGAGGTCCTAGGCTCGTAACCGGGCCGGACTGCGGTAAACCCCGAGCAGCAGAAACGCCGTGCCCGTGAATACTGAGACCGGCCAAATTGTAAACCAGAGTAGCGGCGATTCGAGGAACATCAGGGCGGCGCCCGACCAGGTGAGCGCGGCCCTGTAACGAATCTCGCCCATGACGGCCAGCGCGATGGCGAGCAGAATTCCCCCCGGACAAACCAGCAGTTTCACCACGGCATGAGTCCTCGTTTCTCCGCTCGCGCCGGTATGGCGGCAGGGTCCCCCGGCGGGCAGACTGAGCGTGCCACTGGAAGGGACGCCCCATTGCCAGCACGGATCGACAAGCTCAGAAACGGTAACGGCAATCGCGTGAACCGCAACCACTCCCAGAATCAGCGAACCGGCCGCCGCCACGGCTAAAACGATAGAGCGCATGCCTTCCTCCAAATTCGATGTCAGTGTAACATACGATGTACCCGTTTGATTGCCCAAACATGCGGTTTGACCAAACATGCGGTTGCGCGGTTGCTAGCCAGCCTGATCTGTAATGGCGTCAATTCAAGGTGCGTACCAACAGGGCATCCGGAATTGACAGCAGCGATGTGCACGCTGGCCCCTCAATGGTAATGCTGTAGTTGCCAAACAGATTTCCGTCACCATCCCCGTATATTTCCATTGGGTCGTAAAAAGCGTACACGCTATCGGTGCAGACAGGAAAACTGTCGTCCTCCCAAATTACGACGCTGTATCCACCCGTAGTGGTAAGCCAGTGACGTCCGTCCATTTGACATGACTGCTCCGTCCTTAGCGTAGCGAAGTAGATGTACCAACCAGAGAAAAAGGCGGGGACGTGTCGGCTCAAACTGTTCGTAGTCGCGCAATTGTGTTGAGTCCAGGTCCAAGACAAGTCTACTTCCTCGGAAGTTGTCCAAATAAAGACCGGATCCCGAACGTGCGCCTGCAGGTACCCTGCGCTCGTTACTGGGTTAAGGACTAAATTGGGCCCAGTCGGCACCGCCGGGGATGATGGCGGTGGGCTCATCGGCGCAATCTGATCTTCGGGAGGCTGACCGACTTCCATTTCCAACTCACAGCCGGCTGGCGTACGCCGCACCGCCGACTTGGGGCGCGCTTCAACCGCTCTCTCTCCCGGCTTTAGAGAGAGGTGAATCGTGCAAGCATCTGGTATTAATGTGCCTGCAATTGGTCCGGATGTTACTCGGTAGCTTGGTCTAAGCGTGCCTTTAACGGTCACGACTTTGCTGTTGATCAGCGAGTAGTCTGTTCGTCGGTCCTGGGGCTGAGCTGCGATAGTGCCTACTGATATAAGAAACGTCGCCACTGTCCTGGACTTCATTGGGGCTCCTTCCTTTCTTAGCAGGAGTGTCTTGAGCATAGCCCCAAGTAAGAAAGATATCAAGGCCGTAATAGTGGCAATTAGAAAAATGAGTACTACGGGGAATCCTGGTAGGGTGACGTCGTGGCCCGATCTTAGCAGGAGTGTCTTGAGCATAGCCCCAAGTAAGAAAGATATCAAGGCCGTAATAGTGGCAATTAGAAAAATGAGTACTACGGGGAATCCTGGTAGGGTGACGTCGTGGCCCGATTTTCTTCTTTGGCGTGGCATAATGATTACCGGGGGGATTTCCACTGTGGCCACGTTGACGCCGCCGGTTTCCATTTCTCTCGAGAACGAAAAGAACCCGTGGCTGGCCGCCGCCGCGCGCTTCGACGAGGCCGCCATGCGGCTGAAGCTGGATGACGGCGTGCGCAAAATCCTGGCTACGCCGGCAAGGGAACTCACGGTCAATATCCCGGTCCAGCTCGATGACGGCCGGATAGAGGTCTTCACCGGATACCGCGTGCAGCATTCGTTGGCGCGCGGTCCGGCCAAGGGCGGCATTCGCTTCGCGCCCGATGTGACCCTCGACGAGGTGCGCGCGCTGGCCTCCTGGATGACCTGGAAATGCGCCGTGGTGAACATTCCGTTCGGCGGCGGCAAGGGCGGCGTCATCTGCGACCCGCGCCTGCTTTCCGACGCCGAACTGGAGAAGCTCACACGCCGCTACACCGCCGAGATCTTCGACTTTATCGGGCCGGAGCGCGATGTCCCGGCGCCCGACGTCAACACCAACGAGAAGACCATGGCGTGGATCATGGACACCTACTCCATGCATGCGCGCCACACCGTCACCGGCGTGGTCACGGGCAAGCCCATGGCGCTCGGCGGCTCGCGCGGCCGCCCGGAGGCCACCGGCCGCGGCTGCATGATGGTCACCCTGAAAGCCCTCGCCCGCCTCGGCCTGACGCCGGAAACGTCGCGCGTGGTGATTCAGGGCTTCGGTAACGTGGGCGGCATGGCGGCCCGCCTGATGAGCGCCACGGGATTCAAAATCGTCGCCATCGTGGAGTACGATGGCGCGACGTACAACCCCAAGGGACTCGATATCGCCGCGCTCGAGCGGCACCGCAAGGAGACCGGCTCCATCACCGGTTTCGCGGGCGGGGAAGATATGGACAAGCACGAAGCTATGTTTCTGGAATGCGACGTGCTCCTCCCGGCCGCCACGGAGAACGTCATCACTTCGCAGAATGCCGACCGCATCCGCTGCCGAATTCTCTGCGAGGGCGCCAACGGCCCCACCACGCCGCTGGCCGACGAGATCCTCGCCGCCAAGAAAGTCTTCGTGATCCCCGACATCCTGGCCAACGCGGGCGGCGTGACCGTCTCCTATTTCGAGTGGGTCCAGGACCGCGAGGGCTACTTCTGGAACGAGCAACTGGTCAACAGCCGCCTGCAGGAAATCATGGACGAGAGCTTCGATGCCGTGGTGCAATACGCCGGCGCGCACCGCGTGAACAATCGCATTGCCGCGTACATGCTGGCCCTCGACCGCGTGGTGCAATGCCTCAAGCTACGAGGCATCTACGCGTAGCATGAGGCGGGGGTGCCGCTGATGTCCGCCGACGCCTCCACGCCGCTCATGCGGCAGTACCACAGCATCAAGCAGCAGGTTCCGGGCGCGCTGCTCATGTTCCGCCTGGGCGATTTCTACGAGCTGTTTTTCGAGGACGCCGTGGTGGCCGCGCGCGAGCTCGAAATCACGCTCACCGCGCGCAACAAGGAAAAGGGCGCCGCCATTCCCATGTGCGGCGTGCCGTATCACGCGGCCGAGGGTTACATCGCGCGCCTCATTCAGAAGGGCCACCGCGTGGCCATCTGCGACCAGATGGAAGATCCGCGCCTCGCCAAGAAACTGGTGAAGCGCGAAGTCACGCGCGTGGTCACTCCGGGGACCGCCATGGACCCCAACCTGGTGCGCTCGCGCGAGAACAACTACCTGGCCGCGGTGGCGCGCGGAGAGGACCGCTCCGCGGTGGCCCACGTCGATCTCTCCACCGGCGAGTTCCGCGTCACGGAGTTGGAGCCCGCCGAGGTCGCGGGCGCGCTCGAACAACTGGGCGCGCGCGAGGTGCTGTTCCCCGGCGAACTCCCCCTGCTCACCGGCCAGGAAGGGCCTGCTCCGCGATTTGTGCGCACGGAGCTGGAAGAGTGGATTTTCAGCGGCGATTACGCGGACCGCACGCTGCGCGAGCATTTCAAGCTGCTCTCGCTCGATGGCTGCGGCCTGGCCGGCCATCCCGCGGCGGTGGGCGCGGCGGGCGCCATCCTGCATTACCTTCGCGATACCCAGCGCGGGGGGCTCGACCACCTCGACCGCCCGGCCTACTACGACCGCGCCGGCTCCATGGTGCTCGATGCCGTTACTGTGCGTAACCTGGAGCTGGTCGAGCCGCTCTTCGCGGCCGATGCCGCCGCCGATTCACGCGCCACGGTGCTCGGCGGACTGGACCAGACGCTCACCGGCATGGGCGGCCGCCTGCTCCGCCAGCGCCTGCTGCGGCCTTCCATGGACCGCGCGGAAATCGACCAGCGCCTCGACGCCGTGGGAGAACTGCTGCGCGAGACCATCCTGCGCGCGGAACTGCGCAAGCATCTGGGCGGCATCCTCGATCTCGAACGTCTGCTCGCCAAGGTGACGCTCGGCTCCGCCGGCCCGCGCGACCTGCTGGCGCTCGGGCGCTCGCTCGCAGCGATTCCCGCGCTCAAGCGCTGCTTCGATACCCGGCAGGCGGCGCGTCTGCGCGCGATCGAGGAACGGCTCGACGACGTTCCCGAAGCCGCGGGCCTCATCTCCGACGCCATCGCCGACGAGCCGCCGCTCTCTATCGCCGATGGCGGCGCCATCCGCCCCGGCTTCAACCCCGAGCTCGACGAGCTGCGCGATCTCAGCCGCAACGGCCGCCAGTATATCGCCCAGATCGAAGCGCGCGAGCGGCAGCGCACCGGCATCCAGTCGCTCAAGGTGCGCTTCAACAACGTGTTCGGCTACTACATCGAGATCACGCGCGCCAACCAGCACCTGGCCCCCGCCGATTACGAGCGCAAGCAGACGCTGGCCAACGCGGAGCGCTTCACCACCCCTGAGCTGAAGGATTACGAGCGCAAGGTGCTGGACGCCGAAGACAAGATCCTCACCCTCGAGAAGGAGCTTTTCACCCAGGTGCGTAAACGCGCGGCTGCCGAGGCGCAACGCATTCGCGCCACCGCCTCGGCCGTGGCCGAACTGGATGTGACCGCATCGCTGGCCCAGGTGGCCGCCGAACACCGCTACCAGCGGCCGGCTTTTTCCGAGAACGGCGAAATGCGCATCCTGGCCGGCCGCCACGCGGTGATCGAGCGGCTCACCGAGCAGGAGGCCGCCCGCTTCATCCCCAACGATCTATACCTCAACGATTCCACCGACCTGATCGCCATCATCACCGGGCCCAACATGGGCGGCAAGTCCACCTACCTGCGCCAGGCCGCGCTCATCGCCATCCTGGCGCAGATGGGCTCGTTCGTGCCCGCCGAATCCGCCAGCCTGCCCGTTATCGACCGCATCTTCACGCGCATCGGCGCGTCCGACAACCTTTCCCGCGGGCGCTCCACGTTCATGGTCGAGATGACCGAGACGGCCGTGATCCTGAACACCGCCACGCCGCGCAGCTTCATCGTGCTCGACGAAATCGGCCGCGGCACCGCCACCTTCGACGGCCTGGCGCTGGCCTGGGCGGTGGTCGAGCACATCCACGCGCGCACCCGCGCCAAGACCCTTTTCGCCACGCACTATCACGAGCTGACCGAACTGGCCGAACTGCTCGATGGCGTGCGCAACCTGCACGTCTCCGTGAAGGAGGCCGGCGACCACATCATCTTCCTGCGCAAGGTGGAGCCGGGCCGCGCCGACCGCAGCTACGGCATCGAAGTTGCGCGCCTGGCGGGCCTGCCCCTGGGCGTGATCGAGCGCGCGCGCGAGGTTTTGAAACTGCACGAGCGCACCGAGCACGCGGTCTCGGGCGAGCTGACGAAGACCGAGGAAGCCGGGCCGGTGCAGATTCAGCTTTTCGAGCCCCTGGGCTACGGCATTGCCGAGCGCGTCCGCGGCCTGGATCTGGACCGGCTGCGCCCCATCGAAGCCCTGCAACTGCTCAGCGAATTGCAGAAGGAGCTGAAACGATCGTGAGAGTCGCCGGCGTCATGAGCGGGACCTCGCTCGACGGCATCGATGTGGCCATTGTGGAAGTGCGCGGACGGCGCGTCGAAACGATCGGGTTTCAGTCCACGCCCTACCCGCGGGCGATGCGCGCGGCGATCCTCGGCGCCGCCACGCCAGCGGATGTGTCGCGTCTGAATTTTCAGCTTGGCGAGCTGTACGCGCGGGCCGTTCTGCACGCCGTCCAGCGATTTGGCGCCGTGGAGCTGATCGGCTGCCATGGGCAGACCGTCTACCACCAGGGCGGCGCGCACACCTTACAGATCGGCGAGCCGGCCGTTGTGGCCGAGCGCACCGGGGTTCCCGTGGTTTCGAATTTTCGCGCGCGCGATATCGCCGCCGGCGGCCAGGGCGCGCCCCTGGTACCTTACGTCGATTACCTGCTGTTCCGCCACCCGAAGCGCACGCGCATCGCTCTGAATATCGGCGGTATCGCCAACATTACGGTGATCCCGCCTGCAGCCGCGCCCGAAGAGGTGGTGGCATTCGATACCGGACCCGGCAACATGGTCATCGACGCTCTGGCGAGCGAGTACACCAGGGGGAAGTTATGTTTCGACCGCGGCGGCCGTATCGCCGGCGCAGGCAAGGTCAACCGCGCGCTCCTCGAGGAACTGCTCGCCGACCGCTACTACCGGCATCCGCCGCCCAAAAGCGCGGGCCGCGAGCAATATGGCGTGGAATTCGTCACGCGGATGAAACGATCGCGCCTGCCCCTGCGCGATCTGGTCGCGACCGCCACCGTATTGACGGCCGCAACCATCGCCATGGGCGTGACGCCGCGAGCGCCCCGCAATTCCGACCTGATTGTCTCCGGCGGCGGCGTACACAATCCCGTCATCATGGGACATCTCGCCGCTCTTCTGCCGGGAGTCCGCATCTCCACGTCTACCGATCACGGCATCGACGCCGATGCCAAAGAAGCCATCGCGTTCGCGGTGCTGGCATACCGGACATGGCGCCGCGAGCCCTCCAACCTGCCCTCCGCCACGGGTGCGCGCCGCGCGGTCGTGCTCGGCAGCCTTACGCCGTAGAGCGGCGGAAACTGGGCTGTGTTTCGTGCGCGGGTTCCTGTGGGGGAACCGGCTGGCCTATGCGCATCCCGTCCCAGTCGTACGCCAGTTCCTTGCCGCAGTCCAGACAGGCGACATAAGTGGCGCTTCGCGCGGCACCGGAAGCGGTAAACCCAGCGGCTTTCCGCGTCGGAGTCAGCGGAAACGTGGTGTGTTGATGAGAACATCCAAACAGCGTGTCGATAATCGATTGAAGCATCGTCGGGTCCCTCACACTGTTGGATTCGATACAGCGCGGGTAAGTTTCGCGTCCCCCGCAATCGCGTACGGTACTATACACTCGAGGTTGGTACTACCGGCCCCGACAGAAGCTCAAGTCGCGCTACGCTAACAACCTGGAAGCAATCGCCTGCGCAATCAGACGTCCATGCAGGCGACCGTTTTCGATGAAGATCTCGTTAGTGTGCATTCCGGCTACAATTACTCCGGCAAGATACACGCCGGCGCGCTCGCTCTCGAGGGTGTCGGGATTGGTCCGCGGCCGGCGTGTTTCGGCTTCGAGCGTGATGCCGGTGGCATTCAGGAAATCCAGGTCCGGACGGTAGCCAATCAGGGCCAAAACAAAATCGTTCTTTAGTGTAATTTCGCCTTCCGGGGTCGCGACGCGCAACGAGTCCTTTAGAATCTCGACCACCCGGGACTGGAAGTACGCGGGAATCTCGCCATTCTTGATCCGGTTCTCGATGTTCGGCTTGATCCAGTACTTCACCTTGCCCGACATCCCCGCCCCGCGATGAATCAGGGTCACACGGGCGCCGGTCCAGAAGAGCTCCAGCGCCGCAATCGCCGCGGAATTCTTGCCGCCGATCACGGCCACGTCGTGGTTGTAATAGGGATGCGCCTCCTGGTAATAGTGCTGCACCTTATCCAGTTCCTCGCCGGGCACGCCCAGCATGTTGGGCACATCGTAGTATCCGGTGGCCAGCACCACTTTGCGCGCCTGGTAAATGTGGCTACAGCCCAGGCGATCCGTGGTCAACAGCTGGAACGCGTTGTCTTCGCCCGCGATCCGCTCCACGCGCTCGTACTGGCGTATGTCGAGCCGGTAATGTTCCGCCACGCGCCGGTAATACTTCAACGCCTCGGTCCGATTGGGCTTCTCGTTGAGGCTGGTCATCGGAATGTTGCCGATTTCGAGCAGTTCCGGCGTGGTGAAAAAACTCATGTTGGCGGGATAGTGGTAAATCGAATTCACCACGCACCCCTTCTCTACGAGCACGGTCTTCACGCCGCGCTGCTGCAGCTCGATGCCGCAGGCCAGGCCGGTGGGTCCGGCGCCCACCACCAGCGCGTCGCAGGATTCCGTCACAGCTTGCTCTCGACTTCGCGATACACGCCCGCCAGTGCGCCATCGAGCGCGGAAGCGTCCTTGCCGCCGCCTTCGGCCATGTCCGGCCGCCCGCCGCCCTTGCCGCCCACGGCCTGCGCCAGCGCGGCCGCGAGCTTGCCGGCGTGAATCTTGCCGGTCAGGTCTTTGGTGACCGCCGACACGATCGAAACGTTGCCGTCTTCGGCCGCAGCCAGCACCACCACCGCCGACTTCCACTTGTTGCGCAGCGAATCGGCCAGCGACCGCATCTGCTGCCGGTCCATGCCGTCCACCCGCGCGGCCAAGACTTTCGAGCCGTTCACGGTGTGCGCTTCCGCTTCGAGCGACCCGGCGCGCGCCTGCGCCAACTGCTCCTTCAACTGCTCCACCTGCCGCGCGAGCGCGCGCTCGGTGGCCAGCGCCTTCTCCACGTGCTCGATCAGCTCCGGCTCGGAGGCCCGCATCAATCCCGCGATGCGCCGCAGCGCGCCGGTGGACTCCTGATACTGCCGCAGCGCCGCTTCCCCGGTGATGGCTTCGATGCGCCGCACGCCCGCGGAAATGCTCCCTTCGTATACGATTTTGCAAATGCCGATGTCGCCCGTGCGGTGCACGTGCGTGCCACCGCACAGCTCGCGGCTGAAGCCCGGCACGGAAACGACGCGCACCTCCTCGCCGTATTTCTCGCCGAACAGCGCCATCGCGCCGGTGGCGATGGCCTCTTCGAGCGCCATCACCTTAGTCTCGACCCCGATGTTGCGCAGGATCTCCTCGTTCATCAGCCGCTCGATCTCCTCCGTCTCGGCGTGATCCACGGCCGCGTAGTGGGTGAAGTCGAAGCGTAGCCGGCCGGGATCCACCACGCTGCCCGCCTGCTTCACGTGCGTACCCAGCACCTGGCGCAGCGAGGCGTGCAGTAAGTGCGTGGCGGTGTGGTTGCGCCGTGTGGCGTCGCGCACCGGCGCCGCCACCTCGGCGCGCAGCACATCGCCCACGCGCACCGGCGCCTGCGCCACGATCTGGTGCACCGTCAGCCCGGGCACTCCCGGGAAAGTCGTGGCCACGTCCGCCACCTTCTCGCCCGCGGCAGAATACAGCCAGCCGCGATCGCCCACCTGCCCGCCCGCTTCCGCATAAAACGGCGTCTGGTCGAACACCAGTTCGCCCTTGGCCCCGGCCGGCACCTCCTCCACCGACTGCTTGTTCAGCAGCAGGCCGATTACGCGCGAAGTGGCTTCCAGCTCGCGGTACCCCAGGAACCGGGTGCGCCCCTGCTCCAGCAGCTTCTGATAGTCCGTAGTAACCGCGGCCTTTTCCGCGCCCTTCCAGCTTGCCCGCGCGCGCACGCGCTGCTGCTCCATCTCCTGCTCGAAGCCCGCGCGGTCGATGGCGAGCGAATGCTCGCGCGCCATCTCCTCCTGCTCATCGAGCGCCAGCCCATAGGTGTCGTAGAGCTTGAAGGAAACCGCCCCCGGAATGGTATTGCCCGCGACCGTCCTGATGGCCTCCTGGAACACCTTCTCGGCCACCAGGAACGTGGTGGCGTAGCGGTGCTCTTCGTCCTTCACCACGCGCGCCACGCGCTGCACGGTCTCGATCAACTCCGGGTAGGCGGATTGCATGTGCTCGGCTACGAAGCCGCTGAGCTTGTACAGGAACGGCTCCTCCACGCCGATCAGGCGCGCGTTCCGCAGGGCGCGCCGCATGATTTTGCGCAGCACGTAGCCGCGCCCTTCGTTGGCGGGCAGCACCCCGTCGTGGATCAGAAACACCGTGGAACGCGCATGGTCCGCCACGATGCGCAGCGCCGTATCGACGCGGGCGTCGGAGCCCGGCGTGACGTTGCACAGGCCGGCCGCGTGCAACATGATCGGCTGGATCAGGTCGGTGTCGAACACCGAGCACTTCCCCTGCATCACCGCGGCCACGCGGTCCAGTCCCATCCCGGTATCGATCGAAGGGCGCGGCAGCGGCGTCAGCACGCCGTTCGCGTCGCGGTTGAACTGCATGAACACCAGGTTCCAGATTTCCACGAACCGGTCGCCGGCGTCGCTCGGAAACTGCTCGTGCTCGCGCCCCGGCGCCGCCGCCTCCACGCCCATGTCGTAGTGAATCTCCGAGCACGGCCCGCAGGGGCCGGTGTCGCCCATCTGCCAGAAGTTGTCCTTTTCGTCGAGCCGGAAGATGCGGTCCTTAGGGACTCCCGCCACCTTCTGCCAAAGCTCCTCGGCCTCGTCGTCCTCGCGGAACACGGTCACGTACAGCTTCTGTTTGGGAAGCCCGTAATCCTTCGTGATCAGGTCCCAGGCGAATTCGATGGCCTCGGCTTTGAAGTAGTCGCCGAACGAGAAATTGCCCATCATCTCGAAGAACGTGAGATGGCGCCGCGTGTAACCGACATTTTCCAGATCGTTGTGCTTGCCACCGGCGCGTACGCACTTCTGCGCCGTGGCCGCGCGCGCATAGTCGCGTTTCTCCAGGCCCAGAAACACGTCCTTGAACTGGTTCATGCCCGCGTTGGTGAACAGGAGCGTAGGATCGTTCGCCGGGACCAGCGAAGAGCTGCGCACCACACGGTGCCCGCGGGCGGCAAAGAAGTCGAGAAAGCGCTGTCTGATGTCGTGACCTGTCACGCAAAATTCCTTGTGGGTTGGACTATCTTCAATTGTAGCGGAGAGATTCCCAACGAATCCGGCGCGGCTCTCAGCGATCGGGCCGCGCTCGTGAAGCCGACGGCCGATCGCCGATCGCTTAAGCTACGCCAGCGCCTGTTCGAAATCGGCCAGCAGGTCGCGCCAGTCCTCGATGCCCACGGAGATGCGCACCAGCCCGTCTGTGATGCCGGATTCGGCGAGTTCCTGCGCGCTCGTGCCCGAGTGGATGGTGCTCTTGGGGTGGCACGTCAGGGTCTCGACGCCGCCCAGCGACACGGCGTTCTTGGCGATGCGTATGCGCCGCAGAAAATCGAACGCCGCCGCCTTGCCGCCATGGAAATCGATGGAGAAGATCCCGCCCGGATACGCGCACTGCTTCTCGAAGATGCGCTTCTGCTCGGGATCGTCGAATAGCGTCGGATAGATGACGCGGCTCAGCTTCTTGTGGCCGTCGAGCGCTTCGGCCAGGCGCTGTGCGTTCTTGCTCTGGCGGTTCATGCGCAGCGCCACGGTGGGCAGGCGGCCGTCCAGCATCCAGCACTCGTCGGGCTGGAGGATGTTGCCGAACATGTTGCGCCGGCTGCGGATCTTCTGGATCATCTCGGAGCTTTTCGTGATCGCCACCCCGGCCAGCATGTCGCTGAACCCGGACAGGTACTTGGTGGCGGAGTACAGCACCAGGTGCGCGCCCAGCAGGAGCGGGTGCTGGAACGTGGGCCCGAGGAACGTGTTGTCCACCATCACCACCGGCTTGTCGGGGTGCTTCGCGGCGCTCTCGGCGACGCGCTCGATGTCGGTCATGATCAGCGTCGGGTTGGCGGGCGTCTCCAGAAGCACGATGCAGCAGTTCCTGGCCGACCGTATGGCCTCGTCGATGGCCGCCGCATCGCCCGACCGCACGGGAATGCCGTGTACCCCGAACGGCTCGAGAAACTTGTGGATCAGCCCCGTGGTGCCGCCGTACAGCGGAGTCGTGTACACGATGGTGCTGTCCGGCCGCGCGAATGTAAAGCATGCGGTCATCACCGCCGCCATCCCGGAATTGAAGACCGCCGCCTCGCGCGCCCCGGCTTCGAGCGGCACGATCTGGTCCTCCAGAATTTCGGAGTTCGGGTGGGAAAACCGCGAGTAGATGAGATCGGCGCGTTCCCCGTTGGCCGGTTTGATCTTCCCCATGGTGATGGCAAACGCGTGCTCGGCCGCCTCCGGGGTGGCAAACACATAGGTCGAGCTGCGAAAGACGGCCGGACGCGCCGACCCGAAAGACAAGCTCGGGTCGAACCCCCGGCTCAACACCGCGGTCCGCGGCCGTACATCGTCATGAGCGTTTTCGTGATCCGCCATAAAGTCTCCAAGGAGAGTGTAACGCGTAGCGAAGAAGCTGTCAGCTATTAGCCATCAGCTAAGATGCGGATGGCAGGGGTGGATTATCCCGTTCCGTTGTATTCCTCTTCATTGAGTGAGCCAATAATAACTGTGAATTCCCGCAAATTAGACCTTGACGCGTCCCCGAATCGGCAGTAAATAAGATTTGCAGGTCTGATACCAGTTAATTCGGAGGTGCTATGACGCAGCGTCTCTTAGTGGGGTTGCTGGCGCTGGGCGCCGTGTTGTGCGCGCAGCGCCGGGTGGATCCGCGGAACACCTACAGCCGCGCGATCTGTGTGGTTCCCATGACCGGCTGCGGCACGCCGGCCAATCCCAGGAGGCCGCAGCATGCGCCGTGGTCTCCTTCCCGGAAGCCCTCGCCCACGGGCATCATCGCCTTCTCGCACGTGGTGAGCGACGATGGCCGGTTCGCGCCGGTGGAGTTCGTGGCCCACGACTGGGCTGCCTTTCAGGCACTGTTCACCGATAAGAGCATTAAATTCTTCGAGAAGGGCAAGGACAAGAAGGACGACATCGAGAAGGAGCTGAAGAAATACAAGAAGGACTTCGACCTGGAGAAGTTCGGGATGGTGATGCCATGAGAAAGCTTCAGGCAGGCGCGGCCCTGCTGCTGGCCAGCTCCGCCTGGGCGGGGGCGCCGTACTACCTGACCGACAACTTCGCCTCCATCGATGGCTCGCAGTGGACGGCGGCGGGGGCATTGGCGGCGCGCAGCGGGCTGGCGGCTATGGATGCCAACGGTGGCTCGCTGGTCTCGCGCATTCCGATCCCCGACGGAAGCGGCGAAGCCGAGGTGCACCTTGCTGTTCGTGGCGGGGCTGACGGGCTCTGCCAACAGCCCGTTCGGGCAGCCTCCGGATACGGTCGGGTGGGGGTACAACGTCATCACGAATCGTCGCCACTATCACTAATGTCCCGCGAGCCGCCCGCCGATAAACATCGTAGAGCTCGGAATTGGAAGCGGCAACAAGGAGAACTATGACGTTTACGACGGCCCACTTTGGCCCCATCGCGGTAGACGAGACATCGATCATCGAATTCCCGGAGGGGCTGCCTGGGTTTGAAGACCGCCGGCGCTTTGTGGCGCTCCAGCAGCCCGCCCACCAGGGCTTGGTGTTTCTCCAAAGCCTGGAGATCGCCGCCCTCTGTTTCCTGGCGCTGCCGGTGCTATCCGTGCGCCCGGACTATCGGCTCGCCATGACGCCGGAAGACCTGAAGCTGTTGGGCTTTCCCGAGGACCACAGCCCCGAAATCGGCAGCGAGGTGGTGGCGCTGGCGATCCTCTCCCTGACGGAAGGCGAAGAGCCCACCGTCAACCTGCTGTCACCCGTGGTGATTCACACGCAAACGCGGCGCGCCGTCCAGGCCATCCGCCCCGACGACCGTTACGGCTGCCGCGAAGCGCCGCTCCGGGAAGAAGTGGCTGTATGCTCGTGATCCGGCGTCACACGGGCCAGTCCATACGGGTGGGCGAGGCGGAGATCCAGGTCATCGAGTGCGGCCACAACCGCGTCAAACTGGGCATCAGCGCCGCCCGGGACATTCCCGTGGTGCGTACCGAAGTCGAGCTCACCCGCGAGCAGAACCTCACCGCCGCGCGTCCGGTCTCGCCCGCCGCGCTTTCCGGCGTGCTGCGGGACATTCGCGGATTTTCCCCTTAAAGCTTCCGCCCGCCGCGGGTGCACCACGGTCCCGCTGCTCCCTGCGCTATGATCGTTATTCGCTATGCATTCCCGCCGGCTCGCCTGTTTCCTGCTGGGGCTGTGGCTGGGCGGCAGCCTGCTGATGGTCTGGATCGCGACCGGCAACTTCCGCTCGGCCGACCGCGCGCTCGAGCAGCCCAACCCAGCCGTCGCGCTTCAGATCAAGACCTTCGGCTTCACCCAGACGCGCCTGCTGCTGCGCTACCAGATTTCCGAGCAGAACCGCCTGTCCCTGGAGACCTGGGAGTACGCGCAGCTTTTCTTTGGCATCTTCCTTTTCTTCTTCTTCCTGTTCGGCACCGGGGAAGGCAAATTCTCCCTGGCGGCCGTCCTCTGCATGCTGGCGATCGTCGTTTTCCAACGCTTCCTGCTGACCCCACAGCTTATCGGGCTGGGGCGCAGCATCGATTTCCTCCCCGACGCGGCGTCGCACGAACACAAGCAGTTCCAGGTAATCTCCCAGGCGTACTCCATAATCGAGCCGGTCAAGTGGGTGCTGGGCCTGGCACTGGCGGCGGTCATGATCTGGCGCCGCGGGCGGTCAGGATATGCCGGGCAGGAGATCGATCTGATCGATAAGGCCTACCACGGCCATGTCGATCGGTGATTGCGAGGGCCCGCCGATCGCCACTTCCCGGATTTCGCGTGCGCCATTGGCGGAACAGAGGGTTTTCGGCCTCGGAGCGCACCTGCGACGCTTGTCATCCACGACGCCTGCCTCACTTAGCGAATTTTAATGCGGCCCGGGACCGGCGGATTGAAACCTGCCGCCGGAGGGTTCGTCTAAAATTGCGTTCCCGCGTCCCGCGTCTGTGACCAAGGCGAGCGTCTCAGCCGCACCGCAGCCGTAGCTCGCCGCGGAGGGTTGGTATACCGGTATGGCGCGCAGCGGGACGAAACAGCCACTGACCAGAATCAGCGGGCAGACCATCATCGACGAGTTGATCCGCAACATGGAGGTGGGACGGCTCGAGCTGGGATACAGCATCCTGCTGCCGTGCATCTTCAGCGTCTATTTGCATCCCGACGATTATGGGCGGCTGGCGGCGGTGCAGGACATCATGAAGGAAGACGCCAAACGGGCATTGACGGCACGGGTGGCGGAATGGAATGCCGCCAAAGGCCCGCGCTTCGGGCGGGGCGCCGCGCCCAAAACGTATCGAACCGCACAAAACGACTGGTCGATCCAACTGTTCGCCGACACGGAGAATGCCGTGCCCGCGGGCGACGTGGAGATTCACTCCGAATTGAACGACGTGGCGCGGCCGGGGTATCGCGGCGCCAAAACAACGCTGATCGAGCGTGAGCCGGCGGTGACCGCGGCCCGGGTGGCGCGCGACCGCGAGAGCACGCGGCGGCAGCCCGACCGGATTTTCGCCGAGATCCGCTACCAGGACGACTCCGGACCGCAGACCTACTTCGTGACCCAGAACGAAATCAGCATCGGCCGCGGGGGCGAGGACCTGTGGGTGGATTTGCCGCTGTACACCAACGACGAGGTGTCGCGCGAGCATGTGGGGCTGCGGCGCGACGCGGCGAGCGGGGCCTTCGCCATCGTCGACAAGAGCCGCAACGGCACGTGGCTGAACGGGCGGCGCCTGGCGCGCGGGGTGGAGGAGCCGATGCCCGACCGCGCGGAAATCGGCGTGGCGGAAGTGCTGAAGCTGTCCTTCGAGGCCCGGAAGTGAAAGAACTCTACCAGCTCCACACGCCGTTTGCGATCGCGTTTCTGGCGTTCGTGGCGCTCTTTGTGGCCATGCATTGGAAGGAGCGCCGGTGAAGTCGGGAGCCGTCACCGACGCGGGCCTGGTGCGCGCGCACAACGAAGACCGGTATTGGGTGGACGACCAGCGGGGCGTTTACCTGGTGGTGGATGGCGTGGGGGGGCGTGCCGGCGGCGACCTGGCGGCCGAGACCGCCGTGGAGACTATCCGCGAATCGGTCTGCGCCGGCGAGGGGCCCGTGGAGGAGCGCGTGCGCCGCGCCATCATGCTGGCCAACAACCGCATTTTCGAGCTGGCGCAGGCGGACCAGGAGCGCCGGGGCATGGCCTGCGTGCTGACCCTGGCGGTAGTGGAGGACGGCTACGCCACCATCGGGCACGTGGGCGATTCGCGCCTGTACCTGATCTGGAACGGCGCCATGCGCAAGGTGACCTCCGATCACTCGCCGGTGGGCGAGCAGGAGGACGCTGGCGAGCTGAGCGAGGAAGAGGCCATGGCCCATCCGCGCCGCCACGAGGTATTTCGCGACGTGGGATCGCGGCTGCGCGAGGCGGCAGACGAGGAGTTCATCGAGATCCGCCGGTGCCGCTTCCGGCCCGATGCGGCCCTGCTGCTGTGCAGCGACGGGCTCACCGACCAGATCACCTCGGCCGAGGTGCGCGACGCGGTGGCGCGCTACGACGGCGACGCGGCGGCCGTGGCTGGAGAATTGGTGGAGCGTGCCATCGAGGCCGGCGGACGGGATAACATCACGGCAGTGCTGGTGGCCGGGCCGCAGTTCCGAGGGCATGGCGAGCGAACGCGGCGGCGGCCGGCTGCAACGCGGGTGCGCCTGCCGCGGCCGCGGATGCTGACCGGGCGCATAGCCTTTCTGGGGTATGGGCTGCTGCTGGGCATGCTGCTGTGGGCCGTCCTGCGGGCGGCGAGAGGATCGATGCCATGACCGCGCCGGCGCGCATCGGCCGTTACGAAATCGTCCGCCGCATCGGCCGCAGCATGACCGACGTCTATCTGGCCATAGACACGGTGGAGAACCGCCAGGCGGCGCTCAAGCTGATTCCGCGGAGTGACGACCCGGTTACGAAGCTGGTGCTCGAAGCGGAACGGCGCGGCGCACGCATCCAGCAGAAGCTGCGGCTGCTGGATCCGCGCATGGTGGAGATTTACGAATTCGGGGATCTGGACGGCTACTTTTTCGTGGCCATGCAGTATGTGGAAGGGCGCAACCTGGCCGAGGTACTGGCCGCCGAGCGCGCCATCGACGCCACACGCGCGGCCGCGATTGCGCTCGAGATCTGCGAACAACTGGCGAAGTTTCACGCGCAGGAATCGGCGGTGGTGCACGGCGATATCAAGCCTTCCAACATCCATCTGGGGCGCAACGATACGGTGCGCCTGTTGGACTTCGGCATCGCCAAGACGCTGCGCGCGGATTCGAACGCCACCATCCACAATTTCGGGAGCCCGAGCTACTGCTCGCCGGAGCGGCTGGCGCGCTCGGAGGTGGATGAGCAGTCGGACCTGTGGGCCGTGGGCGCCACGCTGTACGAGATGCTGGCGGGGGCGCCGCCGTACCAGGCGGACAGCACGCGCAAGCTGGAGAGCCTGATTCGTTCGAAGCGGCCGCCGCGCGCGTTGCACGGAAGCTGCCCGCGCGCCTTGCGGGCGGTGACCATGAAGGCGCTGGCGCCCAATCCCGGAGGGCGATACCGGTCGGCGGGCGAATTTCAGGCCGATTTGCAGGCGTTTTTGGAGCGCAAGCCGACGCTGGCCGAAATGGAGCGGCGCGCGGGGTGGAGCGCCAACGCCACCATCGAAGCGGCGCGCGACTGCCTGGTGCGAGCCACGCGCACGCTGGCGCGGGCCAAGCGGCGGCTGCAGATCGCGGGCGGGCTGGCGTGGTTTGCCATGGGCATGACGCTGTGGATCGGCGGGACCTTCGGGTGGCAGGCGCTCCAGGCGCGCCGTGTGCCGCCGCCCCCGGCGCTGCCTGCGCCTCCCGTTGCTTCGCTGCCGCGCGTCCCTACCTTGAATGAAGAACTGCCGCTGATGTACGTCGCGGCGGCTGAGCGCATCTTTGAATCCTACCGCGCCAGCGCGGACGCCTCGCTGCACGATTTCGACTGGCAGAAGGCCGAGATTTGCCTGGAGCGCGCGGTGGAGCTGGGCCGCGGCGACGACCGGACGCTGGGATCGCTCGCCCTCGCCCGCGGTTACGCCACGCTGGAGCGCCTCGCCGGCGCCCATTATTCCGAAGCGGCGGCGGTGCAGTTGCGGTACTACGCGCGAGACCAGTTTGCCATGGCCGCGGCGAAGATGCCGCAAAACGCCGAGCCGCACCTGGCGCTGGCGCGCGTGTATGTTTACTCGCTGGCGGATGTGGACCAGGCGATGGAGGAGTTCGCGGCGGCCGAGCGGCTGGGGACCGCGCCGGGACGCCGCGAAATCGAACAACAGGCGGATGCCTACCGCATGCGCGCCGAGAAGGAAGCGCCGGCGGCCCCGCGGCGCGCGTGGCAGGATGCGCAAACGGCGCGCGGTCTGTATCAGAGGATCGCCGGCTTCGGCCAGGTGGATCAACACCTGCGCGAGTTGGAGACGGCGGCGCGGCGCTGGATGGGGCACGGCGCACGAGGCCGCACATGGCGGTAACCAGAAGCTGGACCGCGCCCGGCGCCACGCCGGTGGCGGTGGCCATCGCGCGGCCGGCCGTGCCGCGCAGAGAGTGGGTGTGGCTTTTAGGGGCCTCGCTTTTCGTGGCGGCCGGGTTGGCCATGGTCTATGCGGCCAAGAGCCCGGGCTTCGCCGCGGTGGAGCAGCGGCTGGCGCGCGGCGAGCTGGTCAACCTCAATACCGTGGCGGGGCCGGAGGAGCTGCTGCCGCTGCTGGAATCGTTTCCCAGCCGCGCGGAGCGCGAACTGGTGGCGCAGTCCGCTTTCGATTTCCTCGCCCGCTCCCGGCCGCTCGCCAACGACGGCGCGTTGTCGAGGCTGCGGGTTTCAGCGGACGAAATCGCCAGCGACACGCGGTGGGATGTGCTCCGCCGGCGGCTGCGCGAGCAGCCGGCGAGCCCGCGCCGCCGCCTGCAACTGCTCCCCCTGGCGCGGCTGAAGCCGCTGATGGTGGTGCGCGCGCCGCGCGCATTCCGCCGCGAGTTTCTGCTCTGGACGGGACTCTACTTCGCGGGCTTTTGGCTGGTGGCGCTGGTTTGGACGCGGGCGCGCTTTCGCGGCGACGGCGCCTTTCTGCCCGCGCTGCACCTGCTCACCGGCATCGGCCTGGTGCTGATGGTGAGTCTGCGCGACCCGCTGCGCGACACCCTCGAGTTCCACAAGTTTGCCCTCGGCGTTTTCCTGGGGTGTCTGCTCCTCGCGTTGCCCGCGCTGAAGGCGTTCGATTACCGGAAGCTTTCCGACTGGTGCTACACGCCGCTGTTCGCCGCGCTGGGCCTGTTCGCGGCGCTCCTGGCGTTCGGCAAGGGACCGGCCGGCAACGACGCGAAAGTGAACCTCGGGCCCTTCCAGCCGGTGGAGCTCATCAAGATCCTGTTGGTGCTGTTTCTGGCCGGGTACTTCACGCGCAACTGGGAGCGGCTGCGCGATCTGCGCGAAAAACGCGTTCTGCCGCGATTGTTCCGGCGCATCGGCCTCGCGCGGCTGGAGCACGTCGTCCCGGTTCTGTGCGCGGTGGGGGTGGCGGTGGTCCTGTTCTTCGTCCTGAAGGATCTGGGCCCGGCCCTGGTAACTTTCTTCGTGTTTCTGGCGATGTTCGGCGTGGCCCGGGGGCGCCCCGGTCTGGCGCTGGCGGGCCTGGCCCTGATGGTGGGGTCGGTGGCCGTGGGCTATCGCCTGGGCCAGCCGCATACCGTGGTGGAGCGCATCGACATGTGGCTGGCGCCGTGGGACAACGACGTGCACGGCGGCGACCAACTGGCGCACGGGCTGTGGGCCTTCTCCACCGGCGGCCCGTGGGGCTCGGGCCCGGGCTGGGGCGACCCGGAAATGATTCCGGCGGGCAGCACGGACCTGGTCCTGCCGGCTATCGGCGAAGAGTGGGGCTTCGTGGGTGTGGCGGCGGTGTTTCTGCTGTTCGGCTTTCTGGTCTCGCGCGCGCTGCGGGCGGCGGCGCGCGCGGCGACCCATTTCGGGTTCTTCCTGGCGCTGGGGCTGGCCAGCCTGGTGGCGTTCGAGGCGATGCTGATCACGGCGGGCGTGCTCGGCGCACTGCCGCTTTCGGGCGTAGTGTCGCCGTTCCTCAGCTCGGGCAATACGGCCATGCTGGCCAACTTCCTGGTGTTCGCGCTGGTGCTCTCGATTTCGGCGGACGGAGCGACGAAAAGCACCGCCCTGCTCCGCAACCCCACGCGCTACCTGAAAGCCGCCCTGGCGTGCGGCGGAATCGTGCTCCTGGCCATGGCCGCGCGCTACCAGGTGGTGAAAGACGCCGACTACCTGGCGCGCGACGCGCACGCGTTCGAAGAAGACGGCGTGAAGCGGCCGCAGCACAATCCGCGCATGAACTCCATCGCGCGCGAAATTCCGCGCGGCAGCATCTACGACCGCAACGGGATTCCTCTGGCCACCGGTAGTTGGGAGGAGATGGAGCGCCACCGGGCCGACTACTCCGCGCTGGGCGTTGCGCTCGACCAGGCGTGTTCGCGTTTCGACAGCCGGCACTATCCGTTCGGGGCGGCCACCGCGCACATGGTGGGCGACCTGCGCACGGGCGAGAATTTCCACGCCAGCAATGCGTCGCTGGTGGAGCACGATTCCAACCCGAAGCTGCAGGGATACCAGTATGCGGAGCTGGCGCCGCTGGTGCGCTACCGGCATCAACCGGGCAACCAGGGGATCGCGCGGGTGCTGGCGCGCGACCGCAATGTGCGGTTGACCCTGGACATCCGGCTGCAACTGCGCGCCAAGGAAATCCTGGAGCGGCACTTGCGGCAAACCGGCAGCCAGAAGGGCGCGGTGGTGGTGCTGGACGCGGCTACGGGCGATGTGCTGGCGATGGTGAGCGCGCCCGCGCCCGACCCGCCCGGCATCCGTGCAGCCGCACCCGCGCCGGACGACTTGCTGGACCGCGCGCGTTACGGGCAGTATCCGCCGGGCTCGACCTTCAAGCTGGTGACGGCCATGGCCGCGCTCGACGCCAACCCCGCGCTCAAGCATCGCACCTACCTGTGCCGCACGCTGCCCGGCGGCCGCGCGGGCAACACCATCGCCGGCTGGAACCGCGCCATCAAGGACGATATCGGCGACCGCGCGCACGGCACGCTCGATATGGGTCGCGCCATCGCGGTCTCGTGCAACGCCTACTTTGCCCAGTTGGGCGTGCACGACGTGGGGGCGAAAGCCCTTGCCGGGATGGCCGCGCGGCTGGGGATTTCGACCGGCGAGCTGACGGAACTGCGCCGCGCCATGCCGTTTGCGGCGTATGGCCAGGGGCCGGTGCTGATCTCGCCGTTCCAGATGGCGCGCGTGGCGGCGACCATTGCCGCGGGCGGACGCATGCCGCAGGGCCGCTGGCTGGCCGATGACAGCAACCCGCGCACCGCGGGTGCGGTGGAGGCGCTACCCGCCGAGCAGGCCGCATTTCTGGCCGCGGCCATGCGGCGCGTGGTCACCGAAGGAACGGCGCGGCGCGTGATGGCGGGATCGGAAATCAGCTTTGCCGGGAAGACGGGCACGGCGCAGCTCGACCAGGGCTTGCCGCACTCCTGGTTTACGGGCTTCGCTCCCTACGGCGGAGACGCGCCGCGGCGCCTGGCCTTCGCGGCGCTGGTGGAGCACGGCGGATATGGCGCGCGGGCGGCGGCGCCCATCGCGCGGGAAGTGATGGAGGCGGCGCGCGAACTGGGGCTGCTGCCGTGAGGAGGTGACGATGAACCTTACCGAGTATCTGGAAAAGTGGGGCAGGACGCTGTTCGAGGCGCCGCTGGCCACCGCGCCCAAGCCCGAGGAGCCGCCCGAGCTCGCCGAAATCCGGCTGGCGGTGCTGGACCAGGTGCGCGAAAAAAGCTACCGCTCGGGCGGCAAGAAGGTTTTCCCCTACGACCTGGTGCGCGTGGAGTTGCGCGGCGTGGAGGAGAGCCGCCACAGCGTCTTCGCGGGCCGGTTTTTTCGCAAGTATCTCGAACAGGAGGTCGCGGGCGCGCTGCGCGACGCGGGCTGCCGGTTTCCCGAGGACCTGCGCGTGGAGGTTCGGGCGGCCATCGGGTTGCCGCAGCGCGGCGTCGAGTGGCTGGTGGTGGAGGTGGCTTCGCGGGAGAGCGTGGAGGGGGCCGCCCGGCCGGTGGCGAAGCTGGTGGTGCGCGAGGGCACGGCCAATGTGCCGGCCATCCCGCTGGAGAAGCCGCGGACCAACATCGGCCGCGTGGTGGATGTCTATCGCGACAAAGGACTGTTCCGCCGCAACGACCTGGCCTTTGCGGAGGACACCGCCATCAATCGCTCGGTATCGCGCGAGCACGCGCACATCATGTTCGACAAGGCGGCGGGCGAATATCGCCTGTTCAACGACCGCTGGTATCCCCTGGAGAGGCCGGGCGTGGAGGAGTGCGGCACGTGGATCGTGCGCGACGGCATGAGCCAGGAGGTGCACCGCAACGCCCGCGGCGCGAAGCTCGAGCCGGGCGACGAAATCCACTTCGGGCAGGCGGTGGTGGTGTTCGAGATGGAGTAGGTGGGCAGGGACCGGTAACATGGAAGGCGATGTTCGATTGGAAGCAGGAGCCGCACCGGCGCTACAACCCGCTCACGCGCAAATGGGTGCTGGTGTCTCCGCAGCGCACGGCGCGGCCCTGGCAGGGACAGATTGAACCAGACGACGCGGCCCGAGCGGCGGAGTACGATCCGGAGTGTTACCTCTGCCCGGGCAACGCACGCGCGGGCGGCGTCAGCAATCCAAATTACACCGCGACCTTCGTTTTCGACAACGACTTTGCAACGCTTCAGGCGGGGACCGCGCTCGATCGCTTCGAACAGGATGGATTGCTGATCGCGGAGACCGAGCCCGGCATCTGCCGCGTGGTCTGTTTCTCGCCGCGGCACGACCTGACCATCGCCGGCATGGAACTCGCAGACCTGCGGCGGGTGGTCGACACGTGGGTGGAGCAGTGGGGCGAACTGGGGCGGCATCCTGTCATCAATTACGTGCAGATCTTCGAAAACCGCGGCGCCATGATGGGGGCCAGCAACCCGCATCCGCACTGCCAGATCTGGGCGGGCCACTCGCTGCCCAATGAAGTCGCCCTCGAGCAGGCGTCGCAGAAGGCCTGGCGCGAAGAGCGCGGCCGGTGCCTGCTGTGCGAGTACGCGAAGCTGGAGCGGGCGGCGGGAAGCCGTGTGGTGGAACAGAACGAGAGCTTTCTGACGGTGGTTCCGTTCTGGGCCGTCTGGCCATTTGAGACGCTGGTGATTGCGCGGCGGCACATGGCGGCGATCGACGGATTGACCTCCGCGGAGCGCGACGGGCTGGCGGACATTTTGAAGCGCACGGCCGCGCGCTACGACCGGCTGTTCCAGGTTTCCTTCCCGTACTCGTTCGGTTTTCACCAGCGGCCGAGCGATGGCGAAGGGCACGACGAGTGGCACCTGCACGCGCATTTCTACCCGCCCCTGTTGCGCTCGGCCAAGGTCCGCAAATTTCTGGTGGGCTACGAGATGCTGGCGACTCCGCAGCGCGACCTCACACCCGAAGCGGCAGCCGAGCGGCTGCGGGGGGTGTGAAAGTCAATTCAGCGAGGTTAGCGAGGTCCACTCTCGCGACCAGTCCATTCCGATGATTTCTTCCGGATCGCCGCGGAAGACTTTCCTGCGTTTCAACCGGGAGAGTTTGGAGACACGTTTCTCGGGCACGATTCTGAGGACCGTGCCCTTGCGAACGATTTCGACCGGCACCCCGGTCTCGATCGCCTCGTCCAGAATGCGATTGAGGGGGTGGCCCTTCGGGCCATGGGGACAGGCCGGGGGGCCTACCTACTACCCCGCTTTTGCTATATGATGGCATCGCGATGCTTACCGGCAAGATCGCCATCGTAACCGGCGCCAGCCGCGGAATCGGGCGCGCCATTGCGGAGACGTTTGCGCGCGCAGGCGCGAGCGTGGTGATCTGCGGGCGCAAGCAGGAAACGCTGGACCGGGTGGCGGCGGAGATGGGCGGCGCGCCGGGAGCGATCCTGCCCCTCGCGTGTCACGTGGGCCGCGCCGACGATGTCCGGCGCATGGTCGAAGAGACGCATCGCGCATTCGGCAAGGTCGACATCCTGGTGAACAACGCGGGGACCAACGTGGCCTGGGGGCCGGCGCTCGAAATCGACGAAGAGCGGTTCGACAAGATGATCGAGATCAACCTGAAGAGCGCCTTCCGTCTGATTCAGGCCGTGGCGCCGGGCATGTGCCGGCGCAGCAGCGGCTCGATCGTCAACATCGCCTCGATTGCGGGCCTGCGGCCCCTGGCCAACAGCATGGTCTACAACGTGACCAAAGCGGCACTCATCATGATGACTCAGTCTTACGCCCTGGAACTCGGTCCCAAAGGAGTGAGGGTGAACGCCATTGCGCCGGGCTTTGTCGAGACCGCGCTGAGCGAGCACTACTGGAAAGGCGAGGACCGGCGGGTCAAGCTGGTGGAGCAGCAACCCATCCGGCATTTGGGACAGCCTGGCGAAGTCGCCGAGATGGCGCTGTTGCTGGCGAGCGACCGCGGATCGTATATCACCGGGCAGACCATGGTGGTCGATGGCGGCCGGCTGATATCGTGAGCGCTTCGCGAGAACGCTATCCGGCAACGCGCACCAGCACCTTGCCCAACGGTCCTTGGGCCAGGCGCGCGAATGCCGGCTTGACCTCCTCGAAGGGAAAAATGCGGTCCACCACGGGCTTCGCACCCATGGCCTCCAGGCGTCCGGAGATCTGCTTCCAGGCCGCTTGCGCGCTCTCCGGGGTGTAGTCGCCGACCGCCACGCCGCCAATCCGGTTCCTGCGAAAAAACAGCGCCGCGGTATTGAATTGCGGCACCTCGCCCGCGCTGCGGCCGACCACGCTGACGCGGCCGCAGTAGCCCAGCGTGGCCAGCACCTGGTGGAACAGGGGCCCGCCGACGTTGTCCACCGCCAGATCCACCTTGCGGGGAGCGATGGCCGTGAGGATGGCTTTGGCGGCGTTCGGGCCGGCGGGGTCGAACACAAAGCCGGCGCCCAGTTCCTTCAGCCGCGCGCCCTTCTCCGCGCTACGCGACAGGGCCGCCACCACCAGACCCATGGACTTCCCGAGCAGCACCGCGGCGATTCCTACGCCGCCCGAGGCGCCGGTCACCAGGAGCACGGAACGCTCCACGGGCGGCGCCGGCGGATCGCTCCACTGCGTGAGCGCTTGCCACGCGGTGAGAAAAACCAGGGGAGCGCCGGCCATCTCTTCGACGGACCAACCGCGGGGCACGGGAGTGACGCTGGCCGCCGGGACCACGGCTTTCTCGGCGAGAGTTCCCCAGACGGAGACGCCCGCGTCGCAGCGCAGAATGCCGGCGGTATCGCCCGGCGCCACGTTCTCCACGCCGGGACCCGCGGCCAGCACCTCGCCCACGCCGTCGCGTCCCAGGATGTGCGGAAAGGGCGGCTTAGCCGGGTACATTCCCTGCGCGAGAAATGCGTCGGCGGGATTCAGCGCCGCAAATCTCATGCGCAGCAGGACCTGGCCGGGCCCCGGAAGAGGATCTTCCACTTGGCCCAGGCGGAGCTTCTCGACGCCGTCGTAGGAATCCATGAGCCATGCGCGCATGCCTCATTGTCGCGCATTGGGGGAGGGCGCTCTTTTCGCGCCGGCCGCACGCGCAACCCGCAGGATCGCCTCCAGGCTGCGGTCGATGTCCGCTTCGGTAGTCGCCCACGACGACACGCTGATGCGCATCGCATGCCGGCCTTGCCATACGGTACCTCCGCACCAGCACGTTCCGTCTTCCTGAATGCCTGCAATTACGCGCTCGGTGACCTCCGGGGCGCCGAACGAGACCAGCACCTGGTTTAACAGTACGTCGTTGAGTACCTCGAACCCCATCGCGGAGAGACCATCGGCGAACCGCCGGGCGCAGCGGCAACATCGGTCCACCAGTTCCGCCAGGCCGCTGCGGCCCAGGCTCTTCATGGCCGCCCAAATCTCGACGCCGCGGGCGCGCCGCGAAAGCTCGGGTACATACTGCGAGGGTTCGCGGTGTTCGCCTTGCGGCAGGTAGGCGGCCGACAAGCTCATGGCGCTGTGCAGGTGGTCCGGGGAGCGCACGAACGCGAGGCCGCTGTCGTAGGGAACGTTCAGCCACTTGTGCGCGTCGGTGGCCCAGGAGTCGGCCCCGGCAAATCCCTCGACCAGATAGCGGTACCGCGGGCTGGCTGCCGCCCATAGCCCGAACGCGCCGTCCACGTGCACCCAGGCGGACATTGCGCGCGCCCGCGGGATGATTTCGCGGGCGGGATCGAACGCCCCGGTATTGACGTTTCCCGCCTGCAGGCACACGATGCCCGGCGAGCGCAACTCGGGCAGAAGCTCGGCGCGCATACGGCCCTGCGAGTCTGTTGGAACACGGATTACCCGATCACGCCCCATGCCGAGCATGCCCAGGGATTTTACGAGAGAAGGGTGGGCCTCTTCTCCGGCCACCACCTGGATTTCCGGGGCGCCGAAAAGGCCGCGGCTTTCCACGTCCCATCCCACGCGCTCCAGTACGGCATGACGCGCCGCCGCCAGCGCCGTGAAGTTGGCCACGGTGGCTCCGGTCACAAAGGCCGCACCGCAGCCGGCGGGGAGGCCGAGCGCATCCAGCAGCCAGCGCTGCGACACCTCTTCCAGCGTGGCGGCAATGGGCGACGCAATGAACAGCCCGGCGTTCTGGTCCCAGGCGGCGGCCAGCCAATGTGCGGCCAACGCGGCCGGAAGTGTGCCGCCGATGACCCAGCCGAAGAACCGCGGCCCGGCCATTCCCATGGTCGCCGGCGAGCCGGCGTCATCGAGCATGGCGATGACCTCCTCCGGCGCAGACGGCCCTTCCGGAAAGGACTCTTCGAATGCCGCCAGTGCCCGCACCGCCTCCTCCGAGGGACCAACGCGGCGTGCCGGCAGCTTCTCCAGATAACGCACCGCGCGCTCGGCCGCGGACTGTAGGACTTGAGGCATCTCCACCAGATTAGCGGAAGCCGGACCGGCCGTCTTTTGCGCCGGCGCCTCGTTTGTGGTATTCAGATAGCAGCATCCGAAATATCGGAGGTGCCCATGAACGCATATCAGGATATCGAAGAGTTCCTCGGCAGAAAACGCCTGGCGGTGGTCGGCGTCTCCCGCGACCCGAAGGGTTTCACGCGCGCCATGTTTCGCGAGCTGCTGCGCTGCGGATACGATGCCGTTCCCGTGACCCCCAACGTCTCCGAGGTGGAAGGGATTCCCACCTTTGCCCACGTCCAGGATGTGGCGCCCGCCGCCGAGGCCGCGCTCTTGATGACCAAACCCGCGGTCACCGACGCAGTGGTTCGCGACTGCGCCCAGGCGGGCATCCGCTCGATCTGGATGTACCGGGGGACAGGCGCCGGTGCGGTCAGTCCCGCTGCCGTCGACTTCTGCCGGGAAAGTGGCGCCCGGGTGATTGCCGGGAAGTGCCCCTTCATGTTCCTGAATGACACGCATTGGCTGCACCGGGCGCACGGGTTCTGCCGCAAACTGCTGGGCAGGTATCCGCGCTGACCGGCGCCGTCATTTATCGGAAAGCCAGCCCGAAGCGCACGCCCCAGTAGTGGACCGCCCTCCCGGAATGGTACACATGGTCGCGGAATTCCACGCGGGCACCCAGGTGGTTGAGGAACCAGTAATTCAACCCGGTACCAAAGTTGAACAGGTTGGCATGTCCCGAGCGGAACATCAAGGTGTATCCGGCGGTTACGAAGGGATCGGCCTTGAGCTCCTTGCGATGCACGAAATGATAGTAGCCGTTGGGCGAGAACATGCCCACCGAGTCGGCGAGCTCGTCCCGGGGGCCGACCGCGCCCAGCTCGGCGCCGATGCCGATACCTTTTCCAATGACGCCTTCTCCACCCACACCGGCATGCAGCGTCATCGAGGTCGTCCCGCAGCACGTAACACCGCCGGGAGCAAAGAACAAATAGCCGTTCGAAGATTGGGCCTGTAGGGCCAAGGCGAACACTCCGGCCAGAACCAGCAGGTGCAGCACACGACACATATTCAGACCTCCTCATCCGATAGTGTAAACCCAGGCGCGGGTACTAGCCGCCGGTGGCTAGTACCGTATCTTTAGGACACTACCCGTCAGTGGGGTTAGGCTCCCGGCCTGTCCAGCGCGCGAACCGCGCCTTCGCTGCGGAGGCCTGAGCGGAGGCCAGCCCGCATGTCGACGGGGAAGTTCCCGTTGCGACTGCGCTACCGGCTTTAGCGAATGGAGGGCGACAACGCTCACTTCAGTATGCTGAGCAGATTGGAGAAGTCGTCGGTCCAGATGCGGAAGTTCCCTGCGGGATGGAGCTGCTTGGCATCGGTCTGAAGCTCCGGGTGGGCGGCCAGAAAGGCGCGGTCCAGAATCAGGGTCCAGGAGCACGAGAAGCAGAGCAGGTCGTCGTCGTCGGGCACAAAGTGATAGGCCAGGGCCACTTTGCCGAACGCGTTGGCGGCGCGCTCCATGACCGGCTCCAGAGCAAGATAGGAGTTGGTGATGTTGACGGCGAGAATGCCGGTCGGCTTCAAGTGCCGGAAGTAGGTTTGGAAGGCTTCGCGAGTGATGAGGTGCACCGGCACGGAATCGCCCGAGAAGGCATCCATGACCAGCAGGTCGAACTGCTGGCCGGGCTCCGCTTCCAGAGCCAGCCGGCCGTCTCCCATGGTCACTTCTACGCGCGCGGGAGTGTCGCGGAGGTAAGTGAAATCCCGTTGCGCGATCTCGAGCACGAGCGGGTTGATGTCGTAGATTCGCAGGGTGTCTCCCGGCCGGCCGTAGGCGGCAAGCGTGCCGCAGCCCAGGCCCAGAATGCCGATCCGCCGCGGCGCGCCCTCCAGCACGCGCATGGCCCGGCCAATGCCGGACTGCGGGCAGAAGTAGGTAACCGGCCGGCGCCGGTACTCCTCGCGCCACATCTGCTCCCCGTGATTGATGACACCGTGGACGAGCTTTCGGCAGGCGTCTTCGTCGATCGCGGGGTTGCCTTCATCCTGAACGCGAAGCTGCCCGTAGAAGTTGCGGGCCACGAAGCGATAGCCGTGCACCATTTCCCGCATGATCGCGCCCAGACACAGGAGGTAGCCGCAGAGAACGGCCGCCAGCGCGCCGGTAGCCAGACGCTTTCCGGCAGTGGAGAAGCGCCGCGGTTCCCGCGCCATCACCAGAAAGGCGAGCGCTGCGCACAGCGCCAGTCCGATGGGGAATTCGTAATAGGCGTGGAACACGTTTGGCGCGAACAAGCCTACGAACAGGCCGCCGGCCGCGCCGCCCATGGAAACGGTCACATAGAAGCCGGTGAGGTAGCGCGGGTGCGGTTTGAGGCGGACCAGCTCGCCGTGGCAGACCATGCAACAGACGAACAGCGCCAGCGCGAAAGCGCCGATGATGGCGCGCATTTCCATGCGCCCGTGATACGGCCAGAGCCGCCAGGCCATAAAGGCCAGAGCCGCCGCCAGAAGCGGGATGAAGATGGCGCGCCGGTAAGCGCGGGGGGCCTCAAAGCAGACGATGAAGCTCAACAGGTAGACGCTGAGCGGCAGGATCCAGAGGAACGGGATGGCGGCCACATCCTGGGTGAGGTGCGTGGTGACGGCCAGAAGCAGCACGGAAGCGCTGGCGGCCAACCCGAGCCACAGCAGGCGCACCGTCCAGGAGGGGGCGGTTTGGGCGCCTGATTCGGCGTCCGGTGCAACTGCCCCGGCGTTGTCGGAAAGCCGGGCAGCGCGCCAGGCGGTGACGCCGCACAGTACCGTGAAACAGGCGTACGCGGCAGACCACGCCAGCGCCTGTATGCGCGCCGGCAGGCGGGGCTCGACCAGCAGCGGGTAGCTGAGCAGCGCCGTCAGGGAAGCAAAATTCGAAAGCGCGAAGAGGCGGTACGGCAGTCTGCCGCGCCGCTCGCGCGCGTACCATGCCTGCAGCAGCGGGCTGGTGGAGGAGAGCAGAAAATACGGCAGCCCGACGGTGAGCGAAAGCAGCGCCAGAATCCGCAAAGAGGGATGCCCCACCTGGGCGGTCTTCCACGCGGGATTGGGCAGGGCCGGCAGCGTAGCCAGGCTCACCGCCAGAAGCGCGATATGCACCAGTGCCTGTCTGCGGGCCGCGAGTTTCTCATGAAGCCAGTGCGCATAGAGATAGCCCGCCAGCAGCACCACCTGGAAGAAAAGCATGCAGGTGCTCCACACCGCCGAGGAGCCGCCGAACCAGGGCAGAATCATCTTGGCGATGATGGGCTGCACCTCGAACAGCAGAAAGGCGGAGAGAGCAATGGCGAGCGCGTAGAGGAGCATCGATGCCGCTAATCCTCTACGCTACCGAATTGGAGGACCGGTTGGGGACGCCGCCGCAATCGCCCCGCCATCAGTCTTCCAGAATGACCACCGCCCCAATCAGACGGCCATGGCGCGCGATGGACAGCTTCGCCTGCCGCACTCCCAGTTGCCCTGCTCTCGCCTTCGGCCGGCCATGGAGTGTCAGGCGGTATCCGCACGCCACGGGTTCCACTTCGACCTCGCCGAAGAATCCCAGATCGTCCGCTCGCAGGTCCAGGGCTTTTAACGTTGCTTCCTTGGCGGCAAAGCAGGCGGCGTAGGAACGTGCCGGCCGCGCCGTCGAGTTGCAGTGGGCGATTTCTCCCTGCGTGAAGATGCCGTCTTCTCTCGGCCAGTCTCCCCGCGCGAGTTCCCGTTCCACGCGGCTCGAATCGAAGAGGTCGATCCCTAAGCCAACAATCACGGCACAACGCCCGCTACATCCCGAACTTTTCGATCAGCTCTTTCCTGCCGAGTCCCAGAATGCCATACTTCGTCCCGACTTTCCGGAACGCCGCCATGGCCGTATCCAGGTGGTGCTTCTCGTGAGCCGCGGAAAGCTGGGTGCGAATGCGCGCCTGCCCCTTGGGCACCACCGGGAAGAAAAACCCTACTGCATAGATGCCCTCGGTGAACAGGTCGCGCGCGAAATCCTGCGCCAGTTTGGCGTTGTAGAGCATCACGGGCACAATCGGACTTTCGCCCGCCTTGATATCGAAGCCGGCCTCGGTCAAAAGACCGCGCCAATAGGCCGCGTTCCATTCCAGCTTGTCCCGGCGCTCCGTGCTGGCCGAGATCAGATCCAACACCTGGAGCGCGCCCGCAACGATCACTGGCGCCACGGTGTTGGAAAACAGAAACGGGCGGGCCCGCTGACGGCACATCTCGACCAGTTCTCGGCGCCCGCTCACGCACCCCCCGGACGCGCCTCCCAGTGCCTTGCCCAGGGTCGTGGTGATCGCGTCAATCCTGCCGTACACGCCACAGCGTTCGTGAGTGCCGCGCCCGGTCTTGCCGATGAAGCCCGTGGCGTGCGAGTCGTCCAGAAACACCATGGCATCGTACTTCTCGGCCAACGAAACAATCTCGTCCAGCCTGGCCAGGTCGCCGTCCATCGAGAAGACGCCGTCGGTGACGATCATCCGAAAACGCTTGTCCTGGTGCTCTTGCAGCTTCTCCTCCAGGTGCCCCATGTCGGAGTGTTTATAGCTGTCCTGGATGGCCTTCGACAGGCGCATGCCGTCCACGATCGAGGCGTGTACCAACCGGTCCGCAATGGCCACGTCCCGCTCGGTGAGGCACGCCTCGAAGAATCCCGCGTTGGCGTCCATGCACGATGGAAACAGCACCGTGTCTTCCGTCCCGAGAAACTCCGATAGCCGCTTCTCGAGCTGCCGGTGAATGTCCTGCGTCCCGCAGATAAAGCGGACCGACGACATTCCATAACCGCGCGCGTCCAGCCCGGCATGCGCCGCCCGGATCACCGCCGGGTGGCTCGACAGGCCGAGATAGTTGTTGGCGCAGATATTGATGCATTTCCTGACCGCCGCGCCGGCGGGAAACTCCACTTCGATTTCCGCCGACTGCGGCGAACAGATGAGCCGTTCGTCTTTGAACAGGCCGGCGGCGCGGATGGCCTGAATCTCCGCCTGATACCAACTGCGGCCTGCCTCGTTGAAGGCCATGTCTTTCCTCCGGATGGCGTTTGCCGAACCCCCAGGGCGCGGGAACGCGGCCGGCCGCGCATTCTCCGGGCCGGTCCGCGACGGTGGCGCTATTCGTTCTGGACCCGCCGCACCAAGGCGACGATGTTCTGCACGGTGTCAAAAGCCTCGGCCGTGGCACAGGCGTCGGCGATCTTGATATTGCATTTCTTCTCGAGAAATCGTTTTAGAGGCACCATCGAAAATGAATCCACGATCCCGCTGGAAATCAGCGTCATGGTTTCGGTGACCTCGCTTCCCTCTACCAGGTATTCCTTGGCTATATAGTTGGAAACTAACTTGGTAAGATCGTCCATCGTCGGCTCTCCTAACTTCGGGCGGCGGCTTAGTCGTCCATAATGGTGGAAAGGTCTCCAACAGGTTCGTTAAACTCCCTGCAACGTAGAACCCGGCGCACAATCTTCCCGCTGCGCGTCTTAGGAATCGCATTCGTAACTTCGATCTCTTGCGGCATCGCAATGGGCGACAGACGTTTGCGGATATAGTTCATGATCTCCAGTTCCAGGTCGTCCGATGCTTCATAACCCGGCTTCAAACTCACAAACGCCTTGACCACCTCCATGTTGACCGGATCGGGTTTGGCCACCGCCGCGGATTCCGCGACGGCGGGATGCTCCAGCAGGGCCGATTCGATCTCAAATGGGCCCACCAGGTGGCCGCCCGTGTTGATCACGTCGTCGTCGCGCCCTACAAACCAGTAGTAACCGTCGGCATCTATCGATGCCCGGTCTCCGCAGAGATACCAGCCGTTCTTGAACTTTGCCTGGTACCCCGCTTCGTCGTTCCAGTAAGAACGGATTAGTGAGGGCCAGCCAGGCCGGAGAGCAATCAGGCCGGTGGCTCCCGCCTGATTCAACGGTTCGTAGGTAGACGGATCGAGGACGGTGGCGGTGATGCCGGGAAACGGTTTGCCCATGGATCCGGGCTTGACTGCCATTCCCGGGAAGTTCGTAATCACGATGCATCCGGTCTCCGTCTGCCAGAATGTGTCGTGGAACTCCTTGCCGAAGACCTTGCGCGACCACAGGACAGCCTCTGCGTTGAGCGGTTCGCCCACGCTGCAAAGATGCCGCAGGCTCGATAAGTCGTGCTGCCGGACCAACTCGTCTCCTTCCCGCATCAACATGCGAATGGCTGTCGGGGCGGAATACCACACCGTGACGCGGTGCTTCTCCATGAACTTGTACCAACGCTCGGCGCTAAAGCCGGAGTCCAACACCACTTGCGTGATGCCGTTCGCCCAGGGACCGATGATGCCGTACGAGGTCCCGGTTACCCAGCCCGGATCGGCATTGCACCAGTAGACGTCCTCCGGACGAAGATCGAGCACGCACTTGGCCGTCAGATACTGCGAGACGATCGAATAATGAACGTGCTGCGCGCCCTTGGGCTGGCCGGTCGTGCCCGACGTGTAGTGCAGTACCGATGGCGACTCCGCCACCGTTGGATAAACGTCAAAATGCTCGATTGGCGCCGCCTCTTCCATCTCGAGGGAGATTTCGCGGTTCTCCAGCGGAGCGTCCCCGGCATCCACCACGACGATATGCCGCAGGCCCGGCAACCGCTCGCGGATCTTGCGCACTTTGTGGACATGCTTCCTTTGCGTGACGATCGCGGCGGTGTCGGCGTTGCAGAGCCGAACGAAGAGCGACTCGTCGCCGAACGCGGAATACAGCGGCTGCGCCACCGCTCCCGCTTTCAGGATGCCGAGAAAGCCGATGTATAACTCCGGCACGCGGTCCATGAACAAACAGACCCGTTCGCCTGGATGAATCCCCAGACTTACCAGGAAATGGGCTACGGTGTTGGAAAGAACGCGGACATCATTGTAAGTGAAGCGCTTTTCCCGGCCTTGATGATCTTCCCAGATCAGCGCCGGCTTGCCCGCCTGACCGAGGCGGCAGATGCGGTCGCTGCACATCCAGCCGATGTTCAGGCGGTCGCCCTTCTTATAACCCAACTCCCGCTCGGAAACTGACCAGTCGAAGTTTTCGAGAAGGTCTTGATACGAAAAGGAAACAGTTTCAGTCATGTCCGATGTTGCTCCTCGCTCCACGGGGACTGAAGCACGCTCCGAAATCTTCGGGCGCCCGTTTCGGGAATCACCACGCTACTTTGCGGAAGAAGTATACCACCCTTCGACGCGCGTTACAAGATAGTTTCAGACCTTAATATCTGTAGATGGAGGCGCTACCCGCGGGCCCCAACCGCGTGAATCTGGCGCAGGCAATCCTGGCCACATCCACGATCCTCCGGCCAGAAGGAGCAGGACTGTGCCCGTAGCGAGCACTCTGCGAAGATGCGCGTGCCGATGGCATGGCGCACATCCAAAGCGATAATTGCGGTCCGGCTATTGGCTGGACACGTAACCGTCAGTGGCCTGCGTGTCCTCAGGTAAACTCGCCCCAGAGCCAACGCAACCGGGATGACCAGAGCCAAAACCAGATAGCCGATGAAGAAATACATTACCCACATCGCGACCTCCTGTGCCCAGCCGCCGTCCCGAACGAGATCTTCGCGTCCTCACGCCCAAACCGCGTGACATTTCCCCGAACAACGCCTCCCGCGGCGGCCTTGGGCGGCCGGGACTAATCCCGATCACAGGCGGCCGAAACGATTATATCAGGAGAAACGGGTCCTGTCATACCTATATGCGCTGTTCCGAAACCACGAATGGGAATGGCCTATCATCGAGAGATGAACCCAAGGGTGCTTGCCGCCGCTCTCCTGCCGGCGGCTGTGCGCGGGACCGATCTTCTGAAACTGTATACTAAGTGAGGTGACAAAGATGGCGACACGCAAACCGAAAGCGAAAACGCGAACGAAAGTCGAGGCCGGGATGTTGGCCTTGACCGATGTGAACGCCCTTCCTGCAAGAGCGGTACTCGAGAAGGCGCCTCTCAGCATATACAAGTTTCGCTACACGACCGGCCCTTTTCTCCTGCCGCAGAATTCGGGTTCCCTGGACTGGACGCTCCTCAACAACGATACGACCCAACAGGTGGCGCGGGTGACGGTGTTCAAGTGCCCGGTTGGCATGGTTAAGTCCGCGGCGGCGCCGGGGCCGCTGGTGGTGACCCTCGATCCGAATGAAAGCACTCACAACGCCAATAAGTACGTGGAAGGTTTTGCCTACGAAATTCAGATAGAATGCAACAGTCAGCTTGTCTTCCCCTATGCATCCGTCTGGCCGGCAAACTTTGGCGTAGTTATCCCCGGCACTGGCATCCATGCAGGGACATTCGTTCGTCTGATGCCTTGAGTGCCGGGCCCACCCGACCATGCGCGCGCCGATCTGCACGGTCCACGCGCCGTTGGCCGTTCTAGGGTGATCAGGCCGAACGCGCTGCTGCTGAGACCCGTGGCCAATTGGTTCACGCTGCCGTGAGCCCACTGCAATCTTATCGCGTCGGAACGGGCGCCATCAATTAGTCCCAATGGAGATCAGCGTCGGATTGGCAGCTATGCCGCCGATCGTCAGATCGAGCGTCTGCTCGCCCGGGGCGACGGCCGGCACCACCAGGTTTACCTGTAACAGCCCGACCATCCCTGGCGACAGGCAGGCAAAGGCTACCGGCGCGGTTTGTCCACCGATTTTGGCCAGCACCGACGCAAGGGGAATGGAAAGAGGCGTTAACGGTGCGGCTGCCCCAGTAGCTACCGGGTTATCTACCAGGCCCTGCCCAGCACCTTAACCACGCCGGTTCCAGGCGAGGCAATGAGGCTCGCGGGCACATCGGCGGTCAATTGTGTGGCGCCATGGATCGTGGTGTTGAGCGGTGACCCGTTCCACCGCACGCTGGAGCCGGACACGAATCCGGCGCCATCGATGATCAGAAGGAACGCAGGATCGCCAGCGATCAAACCGTTGATGTTCCATCCGGTAATCGACGGCGGGTTCCCGGCCGCCATGGCAATGGTGAATTCACAAGCTGCCGCAAGCATGATCGCGAGAGAAAGACGTACGCTCAACCGCAATACCGGATCTCCATTCTGGCCTCGCCGCCCTACTCCCCGATACACACATCAGCGGCTCGTAATCGCAACGGTATTTTAACATCTTTATATCCTTACTTGAGAGTACCGATATGTGAAGGTTTTCGACTCATGCCGCCAAGCTGGTTCCTTCGGTTCTGGACAGATCAAGCCTGTCTCGGATGAATTTCACGAGGATTGAGGGATTGGCGGGAGTTGCGAGAAATTCCGGGAGGGTAGTGCGGAGGGCAATGGCGACAACCTGTTCGGAGGGGGCCAGCCCTGGTCGAACGGTTCGCATCCACGAACCGAAGGACTGCCAGACTAGGGTGGGTTTTGTCGCGGAGAGGATCTGAAG
>JAIQEX010000181.1 GCA_020073615.1 Terriglobia bacterium
ACCCAGCCGTATACCTCCTCCCGGTTGCGCCCTTCGAACCGGACCTCATTGCTCCCTTCCAAAAACGCCCGGATCTGTTCCAGGCTCAACTTCTCTGGTGCTTGCATGCTGATGATCAACTCCCAGCATGCCGGATCGCTCCTCCAGGCTCATCTTGTATGAGAAACGCACCCCCACTCCAGGCTCATCTTGTATGAGACAAGACTCCCACCGGCGGAACCAGATTTGTTACTATTATGATGGCCGGAAGGCCAATCTTCCGCTCCGGGCCCGCATGGAAGGGCGGAAGCTTTTTCTTTCATGTCATCAAATTTAGCGCTGGCGTTCGTGGCAGCTCCGTCTGCCGCGCACCGCTTCTCGACCATGTTTGCCGCGACGCCGTTCGCCGGCATTCATCAACTGGGATGGTTCGACTGGGCCATGCTGCTTCCTTACTTCACGGTCCTGGTCATCCTCTCGGTTTACGGTCTCCACCGCTACGAAATAATCCGCACCTATTTCAAGCACCGCAAGAAGGCCGTCAGCTCGCCGCCGCGGCGTTTCGACGAACTGCCGCCGGTGACCATCCAGCTCCCGCTGTACAACGAACGGTACGTGGTGGAGCGGCTGATCGAAGAGGTGCTCAAGATCGAATACCCGAAGGAGCTGCTCCAGATTCAGGTGCTGGACGATTCCACCGACGATACCGCGCCCTTTGCCGGGGCGCTGGTGGAGCGGTACCGCAACATGGGATACCCCATCGAATACCACCACCGGGCGAACCGCCACGGATTCAAGGCCGGGGCGCTGCAGGCGGGGCTGGAGACGGCGACGGGGCTGCTGGTGGCGGTGTTCGACGCCGATTTCTGCCCGCCTTCCGACTTCCTGCTGCGCACCGTGCACTTCTTCGCCGATCCCCAGGTGGGCGTGGTGCAGACGCGCTGGAGCTATCTCAACCGCGACTACAACTTCCTGACGGAAGTGGAAGCCATGCTGCTCGACGGCCATTTCATCCTCGAGCACGGGGCGCGGTCGCGGGCGGGGTATTTTTTCAACTTCAACGGCACCGCCGGAATCCTGCGCAAGCAGATGATCGACGACGCGGGCGGGTGGCAGCACGATACCCTCACCGAGGATTCGGACCTGAGCTACCGCGCGCAGCTCAAGGGCTGGCGGTTCGTGTATCTGCCGGGGCTCGAGTGCCCCTCGGAGCTGCCGGTGGAGATGCACGGGTTCCAGGTGCAGCAATCGCGCTGGGCCAAGGGGCTGACGCAGGTGGCCAAGAAGCTCCTGCCCGCCATCCTGCGCGCGGATGTTTCCAAACGGGTGAAGGCCGAGGCGTTCCTGCACCTGACGCCCAACCTCTCTTACCCGCTGATGATCGTGATCTCGGCGCTGATGCTGCCGGTCATGATCGTGCGCTTCTACATGGGCGTGTGGCAGATGGTGGTCATCGATCTGCCGCTGATCGCGGCGTCGTTCTGGTCGATATCGCTGTTTTACGTGGTGGCCCAGCGGGAACTGTACCCCAGGAACTGGAAGCGCTCGATCCTCATGCTGCCCATGCTGATGGCGGTGGGGGTGGCGCTGACCATCATCAATACGCGCGCCGTGCTGGAGGCGCTGTTCGGCATCGAGACCGGCTTTGTGCGCACGCCGAAATTCGGCGTCGGCGAGCGGCCGGTCAACCTGGAGACCAAGAAGTACCGGCGCCGCAGCGGCTGGCTGCCGTACGCGGAACTGCTGGTGGGCACGTATTTTCTGGGGATGATCGCCTTCGCCATCGAGACCTACAATTACCTTTCCATTCCGTTCTTGCTGCTGTTCGTCATGGGGTACTACTGGGCGGGCTTCGCCACCTTGTACCAGGAGCACCAGGGGCGGCTACAGTGGCTCCGGCAGCGGAAACTGGAGCTGGCGCGGACAGCCTGAGCGCTTCCCTGCCCCGCCGTCCCTTTTAGAAGTCGATGGCCGCGATGACCATCTGCGGCATCGCTTGATTCCAGCTTTCCGGAACGCTGTCGAAGGGCAGGCGGAAGGGCTTCAGCTCGCCGGGGGTGAGGCTGCCCATTTTCCGGCTCACGATGGGCACGCGCTCCTTCAGCACCACTTGGCCGTAGGGATCGTAGAAGATGCAGTTGATCTCCACCCTCTGCAGGATGCGGTCGCCGGTATTGCCGATTTTGCCGGTGATCTCCACCACCGACTGCTTGAAGTAGCTCTCGTGCGCCTTCATCTCGACGTCGGCCAGCTTCAGGTAGCGGGTATACGCCTTGGCCGCGCCGGTCAAAGGCGGAGGAGGCGGCGGGGGGCGCTTGGCCGCGCGATCGAGATACCAGAACCCAGCCAGGCCAGCCAGCACCACAACTCCGGCGATAATCGCGACCGGGGGTACGGTGACCCGCTTCTTTTGCGTGGTTGCCGTCTTATCTGCCGCCAACGGTCATCTCTCCGATCTTGAGCGTGGGCGCCGCCACCGCACCGCGAAACTCCAGGTCCGAACCGACGGCCTCCACGTTCATCAGCATTTCCTTCAGATTGCCGGCGATGGTGACCTCGGAGACGGCGAAGGCCAGCTCGCCGGCGCGAATCCACAGTCCCACCGCACCGCGGGAATAATCTCCGGTCACGATGTTCACGCCGAAGCCCAGCAACTCCGTGACGTAGAACCCATTGGGAACGCCCGCCACAATCTGCTCCGGCGCTTGGACACCCTTTTCCAGGAAAAAGTTCCCATGGCCGATGCCGGCATTGCCGGTCAGTCCGCGCGAGGCATTGCCGGTGGTCTTCATCCCCAGCTTGCGCGCTGCATAGCTGTTCAGTAGGTAGCTCTTCAGCACGCCCCGCTCGATCACCGGTGTGCGGCGCGAGGGGACGCCCTCGTCGTCGAACGGGGAAGTGCCGAACAGGCCCGGAAGAGTGCCGTCGTCGATGACCGTGACGTTCTCGCCGGCGACCTTCTCGCCCAGCTTGCCCGCCAGAAACGATTCCTGGCGGTAGATGGACGTGCCGTGCACCGCTTCGAAGATGCTGTCCAGCAGCGTCTGGGCCATGCGCGGCTCGAACACCACGGGAACGCGCTGCGTCTCCACCTTCACCGGGCGAAGCCTCCGCAAGGCGCGCTCGGCGGCGCGGCGTCCCACGTACTCGGGCGATTCCAGGCCGGCGAAGCCGCGGGCCATGGTGTACCAGTAGTCGCGCTCCATGGATTCGCCCTCGCGCGCCACCGGAACGGTCGAGAGCGAGCAGTAGCTGGTGCGGTACTCGCCCGCGAAGCCGCGCGAATTGGCGAAGATGTGGCGGCCCACGTGGTTGTCGAAGGAGGCCCCTTCGGAGTTGGAAATGCGCGGGTCGGCGGCCAGGGCCGCGGCCTCGGCGCGTTTGGCCATTTCGATTTTGAGCTCCGGCTGCAAGGCCGCCACATCCGGCGAATAGAGCCGCAGGTCGCCCGCGATGGCGCCCAACTCGGCGGCGCCGGGCAGACCGGCATGCGGGTCCTCGCTGGTGATGGCGGCCAGCTCGATGGCGGATTCCACCAGCCGCGCGATTCCTTCGCCCGACAGATCGGACGTGTAGGACGCGCCGGTCTTCTTGCCGATCAGGATGCGCAGCCCCGCGCCGCGCGAGCCGGCCTCCTTGAGATTCTCCAATTCGCGCATACGCACGTTGGCGGAGAACTCGTCGCCCTCCGCCATGGTGCATTCCGCGTCGCTCGCGCCGGCCGCCTGGGCGCGCCTCACGACATCCTGCGCGAGTTCGAGCAGCTCCATATACTCAGGCTACCATCGGCGGGGACGCATTCGGTCACTCGGCCCAAGGATGTCGCGGCGGCGGCGTGCCGCGAGCGGCAGCGCGCGCCGCGTCTTCACCGAACGGCAGCGGTTTCTGTGCGGCGCGGCGCGACCTACGCGCGCGCGATCCGCAGTTCCCGCTTTTACGTGAATCTGTGCCGTGGATTGCGCTTCGTGCAGTCCTCCGTGCTGGTGCGGGCCACCCGGCTTCCAGGCCCGGCGCGCTTCACCCGTGCGCTTTGGGCCGGCGCCTGCCGAGCCCGTTGCCGGACGATTCATCGCCGGAACCGCTCGGCGCGGCCGCGGAGTTCGCGTTCGCGCCGCTCGTGGCGGCGGTGCTCCAGGCGTGCGCGCCGCCCATGGTCCCAGGCCCGGTACGAGAAGATGTATGGGGAATGGCGGTAGTTGTATGGGTTGGGATAGCTGTAGTACGGGTACGGGTATGGCGGATAAGCATAATACGGGTATGGCGGATACGCGTAGACCGGGCCGCCCAGATACACTCCGAAGTGGATTCTGGCGCTGGCCTGGGGCGGTGTCAGCAGAATCAGCAGCGCCACCAGGACGATGACGGAAGTTCCAAGTTTCTTCAGCATATTTCCACCTCCACTATGTTGGATGCGCGGCGCGGCCAAGCCGTGCGCCGGGCATGTGCTGGCTCGCGCGAGACAAGTGTAAGATCTCGTACGTTTGCCGCCGCGATCCTTGACAAAGCCTCGTCAGGGGAATAAAATCGGCCCAATTATTACGATCCGGTTCCTTTACTGGGGGAGCCGAATCGGGCTCCTTGTGCTGTACGGAGTGGAAGCCTGCAACCGGCCTACGTTTAGAGGAGGGGGATACAACAATGAGGTTAAGCTACAAGCTCGCTTGTAGACGTTCTCTGTTTTTCTACGGGCTGTCGATGATGTGTCTGGGGATCCTGCTGTGCCTCGGCGCCGCGCCAGCCTGGTCACAATCCACCGCAACCGGCACCGTCTCGGGCCAGGTCACCGACCAGCAGAATGCCGCCATCGTCGGAGCGGAAGTCCGGCTGATCGATATCGCGACCAGCACGGCACGATCCACACTGACCAACGAGGCGGGCCGCTACAGTTATATCAACGTTCCGCCCGGAACTTACGACATCACGGTCAGTAAGACGGGCTTCTCCATCCACAAAGTGAATCAGCAACAGGTGCAGGTGGGCCAGTTGCTGACCATCAACGCCATTCTGGAGGTGGGCTCGACCTCCACCACCGTGGAAGTCAGCGCCGCCAAGGGCGCCGAACTGCAAACCACCAACGCCACGGTGGGCGCCACCGTCTCCGGAGCGTCGCTCCTCTTCCTGCCCAACCTGGGCCGCGACGCCTCCACGCTGGCCGTGCTGCAGCCGGGCGTGTCGCCGGAAGGCAGCGTGGCGGGAGCGATGTACGATCAGAACACCTTCCAGCTCGATGGCGGCAACAACTCCAACGATATGGACGGCAGCATGAACGTCTACACGCCCAGCTATGCCTCGAACGGGGCTCCCACCGGCACCATGCCGACGCCCATCGAGAGCATCGAGGAGTTCAAAGTCTCGACCGCCAACCAGACGGCCGATTTCAACGGCTCCTCGGGCAGCCAGGTGCAGATGGTTACTAAGCGCGGCACCAACCAGTTACACGGCTCGGGCTACGAGTATTACTTCGCCACCGATGTCGGCGCGGCCAACACCTGGGACGCCAATCACACACCGGCCAAAGGATTTCCTTTCACGCCCCTGCCGGTGACTCACACGAATCGTTTCGGCGGGTCGCTGGGCGGGCCGATGCTGCCCAAGCTACTGGGCGGGAAAACATATTTCTTCGTCAACTACGAAGGCTTCCGCTTTCCGCAGGCGGCCACCTTCGAGCGAGCCGTGCCGACGCCGCTGCTGCGCGCCGGCGTGATCCAGATCCGCCAGGGCTCGGGCGAAGTGGCGTACAACCTGAACCCGGTTCCGGTCACCGTGGGCGGCGTCACCTACCAGCCGGCGGCGTGCCCCGCGGGCGCGTGCGATCCGCGCGGCCTCGGGCTCAACTCCCAGGTTTCGACGCTTTGGAACAAGTTCATGCCGCTGCCCAACGATCCCCTTTATGGGGGCGCGGGATCGGACAAGTTCAACACGCAGGGGTATCTTTCGACCATCGCCGATCCGTTGCGCTCCAACAACTATGTTGCGCGCATCGACCATGACTTTGGCGATAAGTGGCGCTTCATGACCAGTTACCGGTACTACCGGTTCCTCCAGTTGACCACCAACCAGGTGGATATCGGCGGCGCGCTTCCCGGAGACACTCTCGGGACGCCGGCCGCACAGGCGCCGCGCCCGCAGATTCCGAGCTACTGGGTTGCCGGCCTGACGACGGTAGTCACGCCAACCACCACCAACGACTTTCGCTTCAGCTACCTGCGCAACTTCTGGCAGTGGGCCACGGCCGCCGCGCCCCCGCAGCTTCCGGGACTGGGCGGGGCGCTGGAGATCGGCGGCGAGACCAGGGCCGCCCTGATCCCCTATAACGTGGACACGCAGGACGTCCGCCAGCGCTTCTGGGACGGGCAGGACAAGCAGATCCGCGACGACGTCTCCATGATCAAGGGCAATCACCAGTTGTCCCTCGGCGGAATCTATCAGCGCAATTACGATTACCACCTGCGCAACGACAACGGCCAGGGCATTATGAATTCTCCGGTGTATCAAATCGGAGCCAGCTCGATGCCGGGATTGGCCTTCTCGTCGCAGTATCAGCCGGCGGGGCTGCCCGCCAACCAGTTGGGGAATTACAACCGGCTCTACACCGAAGTGCTGGGCATTGTTCACCAGCCGCAGGATCTGTACACGCGCAGCGGAGCCAACCTCACGCTGCAGCCGCCGGGCTCGTTCATGTTCGATCAGAGCATCATTCCCTCGTACAACCTGTATGCCACCGATACCTGGCGCATCAAGCCCACGTTGACGCTGACTTATGGCTTGGGATACCAGGTGGAGATGCCGCCCTACGAGCTTAACGGGAAGCAGGTGGCGCTCACCGATACCAACGGGAAATCGATTATCCTGCAGGATTACCTGGACGCCCGCAAGAGCGCCGCGCTCCAGGGACAGGTTTACAATCCCACCTTGGCATGGGCCACGGTGCGCAATGCCGACGGCGGCGCCAACAAGTATCCGTACGATCCTTTCTACGGCGGCCTCAGCCCGCGCGCCGCGGTGGCCTGGAATCCGAAATTCAGCGACGGCATCCTGGGGAAGATTTTCGGCGATGGCAAGACCGTCATCCGTGGCGGCTACGGACGGATCTTCGGCCGTCTGAACGGCGTGGACCTGGTGCTGGTTCCGCTGCTCGGCACGGGCCTGGGCCAGGCAGTCTCCTGCATCGGCGCCAGCCGAACGGGACAATGCCTGGGCAACGGCGGCGTGGACCCGACCACCGCGTTCCGCATTGGCAGCGACGGCAATGCCGCTCCGCTGCCCGCGGTAACTCAGACCTTGGCACAGCCCTACATCCCGGGCTTCAACGGCAACGCTTCCTCGGGCTCGGGCTCGATCCTGGATCGCAATTTCCGCCCCAGCCGCACCGACAATTTCACCATCAGCATCCAGCGGGAAATCAACTCGAAGGTCCTGCTGGAAGCCGGCTACATCGGGCGCATCATCCGCAACGAGTGGCAGCAGGTGGATCTGGACGCGGTGCCGTACATGACCACGCTCAACGGCCAGAGCTTCGCGCAAGCCTTCGCGCAAACTTACTTTGCTGTGAATGCCGGCGGGACGCCCGCGGTCCAGCCGTTCTTCGAAGCCGCCCTCGGCGGCGCCGGTTCCTCCTTCTGCAAGGGATTCGGCAGTTGCACGGCCGCGGTGGCCGGCAACTCCACCATGAACAGCCTCATCTCCACGGCCAGTGTCTATGACCTCTGGGCGCAGCTCAACAAGGCGTCTTCGTGGACGCTCGGCCGCACCATGCCGAGCTCCCCGATCAACGGGGGCAGCGGCCAGCTTTCGGCCGTGTATGCCGACACCAGCAACGGCTACGGCAACTACAACGCCGCTTACCTCTCGCTGTCCACGCATAACTGGCACGGCCTGACTACGCGCTTCAACTTCACCTGGGGCCGCGCCCTGGGCACCGGCAACCAGGTCCAGGCTTCCAGTTCCTACTCAGTGGTGGATCCCTGGAACCTGAGCGCCATGTACGGTCCCCAGTTCTTCGACTATAAGTTCGTCTACAACCTGACTATGGTGTATCAGCCGCCTTACTTCAAATCGCAGAAGGGCGTGCTGGGCCACCTGTTGGGCGGATGGACGATCGCTCCCATCTTCACGGGCCGCAGCGGGGCTCCGCTGTTCACCAGCAACCTGAACGGCAACTGCCAGTCGTTCGGCGAAGTGAATTGCAGCACCGGCAGCACCAACGACGGCGCGGTACTGGCCGCGAAGTACACCGGCGGCACCTCCGCCCTGTACAACCAGAACGTGTCGGAGAGCGCCACCGCCAATCCTCTGGGCGTGGGCGTCAACGCCAACTACGACAACGGCGGAGTGGGTACGCAGATGTTCAAGGACCCGGCCGCCGTGTTCAATGAACTGCGCCCCTGCGTCCTGGGCTTCGATACCAATTGCGGCGCCGGTGTGGCGGGCGGATTGCGCGGCCAGCCGTACTGGAACCTGGATGCCACCGCCTCGAAGGACATAGGGATCTGGAAAGAGGGGCGCGTGGGCGCCACCTTGCTGTTCCAGTTCACCAACGTACTCAATCATGCCCAGTTGTTCGACCCCGGCATGGACATCAGCGATCCGGCCAGCTTCGGAGTTCTGGGCGGCCAGAGCAACACTCCGCGGCAGATGTCGTTCGGGCTGAGAATCCACTTCTAGGAGCAGCGTTCCTATCCGCACAGGGGGCCGGCGACGCCTCCTGTGCGGACTTTTTTTGTCAAACCTCGGCCAACGGATAGTGCAGCGTTTCGAGCAGCCACGCGCGATTCTTCCGGACTTCCTCCAGTAACTTCCCGGTGAGCCGGTCCCTCTGCTCGAACAACCGGTACCCGGTTGGCGCACGCAGATAACCGCGCGCCCTGGGTTCCCGCCGGAATAACTCCTCGGTACCTTCCCCCTGCGCCATGTCCGCGTAGCGCTGCCGGTTATCGAGCAGCGCCTTAACAAGAAAGGGCATCACCATCGAGTAGTCCGCCTGCATGCTCTCGGTAGTCTGCTTATAAAGGTCCTTGTCGATCTTGCCCCAGGTTACTCCTTCAGCCGGTGGACAGGAAGAGAGAGAACCATCCGTCACGGGAGCGGTCACGATCTGGACATCGAACATGTAGCCGCGGATATCGGGCAGCCCCAACACCTGGCCGAGAGCGGGTTCGGGCTGCAGATTGTAATTCTTGGGCACGCCGCCGCCGAGAATTACCGTGGCCAGCGCCTGCACCGGGTTTTCAAAGAGCCCCCAGAAATGGTAGGCGCAGGCTTCGAAGATCTCGGCATGCAGATCCAGATCGAAGCGGTAGTCCGGGAGCAAGCCGGCCTGGCGCATGGCCCAGAGCTTCATGGAATTCAGAAAAATGCTGCCGTCGCCCGGCGCGCCGACGAATATCGGAACCGCCAGGCGGTGGCAGGCGGCCAGCAGTCCCTCGGGCGCGTGGTTGGCTTGCTCCTGCACTCCGTAAATCCTGCCCAACCGGTTGCGGAATTCCGTGCCGGTCATCTTTCTCTGAAACTCGGGCAGCGAGAGGCAGGCGGAAATGAATCGGTCCTGATCGAACAGCACGCTCTCGTCGAAGGCCATATCCGTCACGCGGATCGTCCCCTGCGACCGGAGGGCGCCGTCGTCGGAGTTCAGCGGGACCTCATGGACGGGGTCCTCCTGGTAAGGATGCAGGGACCGATGGCCATCGTGGTAACAGACCGCGTCGGTGGTACTGAGATACGCCACCCACCCAGTCTCAAGCAGGGGAATCAGCCAGGTGCGGTGCTGCGCGGAAACCGTGACCGGTCCCGCTATGGCCAGGGTAATGGGACAGCCCAGACCGATGGCCTGATCGAGAATGCCAAAGATGCGGCGCAGGTACGCTCCCCCAAAAGCGGGCAGACAGTTCTGGAAGAGCTCGCCCAGATCGCGGCACTGGTCGACGCGGCGCGCGCGTACCGGCCCGCGCGGATTGCCGGGACATGCCGCTGGAGGAGACGAAGGAGGCTCGGGCATCTTTCCGACCATACTACAACGGCGTCTGAAAATGAACATATCGCCGGCCGAGAGCGTATCATCGGAATATTAAGATGCGACCATCCATAATGTACCGACTGGCGCTGGCCGTGGCTCTGCTTCCGTTGTCCTCGGAGGCATGGGCGCAGGATCTGGCCCACGTTATTTTCCTGGAGCCGGCCGGCAAGGTCGATACCCGCGGCGCCGAAATCGCCGAGAAGATGCCGCTCTACCGCCAGGCGGCCGACCCGGCGCGCTATGCCGAATGGCTGCGCAACGAATCGGCGGAGCGTGCCCTGCGCCTGTACCGCGCGGGCTACGAAATCGCCCATCCGGGTGGCGGCACGCCGGATTATTACGTCGCGCTGGTTCCGGGAGGCAATCATGTCGACGTCGGATTCCGCCTACAGGATGGCGAAAAGATTGTCGAGCACCCGCGCCAGGCGTACATCCTGCTGGATGCCGAGCCGTCCCGCTTCGAGGTCACGCTGCTCCACGAAACGGGCCACGCGGTGATGGCCATGCTGGCCGGAGGGCGGCTGCTGGAAGGCCAGGCCATGGCCGCGATTCCGCACTCGACGGCGGCCATCTCCGACCGCACCACCGCGTTCACCGAGGGCAATGCCATCCACCTGGAGACGCTCGCCGCGCACCTGAACCGCGCCCAAAACTCGCGCCAGCGCTATCATCGCGAGCTGGTCCTGTTCGGAGACGGCCCCTACCGGGCCACCGAATACTTCCGCCACGTGGCGGATCTGACCAGCTATTCGCAGAACGTGGCGCGCTACCTGGAGGTGCGCGACAACAACTTCGCCTTCGACGGCGCGTTCCAGGGGGCGGATTACCTGCGCGTGCAACTAAAAAAGGCGCGCGATTTCGCCACCCTGCGCGACGCCAATCAACTGCTGCAATCGGAAGGCTTCTACGCCAGCTTCTTTTTCCTGTTCGTGGTGCGCGGTACGGCGACGCCGGGCGAAGCGGCAGTCGCGGAGCGCGAACAGCAGATCCTGCGGTCGATGTACGGGATGTTCGCTGCCAGCGCAACGGACCGCTCCAGTCCCTGGCTGCTGAAATTCGCCGTCGAGCACATGAAGCAGTTCCCGGACCAGAAGGCCGCGATGGTGGACGCGCTCGACGATTTGAGCCACGGCGTGTTTGTCGATCCCGCGGCCGCCGGCATGTGGAGAGAGCATTACCTGGCCGCGCTGCGCCTGGACCGCGAGAACATGAAGGTGCAGGCCATCACCGCCGTGCGCAAGAAATGGCGCGAGCAGGCGATGGAGAATCCGCAGATCTTCTGGTTCGTCTGGGGAATCTGTGGGTAACTTGCGGGTCTCAGCGTTGGGATTGAGTGAGGAAACGGTGAAACTTCCGGCAGGTTGAGTCGAAGGTGCGTTGCTCGTCTTCCCAGCCGTTATGGATCAGCGGACCGCCGTCCTCATGGATCACGGTTCGAACAAGTTGTTCCGCGGAGCTCTTTCTGAGACGAGGCTCTTCGTTCACGTCGCGGATGATCTCCCCGCCGAG
>JAIQEX010000020.1 GCA_020073615.1 Terriglobia bacterium
CTCCGCACTACCCTCCCGGAATTTCTCGCAACTCCCGCCAATCCCTCAATCCTCGTGAAATTCATCCGAGACAGGCTTGATCTGTCCAGAACCGAAGGAACCAGCTTGGCGGCATGAGTCGAAAACCTTCACATATCGGTACTCTCAAGGTTGAACTTGATCAGCTCGATGCGTTGATATTCGAGATCGAGGAGAGCGCCGTCGATGCCGCGCTCGGTGGGGCGAGGTGTCCGGCCTGTTTGACGAACTCCGGCGCCCGCGAGCGCGCATCGCCCGCGCCCCAATAGTTCCCCCAATCGACCCATGGAGTGGCGCGGAACTGGAGCGCGCCGTCACCGCCGCGGCACAGCGCGGTAAAGGGCTGGACCTTGCCGTTGAATCTCCGGTTGCGCGAAGTGGCGATGGGGCGAAAGCCGCTGCGCAGCAATTCGTCGCAGCCCTTCAACGACGCCAACTCGGCTTTCGCCGCTTCGGGCGGCGTCCGGCTGCACGCGGCAAGGAACAGCGCCGCGGTAAGCAACAGCCGCCACGATGTTCCCCTCATACCCCTCCCAGACCCCAATAGCCGGTTCTATTCTCCATCAGGGGCCTATGGCGCGAGTATGTCCGGCAACCCACGGCGGGCAAGCGTAGCTTGGCCCCTGCCGGCACTACTTAACGCCGACTCTGCGGCGGGCGGGTTCCTCCGTGGCGCCGATGCTACGAAGCCGTCGTCTGCTCTACCTTCGCCGCTCCGGGCGTCATAGCCCTCTTCACCGCCGATCTCCTGACTGCCGCCTTCTTCTTCGGCTTCCCGGCCGCTGACAGGGCGGCCGCCTTGGCGGCCCGGTAGGCTATCCATCGTTTCCTGGTGGCCGCAGCGATGCGCTCGCGGGCGGCGGCGCTCATGTGCCGTTTCTTGGCCTTCTTGGCCGGCGCCCCTTTGGCCCGGTGGTACTCGGCCCACCGCTTTCTCTGCGCTGCCGCGATGCGGTTCTTGGCGGCCGCGCTCATCTTCCGCGGTTTCACGTTGGCAGCCGCCTGGCCGCCGGCACTCTGCGCCGGCACGCTCCCCCCGAGGCGGCTCTTGAGTTCCGCTATGTGACCGTTAATAGTTGTAAGCTGCGCCTGATACCCAATAAGTGCAGCTTCCAATAGGTCCTGATCGACTAGAGTTTTCGGCATACACCGACAGTATCGCATGGAGTGAGCCAAAATTAGCAAGCAAAAAAAGGGGGCGCCGCCTTTTTTCCGCCTGATCGGCCATTCCGAGCCACGCGCCGATGGTTTCATGAGAGTGAGTGGCGCGGCTTTTTGTAGGGCTACTGCTCGCGTGAATCCGCGATTTTCTTGACCGGCGGGGCCGCCCGCGGCCGGTCTCAGACGCGCCGGTGACGTCGAGGGGCACACGGCCGATTAATCGCAGGTATGAAATAGAGTATCCTGACATAGGTTTGTCTGGAGGCGGAGGGCGGAATAGGTATGCGGAAGTCAGCGCCATGGTCTCTCGTTTCGCTCACCGTGACAGTTCCCGTGCTTCTTCTGGTGGGGCGTGCCCAGGGTCCTTCTGAGGCGCCCACAATTGCTTTCGCGAGTTTTGCTCCCCTCCGACTACCGCCCGTCATACTCGCCCGGCGGCGCCGGATTGTATTCACTTCGCATCAAGCCGGCTCGGCCCATATCTACCGGGGTGCACCACGATGGCTCCGGCTTCGAGCGTTTGACCGGCGATCCGGCATTTGAAGATCAAGGCGTGCTTTCTCCGATGGCAGGTCTCTTGCGTTTGTTTCTACGCGCGGGGGCCACACGAATATTTGGCTGTTAGAGACATCGCGAACCGCAAACTCGGAATGGCCCAGGTGAGACGTCGTTTCCACATTGGGTTACGCCGTGGCCGCCGCTGCAACCGTGGCCGCCGGTTGCCGGCCGGATCGCGTTCACCAGCGCTGGGACAGGCTTCAAGGATGGGGCGGTACTGCATGCCCATAACAGGCAGCCGGATGGCGAGATGCATGTGATGAAATCGGACGGCTCCGATATTCGGAGGTTGACCGGGAACCAGTTTGAAGAGGGAACTCCGGCCTGGAGGCCATCGACCGTGGCGGGGCGGCGTGCCCGTAACTGAAGCTGGTATGGTCGCCTTGTTCGCTGCGATCGAGACTTGGAAGAAAATCGTTGAATCCCCGCAGCCACTCGGCAACGGCGACGGCCACGCGGCAGGAAGTGCAATCGGCGATCGACGCCGTGCAGCACCTGCGGTTCAAGTAGGATCGACCGCCCCCCTACTCATACCTCAGCGCATCTATCGGATTAATCCGCGACGCCTTCACCGCCGGGTACAATCCGAACACCACGCCCACCACCACCGACACCCCGAACGCGATCACCACTGAGGCCGTGGTCACGATCGTCTTCCACTCCGCCGTGCGCGCGATCAGCCACGCCAGGAAGTAGCCGAAGCCGATCCCCATCAACCCGCCCGTCACCGGGATCAGCACCGACTCCGTCAGGAACTGGCGCACAATGTCGAAACGCCGCGCCCCGATCGAGCGCCGTATGCCGATCTCGCGCGTCCGCTCCAGCACCGTCGCCAGCACGATGTTCATGATGCCGATGCCGCCCACCAGCAGCGAGATCGCCGCAATCGCCACCATTACGTAGGTGAAGATCGTCTGCGTGCGCTGCTGCGCCAGCAGGGCCGCCGGGATCGTCACCGTGAAATCCTGCGTGTTGTGGTGCGTCGAGTTCAATACCGCCGTCACCACCTTCGCCGTCTCGATGCTGTCCGCCTTGGCGCTCAGGCGGATGTCGATGCCGTCCAGGTCGTCCTTCATCCCCGCCGACTGGTCCCAGTAGCGGTACTGAAATGTGTTCAGCGGAATGTACACGATGTTGTTGATGTCCTGCATCGTCCCGCCCGACGATTGCGCCCCCGCCATCAACTGCTCGGCCAGCACCCCCACCACTTCCAGCCACGTGTCGTTGGCCTTCACGAATTTGCCCACCGCCGACGCGTACCCCAGCAGGTTCACCTTGGCCGCTTCCCCCAGCACGCACACTGCCGCGCTCGCCGCGTCGTCCGATTCGTCGAAGAACTTGCCCTCCGCCAGCCGCAAGCTGTGGATCAGCGCGTACGACGGACGCACCCCGTACAACTCCGGCATGTCGCGCGAGGGCTTGGGCAGCACTCGAGACGGATGCAGCGCGCGCCGCGCCGACATGCTTTCCAGCCCCTCGATGTTGGCTTGCAGAATGCGCACGTCGCGGTCCGAGAGGCCCGGCGACGAGCGCCGCCGCTGCTGCAGCGCCTCCTGGCTGGTGGCCGGACGCGAGTCCACCAGCACGTTGCGCACGCCCAGTTGCTCGATGAAGCGCAGCGACTCCTCCTTCGCCCCCGAGCCGATGGCCAGCATGCCGATCACCGAGCCCACTCCGAAGACGATGCCCAGCGCCGTGAGCAGCGTCCGCGTCTTCTGCGCGCGCAGGTTGGAAACCGCCTGGCCGATGTCCGAAAGGTTGAAGATCATTGCTGGAGCGCCTTCATGGCGCCTTGCTTCTGGTTGGCTGGTTTGTTCTGCTGGTCGGGATTGGACATGGCCACCAGCGCGCCTTCGGGAATGCCGGTCAGCACCGCCTGGCTCTCGCTGCGCCGCACCAGCGTCACGTCGTGCGGCATGAACCCGTTGGGCGTCTGCCGGTAGACGTAGGTGCGGCCGTCGCTTTCGAACAGCGCCTGCGAGGGCACCCAGGTCACGTTCTCCAGCGTCTCCACGGTGATCACCATGTTGGAGGTCATGCCCGGACGCAGTTCGGGCCCCGGCTTGTCGAGCGAGATGCGGCACTCGAAGTGGCGATCCCACGGCGACCCGGTCGTGCCCCCGAGGTTCTTCACGTGCCCCGCGAACGCTTTTCCGGCCAGTGCCACCACGGCCACGGTCACCGGCTGTCCCACCGAAAGATGCCCGCGGTCCAGCTCCCCGACGTTGGCGCTCACTTCCCAGTTCTTGAGGTCGGGGATCTGCGCCACCGCCATGCCGGCGCGCGCGTTGTCGCCAAGCTGGAACGGCATCAACTGCATGCCCCAGAACATCATGTTCATGTTGGTGTTCTGCTGCACGTTCACATAGCCGCCGGTCTTGGCCTTCAAGGTCATGCTGTCGATGTTTTTCTGCGCCGTCTCGGCCGTGACCTTGGCTTTGTTCTCGGCCGCTTTCTGAATAGCCACCCCGGCGGACATAGTCGCTTTCTTGTTGGCCACGTCCTGTTGCGCCTGGTGCAGCCGGTTCTGCGCCTGCTCCAGCGCGATTTCGTTCTGGCGCGCTTTGATGGCCGGCACGGTGGGGTTCTTCTTGACTTCCAGTTCCGCCAGCTTCACGTCGCCGCCCGTGGACAGCAGGGTGTATTGCGTCTCCGCATCGGTGGCCTCGCTGGTGGCTTCGGCCTGGATCACCTGCTGTTCGGCTTCGGCCAAGTCGGCCTGGGCCTCGCGCAGATTGAACTCCTGGGTCGTGGTGTCGAACTGCACCACCATGTCGCCCGGCTCCACCACTTCTCCGGGTTCGCGCAGATAGGTGATGGCCATGTCGGTGCCGCCGATCATGGGCGCGGTCAGCATCTCCGAGTTGCCGCCCTGCAGCTCGCCGCGCGCCGCCACCGTGATGGTCACACTGCCGCGCTTGACGCGCGTCGCGGGAATCTCGGCGCGGGCTTCGGCCGTGGCCGTCTTCACCAGCCGCGACACGCCCCACGCGCCGGCCCCCAGAATCACGGCCGCGGACACCGCAATCAGAATGCGCTTCTTCATTTCTTCTGGTCCTTCTTCTCCACGTCCACCAGCGCCACCAGCGCACCCGCGGGAACGCCCGTGACCGCCACTTCATCGGGATTGCGGGCCTGCACCTGGACTTCCACCGGCCGGTAACGGTTCCCCTGGGAGAGGTACACCACCGGCTTTCCGGCGTGCGTGAACAGCGCCTTGGCGGGAATGCTGATGGCGTTCGGAATGCGGTTGATGATGATATCGATGCCGCCGTTCATGCCCGGACGCAGGCGGCTGTCGGGCTTGGGGATGGCGGCATACGCGTGGAAGCTCTTGGTGGGCGGCCACTCGAAACTCAGCTCGGCCAGGAGCGAGATGTGGCCGATCTTGCCGGGCATGGTCAGCTCGGGCAGCGAGTCGATGCGCACGCGCACATCCTGGTCCATGCCGATGCGGCCGCGGTCGGTCTCCTCCACTTTGGCGTCCATCTCGAGGGTGGCCAGGTCGGGCATCTCCGCCAGCACGCCGCCCGGCCAGACGTTGTCGCCCACTTTGAACGGCTTGGCATTCATCCAGCCGTTGGAGTAATTGGGCTCGAAGATCAGAAACCCGGCCAGCGGCGCCTTGATCTCCATCTGCGCGATGCGCGATTTCATGAGGCTCACGTCGGACTGCGCCTGGTCGCGCACGCGCGTCAGCGAGGCAATCTTCGAGCGGTCGCTGGCCGCGTGGAGATCCACCGTAGCCTGCTCCACCTTCAGCTTCTGCTCGGCGATGCCCAGGTCCACCTTCGCCTCTTCGCCCTCGATTTTGCTCTTGATCTCGGAAAGCGAAACCTGCAGCTTCGCCTTCTCCAGGGCGAACTGCGCGTCCGCCAGGTCGCTCTTATCCTGCTCGGCGGTGATGCGCGCTTGCGCCACCGCCTGGTCGAGTGTGGCCTGCGCCTGCCGCAGCGCCGCATCCTTCTGCTGTAGTTGCTGTTCCGAGGAGCTGGAATCGAACTTCACGATGGTTTCGCCCGCCTTGATGGCTTCGCCGGCCGCGGCCAGCCAGGCGATGCGCGGCTGGGGAACCATGGGCACGTAGATTTCCACCGAGCGGCTGGCGCGCAACTCGCCGCGGCAGCGGATGATCACCTGGAAGTCGCCCTTGCGCGCCGGGGCTACCGGAAACGTGACGCTGGCCTGCACCTTGCTCAGGCGATACACTCCCGCCGAGGCTCCGCCCAGCGCCACCAGCACTCCCAGCAGCGTGAACCAGAACCGCACCCTACGCGCCCGTGCGCTCATTGCTTGCCTCCGGGAGATTCCACCACCACGGCGGCCGAAAGATCGGGCATCACGTGCGGGTCCGCCTTATCCAGCTTGAAGACCGCGGTGAACGTCTTGATGGGGCTGCCCAGGGCCGACGAGGCCACCGGGCTGGCAAACTCGAAATGCGCGGGCAGCACCAGGTCGGGATAGGCGTCCAGGTAGACGGTGGCGTGGGTGCCGGGGGTGAGGGCGGCGCCGTCCGGTTCGCCCACCATGCAGCGCACCAGCATTTCGGCGGGGTCGAAGATGGCCACGATGGGCTGCCCCCGCCAGAGCTGGTCGCCTTCCTGGGGGTGGCCCATGGAGCTGTTGCGAAACACGTTCTGGTGCGCCACCATGCCGGAAAGCGTGGCGTGGATCTCCAGCCGGCGCATGTTGGATTGCGCGCGCTCGAGGGCCACCCGCTGGCGGTCGCGCTGCAATTCCAGGATGCGCAGGGCGGCCGCATCGGCTTTGTCGTGCAGGGCGTTGGATTTGGTGAGGCTCTCCACGTGCTGGCGTGCAATTCCCGCCTTGACTTCGTCCTGCTGGCGCTCGATTTCGCTGAGCACCGGTCCTTTCTTAAGCTCGATGAGCGCCTTGTCGCGGTCGGCTTCGGCCTGCTTGAGATCGGCGGTGCGCTTCTCGGCGTCGGCGCGGTTCTGGGCGCGTTTCTGGTCCACCTGGTGTCCCAGATCGTCGAACTTGGCCTGTGCGTCGCGGGCGTTGTCTACCTGCTGGGTATTGTCGAAGGTGGCGATGAGATCTCCTTCCTTGACGCGCGATCCGTTGGGAATCAGCTTGGTCAGGGTCATGGCGCCGCCCTGTCCCTGGATCTGCGGCACCGTCACCTTGAAGGAGTGGACCGCCTGCACCGTGCCGGTGACGCGCACTTCGCGCTTGGGGGGCGCCGTTTCCCGCGCCGGAGGCGGGGACGCGGCATGGGTGGTGGAAGGAGTCGAGCGGCTGCACGAGACGAGAAGCAGCAGCGGCACCGCCGCCGCGAGTGGACGCACACAACACCTCCGTTAGAGATCTCGCAGATTAGACGCCGCTCCCGGCGGAATGGTTGATAGGAATTGCAGGTGCAAGTGGCGGCGATAGTGCTAGTACTTCCGGCAGTGGAGCATCGGAGTTCCAAAATATTGGAATTTGGCTCTTGGATTGGCCGGGAATTGTGATATATTCAGCACAAATCCATCGCAGAACGGGTGGAGCCGGAAGTACGGGGATTGATCGGAAATGTGTGGTATCGCGGGGTTTACACGCCTGAACGGGGCGGCTGACAGAGGCGTAGCGCATCGTATCGCCGGGAGCCTGTACCATCGCGGACCCGACCAGCAAGGGGTCTTCGAGGGCAGCGAAGCGACGTTGTGCGCCGTGCGGCTGAAGATCATCGACCTCGAGGGCGGCGATCAGCCCATGTCGAGCGACGATGGCGATACCGTCATCGCCTTCAACGGCGAGGTTTACAATCACCGCGAAATCCGTGCGGAGTTGGAGGAAATGGGCCACCGTTTTCGGTCCAACTGCGACACGGAAACCGTGCTGCGGGCATTCCTCCAGTGGGATACGGAATGCTTCTCGCGCATGCGGGGGATGTTCGCCGTGGCGCTGTGGACCGAGTCGCGCAAGCGGCTGGTGCTGGTGCGCGACCGCATGGGGATCAAGCCGCTGTATTACTGCCGGCGCGGCGGCGACGTCTGTTTTGGCTCGGAGCTGAAGGCCATTCTGGAGCATCCCGGCGTTTCGCGGCAGCTCGACCTGGAGGCCCTGGATACGTACCTTTCGGTGAACTACGTTCCGGGACCGCACACCCTGATCGAGGGCATCCGCAAAGTCCCGCCGGGGCACCTTCTGGAATGGCGGCACGGCCGGCTCTGGATCGAGCGGTGGTGGAAACCGGCGGAGAAGACCGGGCGGCGGCACACCCTCGAATCGGCCAAGGAGGAGCTGGACTGGCTGCTGCGCGACTCGGTCCGCGAGCACCTGGCGGCCGACGTTCCGCTGGGTGTGTGGGCTTCCGGGGGCCTGGATTCCTCCACGATCCTGCACTACGCCGCCATGGCGGGCGCCGGGCGGCTGAAGACCTTCTCGGTTTCCTTTGCCGGGCGCAGCTTCGACGAAAGCCGGTACTTTCGCGAGATCGCGCGGTTGTACGGGACGGAGCACCACGAGTTCGATCTGAACCCGGATGTGGAACTGCAGAGCGCGATCGAGGATTTCGCCTATTACTCGGATGAGCCAAGCGCCGATGCGGGCGCGCTGCCGGTGTGGTACCTCTCGCGCATGAGCCGCCGCCACGTCACGGTGGCGCTCTCCGGGGAAGGGGCGGACGAGCTTTTCGGCGGGTATGTCACCTATCTAGCCGACCGGCTGGCGCGGCCGTTCCGCCTGGTGCCGGGGGGGCTGCGGCGGCTGATGCGGGGCGCGCTAGACCGGTACCTGCCGGTTTCCGACGAGAAGATCAGCCTGGAGTACAAGCTGAAGCGCTGGATCGAAGGGAGCTGGCTACATCCCGACGAAGCGCACTTCTTCTGGAACGGGACGTTCTCCAATGCACAGCGGCAGCAGATCCGGCCCGGGGCGAACGGGAACGGGTTGCGCAGGCTGGTGGACCGCTTGGGGCTGGACGCGAGCGGCATCGTGGACCGGTATCTGCAAGTGGATCAGAACTACTACCTGCCGGACGACATTCTGTACAAGACGGACCGCATGAGCATGGCGCATTCCCTCGAGGTGCGGCCGCCGTTTCTGGACCACCGCATCGTGGAGTTCGCCGCTTCCCTGCCCCAGAACCTGAAGATCCGGGGATTCCAGCAGAAGTTCGTCCTGAAGGAACTGATGCGCGGAAAGCTGCCGGAGGCGGTGCTCGATCGCCAGAAAGCCGGCTTCGATATTCCGACCCACGACTGGTTCCGCGGGACGCTGCGCGGTTTGTTGATGGACACGCTGACGCCGGAAGCGATCCGGGCGACGGGGATTTTCGACGCGGGCGCAATTCAATCGCTGGTACGCGATCATATGGAGAGGCGCATCAACGCCGGATATCACTTATGGGGCCTGCTGACGCTTTTCCTGTGGATGAAGAGGTGGAAGGTGGAGATCGCGCCACCGGAAGCGGCGCGGGAAGCGGCTCGCGCGCTCGCTACCAGATAATTGTCGTAGCCGTCGCAGCCCTGATTTTCCTGGGGTGCATCGTAAGTCCTCCGTCGCTGATGGACGACGTGGACGCGGTGCAGGCGCAGATTGCGCGCAACATGTTGCAATCGGGCGACTGGGTGACGGCGCACCTGGACGGAATTCCCTACCTGGAAAAATCCCCGTTGAAGTACTGGATGATCGCGGTGTCCTTCATGATCTTCGGGGTGCACGACTGGGCGGCGCGGATTCCGATCGCGCTGGGGACGGTGCTGTTGTGCTGGACGACGGCGCGGTTCGGCGCGTGGGCGTTCGGGCGGCGGGCGGGCCTGTATTCGGGCATTGCGCTCGGGACCAGCGTGGGCGTGTTTCTGTTCACGCGGTTCTTGATTCCGGATGTGATTCTGACGCTAGCGATCACGGTGGCGCTATGGGGCCTGGTGCGCGCGCTGGATGAGGAGGAACGGCATCCGGGGCGGTGGGCGCTGGCGATGTGGGCGGCCATGGGGACGGGCCTGCTGCTGAAGGGGCTGATCGCCGCGGTGTTTCCCGTGGCGGCGGGGCTGTTGTACCTGTATTTCACACGGCAACTGTTCTTGCGGAAGACGTGGAAGCGGCTGAAACCAGTTACCGGGGTGGCGCTGTTCCTGCTGATCGCGGCGCCGTGGCACGTGATGGCCACGCTGCACAATCCACCCTACCTGGATTTCACGATGCACAGCGAGAGGGGCGCGTATCACGGGTTCTTTTGGTTCTATTTCATCAACGAGCACTTACTGCGCTTTCTGAACCTGCGGTATCCGCGGGACTACAACACGGTTCCGCGGCTGTACTTCTGGCTGTTTCACCTGCTGTGGCTGTTTCCGTGGAGCGTTTATTTTCCGGCGGCAGTGCGGCTGAGCTACGGGAAGAAGGACCGGGCGTCGAGAGTGCGGCTGCTGGCGCTGTGCTGGAGCGGCTTCATCCTGGTGTTCTTCACGTTTTCGACGACGCAGGAGTACTATTCGATGCCGTGCTATCCGGCGCTGGCGCTGCTGCTGGGTGCGGCGATGGCGAGCGGGGACGGCGTGCTGCGCTGGGGCACCAAGGCGATCGCGGTAGTGGCGACGCTGGGGGCGGCAACGGTGGGAGCGATCCTGTGGATGGTGCGGGGGGTGGCGACGCCGGGGGATATCGCGTCGGCCTTGCGGCAGAATGCGGACGTGTATGCGGTATATACGCTGTCGCTGGGGCACATGTCGGACCTGACGCTGCGGTCGTTCGCGTATTTGCGGCTGCCGCTGGCGGTGGCGGGGGTGGCGCTGGCCATCGGGGCTATCGGGGCATGGCGGCACAGGGGGGTGCCGTTGGCCGCGGTGGCGGCGATGATGGTTTTGTTTTTCCATGCGGCGAGGCTGGCGCAAGGAGTGTTCGATCCGTATATGTCGTCGCGGCCGCTGGCGGAGGCGCTGCTGGAGGCGCCCGCGGGCAAACTGATTGTGGACGACCAGTACTACACGTTTTCGTCGATTTTCTTCTACACGAATCGGCGCGCGCTGTTACTGAACGGGCGGGTCAACAACCTGGAGTATGGGTCGTATGCGCCGGGCGCTCCGCAGGATGTGTTTATCGACGACCGCGAGCTCGCGCGATTGTGGGCGGGGCCGGAGCGCTACTACCTGGTAGCGGAAGGACCGAAGCTACTGCGTCTGGAGAAGCTAACCAACAAACCGTTTCACGTGAAACAATCGAGCGGCGGAAAATTCCTGGTCACCAATCAATAAAAAAGTTCTTGCCTCTGTTTTCAATCATTTGAGCAGATAAGTGGGGCATGGCGGGAGAGGGCGGATGTTACTCTCAAGTCAGGAGAACAGTTGCGCGGCTTCGCGGATTTCGCGAGGCCTTTTTTTATGGGCACAACGACACTGAAATCACAAGAGAAGTCCGAAGATAAGGCTTCCAAGAAACCCCGGGAGAGGGCATCAAAACTGACGGCGAAGAAGGCTCCCAGACCTTGCCGGGAGTGCAGCCGCTGGAACGAGATCAAGCAGAGACTTCGTGTTACCGAAGTGCTAGAGGATTCCATCGAGAAGGTGAAGAAGAAGCTTACGTCGGAGGAGTTCAAGCCGACGGTAGCCGACTATTTGAAGCTCCTGCAGGTAGAGAAGGATCTGGAGCGCGAGTTCGAGGACGGGAGTCCGAAGGAGATCGAGGTCACATGGGTCGAACCGTTAGTGACGTCCGACCCAAGCGCGTAGAGATAACTTACCGCCCGTTGCCTTCACAGAAGCGGTTTCATCAACTGGATGGCCGCTTCAAGGGCTTTTCAGGACCGATTGGAAGCGGCAAGAGCCAGGCGCTCTGCCAGGAGGCTATACGGCTAAGTTACCTGAATCCGGGACGGATGGGGCTGCTGGGCGCGCCAACGTACCCAATGCTGCGAGATGCCACGCAAGCAACGCTGTTCGAGATTCTGGAGGGAAGCAGGATCGCGTACGACCACAGTAAGGCAGAGAACGTAGTAGTTATCAAAGACACCCGTTCACGAATACTGTTCAGGCCGGTGGATGAGTTTGAACGGCTGCGCGGGACTAACCTGGCATGGTTCGGGCTGGACGAGTTGACTTACACGCAGGAGGAGGCGTGGCTGCGGCTGGAGGGGCGGCTGCGCGATCCCAAAGCTACGCGGCTTTGCGGATTCGCGGTGTGGACGCCGAAGGGTTACGACTGGGTGTACCGGAGGTTCATCGCCGACAAGGTGGGGGGATACCAGACGGTGCTGGCGAGGCCGTTTGAGAACCGGTACCTGCTGGACCGCATACCGGATTTCTACGACCACCTGAAGGACAGTTACGACCAGAAGTTTTATGAGCAGGAAGCGCTGGGGTCGTATCTGAACATGACCGGCGGGACGGTGTACAGCACATTCTCGCGGGGCACACATATCACGGAGTTGAGCGTACTGCCGCATTTACCGCTGTTCTGGACGATGGATTTCAACGTGGATCCGATGAGCTCGCTGATTGTGCAGATGGCGTACGGGAAGGTGCGGGTGCTGGACGAGATCGTGCTGCGGAATGCCACCACGAACGAGGCGTGCGAGGAGTTTCTGAAGCGGTATCCGAAGCACGATGCGGGGGTGGTGGTATACGGGGACGCTTCGGGATTCCACAACCAGACGACGGGGGCGTCGGATTACGAGATGGTGCGGGAATACTTTCAGATCCACTCGACGACGCCGGTGCAGTACCGGGTACCGAAGTCGAATCCCAGCGTACGGGAGCGCATCAACCTGACCAATGCGAGGCTGCTTTCGGCGGCGGGGGAGGTTGGGCTGGCGGTGGACAAGAAGTGCAAGGAGCTGATCAAAGACTTCGAGCAGGTGGCCTATAAGGCCGAGACGAACCTGATCGACAAGGACCGGGACCGGCTGCGGACCCATCTGTCGGATGCGCTGGGGTATCTGTTGTGGCAGGAGTGCCGGGCGCTTCCGGTGGTGGGGGAGAGGCCGCAGAGGTTGTTCTAGGGAGCGACCGGGGGCGCGGAGGAGAAAACATTGTTCACCGCCGAGACGCAGAGACGCCGAGGAAAAGCAGGTAAGGCAAGTCACGCCCGTTCTCGGCGCCTCCGCCTCTCGGCGGTGAATAAAGAACGCTGAGGGCGCAGAGGAAGCAGAGAAGGCGGGCGGGGGAGCGAAGGGGACGACGGAATTGAGTATGGAAAACATCAACCGGGAGCATCCGGAGTATGTCGCGCGCAAGGCGATGTGGAGACAGTACAAAGACCTGTACGCGGGCGGCGAACAGTTGCGGGCGAGTGCCGCGGAATACCTGGTGCGGAGACATAAGGAGCCGGGGGAGGTGTACCAGGAACGGCTGAACCGGGTGTTCTACCAGAACTACATCGGCTCGATCATCGACTGGTATTCGGCGACACTGATGCGGCGCGAGCCGGTGCTGCTGTTTGAGGGGAGCGACGCGGCGGCGAAGGGGTTCTACAACGTGCTGGGGGAGGACTGCGACCTGAAAGGGACGAATCTCAGCGAGTTTTTCCGGCAGCGGTTCGTGGAGATGGCGGTGTGCGGGAGCAGTTACATCGTGGTGGACTTTCCGCGTGGGGGAGGCGGGGACAGGCCGGCGCCGCTGACACGGGCGGAAGAGGACGCCTCGGGCAGATCGCGGGCGTACCTGGTGGATTACGGGCCGGACGAGGTCATCAACTGGAGCTACGACCAGACGGGCGGGCTGGAATGGGCGGTGATCCGGACGTCGTGCCTGCAGCAGTCGAAGGTGACGGACGCGAAGTGGGAGAAGGAGACGCGATGGATTTACTACGATCGCGAAAACTTCCAGGTATTCCGGAAGAGGCGCGAGGAGAGCGCGATCGAGCTGGTGGACGAAGGGCGGCACGGCCTGGCGGCGCTACGGCGGGTGCCGATGTTTCAGATGAAGGTGAGCGAGGGGCTGTGGCTGATGAACAAGTCGGCGCTGCTGCAGATGGAGCACTTCAACAAATCGAATGCGCTTTCGTGGGCGCTGACGATGGGGCTGTTCGCGACCCCGGTCGTATATTCGGACCGCGAATGGAACCAGATTGTGGGCGAATCCTATTACATCCAACTGGGGCCCAACGATAAGTTCGGGTGGACGGAGCCGGAGGGAAAGGTCTACCAGATCGCGGCGGACAACCTGGTGCAGCTCAAGGACGAGATTTACCGGGTTTGCTACCTGATGAACCAGGCGGGGAGCTCGAGCGGACTGAACCAGTCGGGGCTGAGCAAGCAGATGGATTTCGCGACGACGCAGGAGGTACTGCGGGCGTACGGCGATGCGGTGAAGGAGAGCCTGAAGCAGGTGTTGTGGGCGATCGCGGCGGCGCGGCAGGACGGGGTATCGATCGACGTACAGGGGCTGGACGAGTTCGACATCAACGCGCTGGGCGGGGAGTTGGACGATGCCAAGAAGCTGCTGGATCTGGGGATCGGGTCGGAGACGCTGAAGAAGCAGGTGTTCAAGAAGCTGGCGTTCAAGTACCTGTGCGACGCACGGCAGGAGATTAAGAACAGGGTGGCGGAAGAGATCGACGGGGGGTGAGAAGACAGGGGCCGGGGGCCAGGGGCCAGGGGCTGGGGGCCAGGGGCCAGGGGCCGGGGGCCGGGGGCCGGGGGAAGGTGGCCTTCGGCTGCTTTTTTTGGGCTCGCTGCGCTCGCGGGGGGCCGGGTGGAATCAAGAGTAGGGAAGACAGGAGAGTTATGGACGGAATCGACATTCAAGGGATCGTGCGGCAGGCGATCCAGGAGTTCGTGAACAACGAGCAGGCGAAGAATGAGCCGGCGCACAGGGCGGAACTGGTTGAAGAGCGCAAGCGGAGAGAGCAACTGGAGCGCCGGATGAACGAATTGGTGGCGGAGAACAAGCACAGCCGGCAGGTGGCGGCGGAAGCGGAACGAGGGTCGGCGGTGAGGGCGGAATTGCAGCGGCTGGGCGTGGCCAAGATCGACCTGGCGTTCAAGGCAGTACAGGACGGGATCGTGCGCACGGAGGATGGGCGGCTGGTGGCCAAGGGCGAGAGCGGGGAGATGCCGGTGAAGGAATATCTCACGGCGTTCGTCAACGAGAATCCGGAATTTTTGCCGGCGCGCATCGCGGGGGGGACCGGGATGACGGCGACCCTGAAGGCCCCGGCAACGGGACGGGAGACGGTGAGCATGGAACAGATCCGTCCGGGGATGAGCGCGGAAGAGATGCAGCGGGTACGAGAGGAAATCGTGCGCGTAGCGTCGCAGACCCTGAAGGGCCTGTAGAGAAGTACCGGCGCTAAGAGGGAACCGGCGGAAGGGCCGCCGGCGCTAGTGGCGGCGGCAAGAACAACCAAGAAAGAAGGAGAAAAGATGGCAGCAATAACCTCAACAAACGTCGCTAACGCGATCGTGAAGCTGGTGGCGGCGGACGCATTGCCGGTGCTGGTAGGAAACCTGGTGATGGGGAACCTGGTGAATCGGGATTACGAGCCGGTGCTGGCGCAGGCCGGCGACACGATAAACGTGCCGATTCCGCCCGTGATGGTGGCCAACAACATCCTGGAAGGCGGGACGGTGCAGACGCAGAATCCGAGTCTGGGGAACGCGCAGATCGTGCTGAACACGCACGCGGAGGCGACGTTCCAGATTCCGGACGTGACCAAGGTGCTGGCGGTTCCGGATCTGTTGAAGATCTACATGCAACCGGCGGTGGCGGCGATCGCGCAGAGAGTGGAGAGCGATCTACTGAGTCTGTACGCGGGATTCACGGCGAACGCCGCGGTGGGAACGCCGGGGACGCCGATCACGGAAGCGACGATCGACGCGGCGGAAACGGCGCTGTTTCTGTCGAAGATTCCGCCGAGCGAGCAGAAGTTCATGGTGGTGGATGCGGCGACGTATTCGACGTGGCGGCAGATCCCGCGGTTCAGCGAATTCCAGACCGCGGGGGACGCGGGGCTACGGGCGATCGTGGACGGGACGGTGGGGAAGGTGAAAGACTTCTTCGTGTTCCGTTCGCAATTCGTGCCGAAGACGGGGAGCACCCCGGTAACGACGCACAACATTGCGTTCGCGAAGGACGGTCTGGGGCTGGTGATCCGGCGGCTGCCGCAACCGCTGCCGGGGACGGGCGCCATTGCGGAGTATGCCGAGCTGGGCAACTTCGGGATGCGCGTGGTGATGAGCTACCAGCCGAACACACTGGCCCAACAGTTCACGGTGGATATTCTGTACGGCTGCGGCGTGCTGCGGAATGCGTCGGGCGTGCAGGTGAATACGTAGGGGCCAGGGGCCAGGGGCCGGGGGCCGGGGGCCGGGGGAGTGTTGGGCCCTTCGGGCCCGGCTTCCTTTGGGCTCGCTGCGCTCGCGGGGTTGGGGGCCGGGCTTCCGGCGCCAAGAGCTCGGACATTTATAGCAGGGGCAATTCGGGGACAGGCAACGAAATTCCGCGGCGCGGGCTTTTTTTGTTTTCTTTTGGATTTCGTGGCGCGGAATTTCGAAGCCAGTCCCCGAATTGAGAAAGAGGAGGACGAGGATGGATTTGAAGCTGTATTACCAGAAGATTCGTGACGTGGAAGCGAAGATCGTGGAGGCGTTTCCGGTGGTGGTGAGCCGGGAGACGGGGGACGGCGGCAAGGAAGGAATGCTGACGGAGACGACGCGGGCGATCGCCGCGAAGATGATCGCGGATGGAGCGGCGCGGCTGGCGAAGCCGGAGGAAGTGAAGGCGTTTCAGGAAGGGCGGGCGGAGGCGGTGCGGCTGGTGGAAGAGGCGGCAGCCGCGGCGAAGGTGCAGTTCACCATGTTTCCGACGTCGGAACTGAGCAGGCTGAGAGGCGCATTGCGGCCAGCGAAGGATTAGGCGGGGTCATGGCTCTTTTCACAGACGGAGCGATATCGGGCATAGAAGATCTTACGGCGCAGGACTCGCAACTACTGAATGTGGCGAGCACGGAGGGGATCGACGTGACGCAGAAGCTGGCGGCGGCGCAAGAGGAGATCGGGCTGGAGATGCACACGCTGCTGACGAGGCTGAGCGGCATGGACCAACAGTTCTGGCTGGCCGCGCAACCGGACCTGGAGAGCGTGGTGGTGACGCCGGCACTGAGGCTGTGGCACACGTTCCGAGCTTTGGAGTTGGTGTACAGCGATGCGTACAACAGCCAGTTGAACGACCGGTACGCGGGGAAGCGGGACCAGTTCCACAAGATGGCGAAGTGGGCGTACGAGAAGCTGGTGGAGACGGGGATCGGGCTGGCATGGCTGCCGGTGGCGCGGGCGGCGACCCCGGTGGTGGCGGCGGCGCCGGGCAGCGTGCCGGACGGGACGTACTACGTGAGCATGACGTGGACGAACCGCAACGGCGAAGAAGGGGCGGCGGCGATACCGGCGGCGATCACGGTTGCGGGGAGCACCTTCCTGGTGCAGCCCGGGGAAGCGCCGCGGAACGCGACCGGATGGAACGTGTACGTGGGCGAGGATCCGGGGGCGATGTCGCTGAAGAGCGAGGCGCCGATGGCACCGGAAGAGAGCTGGCAGGCGGGCGAATGGAAGACGGGAGGCCGGGCGCCAGGCTGCGGGCAATCGCCGAGCTACATGAAACCGGTGCCGCGGGTGATCCAGAGGGGCTGATGACGAAAAAGATCGGGAGCGCAATCACGGCCAAGGTCATTCAACGGATTACGGGTCCGGGGGGAGTGAACGCGGGACTGGGGGCACTGGAGCTGCCGGGGCAGGCGGCGGGCGGGCTGGATGCGGGCCAGGTGCGGTCGCAGAACGTGGCGGCGGACGTGGCGGAGCGCAGCGGGACGGCGCAGTATCCGGCGGCGAACGTGTACTGCGAAAAGATCGTGAACAGCCTGGAGGAAAAGTTCCGCACGTTTTCGGGAAGCGTGCAAATGGCGATTGAGGTGCGGCATTCGCAGGACCGTCTGGAGGGCCTGGAAGACGCCGTGGAGCTATACGCGGACGCGGTGATGCAGGTGCTGAACGCGGGGCGGGGCGATTGGGGCGACGGCATGTTTTACGGCGGTGAATACCAGGTGTCGTTTGGGGCCGTGAAGCACGGGGGGAAGAACTTCATCCAGGCGGCCAAAATCACATTCGAGATTGGAGTGAGCAGGAACTAGTATGTCCTCATATATTTCCTCAAACGCAAACCGGTTTTACACGGCGCTGGAGAGCGGGTACGGGAAGGTGCCGGCGATCGGATCGAGCGCAAGGATTCCGGCCGTGAAACTGACGGTGCGGCAGCAGCAGGAGGCCGCGGAGCGGAAAGACAAGACGGGCAGCCGGACGTTCGCGGGACGGCCGGCGGGAGGCCGGCGGCGGACGAACTTCGAGCTGAAGACGTACCTGACGACGTGGCAGAAGACGGCGGCGGGTCCGGGATACGGGCCGCTGTTTCAGGCGGCGCTGGGCGGGGCGCCACAGTCCTTTGCGGGCGGGGCGGGATCGAGCACGGGCGCCGGGCGGGTCACCTTTGGAGCGGCGCACGGACTGAGCGCGGGACAGGCGGTGGCGTGCGGAGGGGAAGTGCGGTTTGTGGGAGCGATTGTGGACACGCACACGGTGCAGTTGAATGCGCCGTTTACGGCCGTGGGGAACGTGACCTTGGGGGCGGCGGTGACGTACGCTCCGGCGACCGAGCTGGGGAGTGTGAGCGTATTCGACTACTGGAGCCCGGCGACGGCGGTGCAGCGGTTATTGTGCGGCGCGGCGGTGGACCAGATGGAGATTGCGGTGAACGGGGACTACCACGAGTTTCAGTTCAGCGGCCTGGCACAGGATGTGCTGGACAGCAGCAGCTTCTCCGGCGGCCAGGCGGCGCAGCTTCAGAGCTTTCCATTGGAGCCGGCGGTGGACGCGTTCGATTATACGATCGTGCCGGGGAACATGGGGCAGGCGTGGCTGGGGACGTCGCCGACGCAGTTTTTCACGATCACCTCGGCGACCATCGCGCTGAAGAACGAACTGGACACGCGCTCGCGGGAGTTCGGATCGAACGTGCCGCGGGCGATATCGCCGGGGCAGCGGTCGGTTACGGCGGCCTTCGAACTGTTCAGCCTGGACGACGACGCGACGAAGGGACTGTACCAGGCGGCGCGGCAACAGTCGCCGATCAGCGTGATGCTGCAGTTGTACGTGACGTGGGGGCTGCGGGGGGTTTCGGGGCTCCATGTGGACGGGGCTGAGGCGACGCCCGAGACGCTGGCCGAGGCGGGGCCGGAAGATCTGTTCCGGGAAGCGCTGGCGGCGGTGCGGGCGGAGACGGGGCTGAGCGGCGAAGAACGAAAAAACTGATAGTCGCCTTCCACTTTCAATTTTCCAACCAGGCCGGTTGGAAGTGCGACGTTTGCCGGAAGTCCGGTCTGGAGAAAAAGCGGCGCTGCGGGTGGCTGGCGGGGTTCGAGGATGGGGAGGGACCTCCGGTGTGGGCAAGGAAGCACGTCGCGCTGACGACTTGTCCGAAATCGTATATCACAGCGGAGAGCGAGTCGCTGGTGGAGGAGTTTTTCGTGAGGCGGCGGCTGGGTGGGTTCGATATCGAGGGGCTGAGCGCGCGGCAGGTGGAAGCATTCGTGATTCTGGAGAGGGCGCTGGCAGCAGAGAGGAACGATGGGCAGCACGACACAAGACAAGCTCTTTGAGAATTTCACGGAGGCCTCGGGCGGAGCGACGCAAGGGGCAGATTCGCTGGGCAGCCTGACCGACGAACTGGCAAGTGCGCTGACGGCGGCGACGCACGCGGCGAGCGCGGCACCGCAGGCCAGGCAGAGCACGAGCGGAACGGCGAGTACGAGCGGAACGGCGAGCACGAGCGGGAGCAGCGCGGGGAGCAAGGTATTGTCGATCGCGGAGACGGTGCTGGAGAGCGGCTTGGGGCTGGTGCCGCTGATTGGCGGGTTGTTGGGCCTGTTTGGCGGAGGGGGGCAGGCGGCGCCGCCTCCGCTGGTGAAGTACGCGATGCCGGAGAAGCAGTCCTTCGAGGGCGCGGATACGGGCAGCGGGATGAGCGACGCGGATTACGACCAGATGGGGATGGCGCGGGCATACAGCGGCCCGCCGGATGGAGCGAGCGCGGCGCCGGCGAGCGCGGCCGTCTCCACGGGCGGCGGGGCGGCGGCGAGTGCCGGGGGGCCGCAGATCCACGTGAATGTGCAGACCATGGATGCGCAATCGTTTTTGGACCACAGCAACGAGATCGCGCAGGCGGTGCGGCAGGCGATGTTGAATTCCAGCTCGATCAACGACGTGGTGAACGACCTCTGACATGGCGACCTTTCCGAAGCTAAAGACGAGCGCGGTGGCGCAGTATCCGGCAACGAAGTCGGTGCGGTTTCAAAACCAGACCTTACGGTTCGTGGACGGCGCGGAGCAGCGCTACCGGGACTCGGCGGGACCGCTGCACCAATGGGAAATCCGGCTGGAGGAGCTGGACGAGAGCGAGATGGCGGCGATCGAGGAGTTCTTTGCGGCGAACCAAGGGCGGCTCGGGAGCTTCGCGTTCACCGATCCCTGGGACGGCCATGCCTACGCAAATTGCAGCCTGGCGAGCGACGAACTGACGCTGCGCGCACTGGCGGAGATGCGGGGTAAGACGTCGCTGATTGTGAGCGAGAACCGGGGATAGGACATGCTGGTATACCCACAACTAGCGACCGGGGCGTTGAGCCAGTTTCCGGTCGAGAAGCGGCGGCGCCTGCGCACGGTGGTGAACGCCGCGGCGGACGGGAGGTCGATCAGACTGGCGGACCCGGCGGCGGAAGCGACGGAATGGCAGTTGCAATACGCGGGGCTGAGCGACGCGGAGCTAGCGGCATTGCAGCAGTTCTTCCTGGCCGCGGAGGGCTCGCTGAACGGCTTCACGTTTTTGGATCCGGCGGGCAACCTGTTCGCGTGGAGCGACCACCTGGACAACGCGGTGTGGGCGCGGGGGCCGTTCCTCGCGGTTTCGGGAGAGGTGGCGGACCCGATGGGCGGGAGCAACGCGTGGCACACGGTGAATTCCGGCGGGGGCGCGCAGAGCATTACACAGACGCTGGGCGCGCCGGGTGGATACACGTATTGTCTCAGCGCATACGCCAGAGCGTCACAACCGGCGGTGGCGACTTTGCTGCGCGGCACGGATCGCGCGGACCGGCAGGTGGGGACGGAGTGGAAGCGGATTGCGTTCGCGGGAACGGGCGATGCGAAGGCGGCATCGCTGGTGTTTGGCCTGGAGGCGCCGGCGGGGGCGGCACTCGATATTTTCGGACTGCAAGTAGAGCCGCAGGCCGGAGCATCCGGTTACAAAGCGGCGACCAGCGGCGGCGTGTACGAGAACGCGCGGTTTGGCGACGATACTTTTCGCTTTACCACGACAGCGCCGGATTGCCATTCGGCCACGGTGAATATTTTCCATGCAAGCCATCTCTGATCTGAAGGAACAGGCGGTCACGGACACGCCGCTGCTGGTGTTCGATTGCCTGCTGCCGAACGGGCAGACGGAGCACTGGAGCACGCACCGGGTGACGGTGCCGGGGAAGACGTACGAAGCCCGCGTGATGCAGCACAGCGCGTTCGACATACAGACGGCATCGGACCAGGGAATCGACGGGAGCCCGCGAATTTCGGTGGTGCTAGCCAATGCGGACTCGCACTTTTCGGAAATCGCGCGAGAGATCGGATGGAAGGGCGCGCGGCTGACGGCGGGGTTCCTGTTTTACGATTTGCGGAACGACGTACCGCTGACGGATGTGGCGGTGGTATTTCAAGGGACCTGCAACCCGCCGGACGAGATCAAGGAATCGACGTTTCGCGTGACGGCGATCAACCGGATGAACCTGCAACGGCTGCTGCTGCCGCAGGTACGGATTCAGCGGCGGTGCCCGTGGGAATTCCCCGCGACGGAAGATCAGAGGACGGAAGCGGTGGACGGCGGAGTGCACGGGAAGTATTCGCGGTATTACCGCTGCGGATATTCGGCGGGGGTGAGCGGCGGCACGGGATTGCTGAATGGCGGCGGTCCGTTCACGTCGTGCGGGTACACCAGAAGCGACTGCCAGGCGCGGGGGATGCTGAACCGGTTCGGCGGGCTGGAGTTCATTCCGCCGGCGATCGCGGTGCGCAGCTATGGAAAAGACTGGTCGACATCGGCCGTGGCGGTGAACCAGGCGAGGTACAACGACTTTGTTCCGATGGTGTACGGGACGGCGTGGTACGCGCCGACGGTGGTGTTCGCGCGCAATGACGGCAACCTGACGCGGATGGAAGTGCTGCTGGGGATCGGCGAGATGCAGGGCGTGCTGACCGTGCTGGTGAACGACGTGGAGATTCCGATGGGGGTCTCGGGCACGAACATGACGGGCACGGGTTGGTACAACGTGATGACGCTGGGGACGCGCGACGGCAACTTCGACAACAACTTTCTGGACGCGAGCGGAAAGCCCGTGGGGGACCCCTACGGCAGCATGGCGTACCTGTCGGTAGTGGTTCCGAACCGGCTGAACAGCGGCACTTCGGCGCCCAGCGTGAAGGTGCTGGCACAGGGGCTGAAGGTGCCGGTTTACGCGGCGGACGGGACATACCTGGGCGAACAGTTCTCGAGCAATCCGGCGTGGATCCTGCAGGACGTGCTACGGCGGAGCGGGTGGGAATCGGCGGAGATCGATACCACCAGCTTCGCTGTGGCGGCGGCATACTGCGACGAAGCGATCCAGGCGAAGGACCTGAACGGAAACGCGATTGAGCTTTCGCGTTTTCAGTGCAACGTGGTGCTGCAAAGCCGGCGCAGCGCCGGGGACCTGGTGCGGGGGATCCGCAACACGGCGCGGCTATTCCTGACGTACGGGCCGGGGGGGGCGCTGCAATTGGGCGTGGAGAACACGGCGGCGCTGGAACAGCCAAGCAAGGCGGCGGGGTCGAACAGCAAGGAATCCTTGGACGGGGGCTGGCCGAGCTACGAATTCGGCGATGGGAGCAACGGCTACTCGGGGATTCTACGGCGGCAGAATGGCGAGCCGAGCATCACGCTGACATCGCGCGGCATCGCGGACACGCCGAACCGGCTGACGGTGGAGTTTCAAGATGCGCTGAACGGGTATCAGCAGGACAGTTACTCGATGGTGGACGCAGACGACGTGGCGCTGGCGGGCCAGGAAGTGTCCAAGACGCTCGCGGCGCTGGGGCTGCCGAACTACGACCAAGCCGCGCGGATTCTGAAATTCAACCTCGACAAAACAGTTCGCGGAAACACCTATATCGCGTTCGACACGAGCGTGAAAGCCTTTGGCATCCGGCCGGGCGACTTGATTACGGTGACGTACCTAAAGGAAGGCTTCAACCGGCAGCCGTTTCGCGTGCTGAAGATTTCGCCGGCAACGAACTACCGGACATCCACCATCACGGCGCAGATTCACGACGATGCGTGGTACGCGGACACGAACGGGCAGACGACGTCGGGCACGGGCGCGGCACAGCAAGGCGGCACCGGGATTGGCGTACCGAAGCCGCTGATGGGCAGCGTGGTGGACGACGACGGGGAGATTGAGTTCGGGGTGGAGGAGACCTCGGAGGCGAGCGGCGATGGAACGGCGGAAGCGAGCGTGTCGGTGAGTTTCATTCCGCCTGCGATGGCCACGGCGGCAGGGCCGGGAATCCCACTGATCAGCCTGATCACGAACGTGGGAGCGGGCGGCACGCTGAAGAGCGGCGAGACGCTGTACTACGCGGTGTCGGGGAGCGATGGGGCGGGGAACGAGAGCGGCCTCTCGTTCATCGTGAGGGCGGTGATTGCGAGCGATGGGAGCGCGGTGACGCTCTCGGGGCTGAGCTTTGCGGCGGGAACGAGCGCGTTTCAGGTGTATCGCGGGACGACGCCGGCGCAGTTGTTCCGCATTGCTTCGGACCAGGCGGTGGCCAGCGAGTTTACCGATACGGGCCTGGCGAAGCAGTTGATCGCCCCGCCGGATGCGAGTTTCGATCACGCGAATTTCTATTGGCGGATGGAATTGCAGCCGGAAAGCGGAGTGACGGCACACGCGGCGACAATGGTGGGCAACGGGGCGCTGGAGATGACGGCCAACGAATACCGCGGAATGACGGTGCGGATTACACGCGGCAACGGCGCAGGGCAAGAGCGGACGATCGCGGCGAACGACGCAACGAGCCTGACGATTGCGCCGCCATGGGTGGTGGAGCCCGATGCGGGGAGCTCTTTTGCGGTGGCGGAATCGGGGTGGCACTTCGGGGCGCTGACGAAGAGCAGCCCGGTGCAGTTTGCGATTCCGAACCGGCCGGGAGAGGTAGTGCAGATTTCGGGCCGCGCGGCCAACGTGAACGACGTGGAATGCTCGCCGGAGCTTTCGACGGTGACGCGGTGGCAGATTGGCGGGGCGGGCGGCGGGGATGCGGACGTTCCGGCGCAACCGTCATTCGGCCTGGGGGCGGGGCAGAGCGGCGGAACGGTCGAGTTGAGCGGCATCTCGTTTACGGACCTGACGAACACGCGATCGGTTACGTCGGCCACTTTGACGCTGCACTACTGGGACGAACTACAGGGAACACCGGCGATCGGTCTGGCGAATGCGATGGGGGCGGGCGACCTATCGCTGAGCCTGAATGCGGCCGGGCCGGGAGCAGTTGGGAGCATTCTCCAGATTGAACGCGAGATTCTGCGGGTGGAGGAAGTGACCGACAACGGCACCGGATACCGGGTAACGCGTGGCGTTCATGGCAGCCAGACGGCCGCGCACGCGGCACAGACGCCGGTCTATCATCTGGCGAGTAAGACGGTCATAACGCCCTTTCCCCAAGAGTTCTTTGGCAGCGCGTACAGCGGAAGTTGGGGTTATTCCATCCTTCTGCCGGATGTAAGAGTCGGCAGCGCCGAACTGTTCGTTACGAATTCGAAAGGGAACAGCACGGCGGGAAGCATCTTTCTGACACACAACGACGACAGCGGGCTGCGGACGCTCTCGGGCGGGCAGTACTCGATCCAGGTGGACGGATATCTGGCGGTGGATCAATCGGTGGCGCCGGCTTTGGTGGTGGAATCGTCACACGCGGTGCGGGACGTGTTCGCCATTCTCGGGACGGCAGCGGATGCGCCGGTGCAACTAGAGCTGAAGGCCGATGGCGCGCCGTACTGCACGTTGAGCTTCGCGGCGGGGATGATTGTTTCAAACAGCGTGAGCGGCACGACGCTGGCGCCGCTCACATCGGGGGCGAAGGTGACTTTGTCGGTAGTGTCGGTGGGCCAGACCTATCCGGGCGCGGACCTCACCGTACTGATCCGACTGTGATGGAACAGCTTACTAAGTTGCGGCCGGACCGCGACCTGCAATGTTACTTTCACCGGCCTTCGTCGGCAGCGGCTCTGAGCGAAGCCAGCGCGAGCGGCTTTACGGTGTCGGGATGCTGGCGCCAGCAGTTCGACTGGGCAGTAGTGGAGTGGAACCGGGACAATGTCTTCGAGCATCCCGCTCTGCGCAACCTGCCCGACGGCGACTTGAGCAGCCTGCATCTCACCTACGAGGAAGCGCGCAGCAACTGCGTAGGTCTCGATTCCAATCTTTACCCGACAGTGGAATGGCCGTATCTCAGGATTTGGGCCGATTCGAACGGGGTCGAGGCGCTTTACGAAGTGCCGCTCAAGAATCACGCGACGGCGACGGGCGGCAGCTACACGGCAGCAACGGCGGAATTCGAACTGGAAGGCACGCCGGCGGCGGGGGATTACATCGAGCTGGCCTGGCTGGATCAACATTTCAATTACCGGGTCGGGGCGGGCGACACATTGGAAAGCGCTGCCGGCGCGCTGGCGGCCATTATCACGGCCAACCAGGCCGCCGGCGGAGTCAGCGCATCGGCGGACGGGGCGCGGATTGTGCTGACATACCTCGGGGCGCCGGGCTCGAATGGAAACCGGATCGGCGTGTATGGGACCGTACATGGCGTGGCGACCGAGAACTGGGCACCCTGGTGGAACACTTTCAGCGGCGGAACATCGCCCGACCGATGGCGAGTGGATCTGGATTTCAGCAACCTGCGGGACGTGAATGGGACGCAGGTTCCGACCTCGAGCGTTCGGAAGATGCGATGGACCTGGGCCGCCGATTTACAGACGGGGGACTTCGCGCGTAGCGAGTTCGCGGTTGTGGTTACGAACTGGACGGTCACGGGGACGAACCTGCTGTACGAGGTGGCGGGTCCGGGCAGCAGGCGGATTGAAGACGATGCGCCGGATGTCTCGTATGCGGGAGCGTGGACGGAAGAGCGTGGCAATTATTCGGGCGGATCAATCCGCTGGACTGCGACGCCGGGGGCGCAATTGCGCTGCACCTACACGGCGGGAGCGGCGCATACTTTGTACCTGGGAACACGGCGCGCGGATGCGGGCGGGCGGATCACGGTGCAGGTGGATGCGAATCCGTCGGAGACGGTGGATTTGAAGCTGAGCGGCGAAGACGTACTGGTGCGAGTTCCATTGGGACAGTTGACGGCACAAAGCCATGCCGTCACGATCACGCACAGCGGCAGCCCGGGATCGTACTTTTACTTTGACTTCATCGAGGTTGCGATACCGACTAATGTTGTGCCGTCATTCGGCGCGGTGGCGACGACTACGCTGGCTACCGATTGGGACACGGACCACTCCATTGCGATCGCTCCGCAGAGGACGGCATGGCTGCTCCAGACACTCGGCTTTCATGGCCGAGCCAACCATTACGCGGGGGCGCTGTGGTTTTACGAGCTGTGCCGGCCCGGCCAGCAATACGCGGCAGGAACGGTCACGTTCGCGGGTGCCCCGGAATTCGGGAAGACGACGCAGGTTGTCGTGGGGCAATCCCCAATGACCCATGTAAACCTGATCGGCGACACGGCAGAGAGCGTGGCGAAATGTTTCGAGTTGCTGATCAACGCCGGATCGACCGGCGTGTGGGCAAGAGTGGAGGGCGCGACGCTCACGATCACGGCGCGCGCCATGGGGACCGAGGGCAACGGCACTGGTCTTTCGGCGAGCACCGGCAGCACGGGGTTCAGCGCCATGGCAAGCGGCCCCGTGCTTGCGGGCGGCGTGGACGGGCGGTGGCAGACAGATCTGACTGCCGTGCCGCGCATGAACCGCGCGGCGCGCGACTGGAGTCGCAGCTATTTTCGGGCGTTGAAGGGCTACGGAATCGGCGTGGCGGCGGGGTTCAGCATGGAATTGCAGCACGGGGACGACAGCGTGGCGGCGGGGATCGCCCAGAGGTATCCGAATGGCGACGCGGCATGGCTGAATACTCCGGCATTGCAGACGAATTTCGGACCGGCCACCACAGCGTTCTGGAAGCAGGCCTATGCGGACATGGCGGGGGTGATGGCGGACGCGGCGGTGCCGCCGTATCTGCAATTCGGCGAGGTGCAGTGGTGGTACTTCGCGGCTGCGTCGGGGATGCCGTTTTACGATGCGTACACGACGAGCTCGTTCCAAGCGGCATACGGGCGGCCGATGACGGTCATCACGAGCCAGAACGCGGATCCCGGTCCGCTGGCGCAGGAGTGCGCGTTGTTGCCGAAGCTCATCGGCGAATTCACGGATGCGATCGCGGATTTCGTGCGGCAGACGTATCCCGACGCACGTTTTGAGGTGCTGTATCCGCCGGACGTGAACGACACGCCGCTCAACAAGATCATCAATTTTCCAGCATCCTATTGGACACCGGCGAACCTGGCTTGCCTGAAGACGGAGAACTTTACCTACACGGGCGACCGGAACCTGGACAAAGCGCGCGAGTCCATTGTGTTGCCGATGCGTAACGGGTTTCCGCCCTCACAGGCGAGCCACCTGGTAGGGATTGGCGAATACACTACGCCGTGGCAGAAGGAACAACGGCTGGCACTCGGCGCGGGAGTGGAATCGATCGTTTTGTTTGCACTGGACCAGTTTTGTTTGATCGGTTACGACTTGCCGCTGGATCGCGGTGCCCGCCGGGCCCTATTCATGGGCCGGTAGAGCTCCGCGGGCGAAAAGATCCTTTTCCAAGGCCAGATAGCCACACGCCACAACCACCAGGAACATGGTGAGCACCTCAGTATCGCCCAAATTGTATTCCACAACGCCTTCACCCATGGTCGCCAGGACAACGGCAATGCCGCCCTGGAGCAAGAACCGGCGGTCGCTCAGTCCGGGCGGCAGGGCGCGCAGACCTCGCCAGAAATCCACGAGTATCCGGATCAGCATCCACATCATGACCAGCATGGTCGGGATCCCGCGCTCGGCGGCGTACTGAATATAGATGTTGTGCATGTGTCCGTACCAGCCGCTGGGCAAAGGGCGCGGAATATCGGCGGGGATGTAATCGTCGAAATGCGGGTTGACCAGCCGGTTGACTTCTTCCGGCCCGAGGCCCAGGAGCGGGTGCTTCTCGATCATCCGAATTCCGGTGCGCCAGGACACAATGCGGAACCGATTGGAATCGACCTCACGCGGCTGAAGGATGGAGGTAAAGCGCTCACGAATGGCGGGAGGAGACACCACGAACGCCAGGACCACCACCACCGGCACGAGGAGCACCAGCCGCCGCTTCCAAAACCAGACAAGATAAAGACCGGCCCCCGCCGTGCATAGCCAAATGGCGCGCGTCTCGCCCAGCAGCACCGCGAAAGACATGAGCACGGCGGAAAGAATCCAAACCCACGACCTCTTGCGCGCGCCGGGCGCGAAAAACAGAAATGCGCCGAGCATGATCAGGGCGAACATCTCCTCGGCGGAATAGGTATTCCAATGACTGGTGAAACCTGTTATGCGCTCGGATACGTAGTAGTTATAGAAGTCGCGGCCCAAGCCGTGGACGCCCGACTGATGAGCCTGGTGAATTTTGGCGGCGAACTGCACGAACCCACGGACGGCGCTGATGCTGCCGATTCCGGCCCACGTGAGAAACAGCCACCGGACGACCATGATGTCCCGCAGCGTGGAGAAGACAATCAGTAGTTCAGAGAAAACGAGAAACTTGCGTACCTGTGGATAGCCCACCATGAGGGGGGCCGGAGAGAACGCCCAGGAGAGCAGAGTCCCGAGTATGAACAGCGCGAGAGGCAGCTTGATGCGCGGCAGGCGCAGTGGGTCGCCGGAAAAAAAAAGGGCAGCGAGCGCGAGGCCCAACAGGATCTGGGAGACCGCGATGGAGAACATGATGGAAGCGGCGGAGCCGAACGTCAGCCAACGGGCGGCGCGCGACATCAAGGAATCCGGGGGGGACATGGAAATAGAACTTCAGTATGCCAGAGCCGGGAGGGGGCCGCGATGAAGGGAAAAATTCTGGGAGCGGTAATCCTCGCGCTGATCGCGATGCCCGCTTTTGGCCAGGTGCGCGGGCGATTCGACGCGCGGGCCGCCGTGAACATGGACGCCGTGGCGAGGGATGCGGCAAGCCGGCCCCCAGCGGCGCGGGCACGGATGGAAGTGCACAAGCCGCAACGCGTCACGCGGCCGGCGAATCGAGTAGCCGCCACGGTTACTTCCCACGCGGCGGAAAGTCCCTCGGCGACCGCCGCCAGTGTGACGCCGAATGTGAGCGGTTTTCAGGGATTGGCGGACAATTTCACGGCCATTCCGCCGGATACCGATGGCGCCGTCAGCCCGCAGTATGTAGTGACGATGCTGAATACGCAGGTGCTGATTCAAGATCGCAGCGGCGCTACGAGAGAGAACTATCCGATCGACCTCAACAGTTTCTGGTCGGCGCTCGGGACGTTTACCGACACCTTCGATCCCCGCATCTACTACGACGCGGCCAGCCAGCGTTGGATCGCATCGGCGGCGGTGAACGGCCAAAGCCAAGCATCGGCGTTACTGGTCGGCGTATCCCGGACCGACGATCCGGGGGGCAACTGGGACCAGTTCATGATCAACGTAAACGCGACCGGCACGCCTTCCACGTCGGCGGTTTGGGGAGATTATCCGGTGTTGGGCTTTAACGGAAATTGGGTGGTGGTCTCGCTGAACCTGTTCCAGGTCCGAGGCCGTGGCGATTACCAGTCCACCAACCTATATGTTTTCGATAAGTCCGCGCTCTACCAAGGCGGGCAGGATCCGTTCAAAGTGTTCCCCGACGATCAGGGCGAGTTCATTCCGGCCAGGGATTTCGATGGCCTGCCGAACACGCTCTACCTGGTGCAGGCATTTGCGGGGGACGTAGGGTTCGCCGATGGAGCCGGCACCATCCGGATCAGCAAAATCACCGGTGCGGTGGGCGCGGAATCGTTCAGCGGTGGCAACGGCGGCACAATCACGATCAACGATCCATGGTCCGACAGCGGCCCCACCGATTCGACCGGCGCTCCGCTTGATTTCGCACCGCAATTGGGCACGACGGCCAGGATCGACACCGGCGACAGCCGCTTGCAGAACTGTGTGTTGCGCGGCGGCACAATCTGGTGCAGCCACACGATTTTTCTTCCCCTGACAGGGCCCACGCGCGCGGCGGTGCAATGGTTTCAAATGAACCCGGCGACGGCCGGAATTCTCCAGCGGGGCCGCATCGACGATTCCAGCAGCACCAACTTTTACGCCTACCCCTCGATCGCCGTGAACAAGAACAACGACGTGCTGATCGGGTACAACCGCTTCAGCGCGAACGACTACCCGAGCGCCGAGTTTTCTTTCCGCCTGGCCTCCGATGCGCCGAACACGCTGGAGCCGGAGGTGATGGTCAAAGCCGGCGAGGCTCCCTATGTCGTGACCGGCCGGCAATCGGGGAGCAATCGCTGGGGCGACTATAGCACCACGATGGTCGACCCGGCGGACGATCTCACTTTCTGGACGATTCAGGAATACGCCGCCGCGCCGCCGCAGGGAAGGAACGGCAGGTTCGGCACGTGGTGGGCGGCGGTGACGGCTCCCTCCGCCGGGATCTCGCTTCCGCAGCCGTTGTTTCCGTCGCAGGGAATTCTCAATGCGGCCAGCTTCACGGGAGGCGGCGTAGCGCCGGGAGAAGTCATCACGATATTCGGAAGCAACCTGGGACCGATCGTGCTGCAACAGCCCACAGTGAGCGCGTCGGGCGTGGTCGGGCGGATTGCGGGCGGCACGAGCGTGCTGTTCGACGGTGTGGCGGCCCCAATGATCGGCGCCCTCGCCGGCCAGGTGAGCGCGGTGGTGCCCTTTGCGGTTCAGGGAAAAGCGAGCACACAGGTGCAGGTTTCGTTTCTGGGGACGGTCTCCAACCCGATCACCATTCCGGTGGTGGGAACGGCTCCCGGGATATTCACGCTGAATGAGCAGGGGAAGGGTCCGGGGGCGATTCTGAACCAGGACAGCACGGTGAATTCGGCGGCCAATCCGGCGGCACGCGGCTCGACCATTCAGATCTTTGCAACTGGCGGGGGCGTGATACCGGGAGTCACGGAAGGGACGCTGGCTCCGCGGCTATCCGCCAGCCAGATCGCCGCCACGGCGCGAGTCGGCGGTCTGCCGGCGCCGGTGATATATGCCGGCGTGGCGCCGGGCCTGATCGTGGGCGCGCTACAGGTCAACGTCACGATACCCCAGGGCGTTACTCCGGGCAGTGCGGTATCGGTGGATATCACCATTGGCGGCGTGACCAGCGCTGCCGGCGTGACGGTAGCGGTGCGCTGATCGATTATTCGTAGCGCAGGGCCACGACGGGATCGAGGCGCGCGGCGCGGCCCGCGGGCCAGATACCGAAGAAGAGGCCCACGCACACGGACACCATGACTCCGGAAACGGCGGCCCACAGCGGTACGGCCGTCGGCAGATTGGGAAAAATCAAGCCGGCGGCGCGCGAGATGGACCATCCGAGCAGGAGGCCGATGATGCCGCCCAGCGCCGTCAGCACCACGGCTTCAGTGAGGAACTGCAGGATGATATCGCCTTTACGTGCGCCCACGGCCTTGCGGATGCCGATTTCGCGGGTGCGTTCGGTGACGCTCATCAGCATGATATTCATGACGCCGATGCCGCCCACCAGGAGGCCGATCGAGCTGAGGATCACCATCACCAGCGCCACCGTTGAAGTCACCTGGCGGAATCGTTCGATCATCGACTCGGAAGTGGAGATGGAGAAGTTGTCGGGCGCATTAAACGGCACGCGGCGCTCGAGGCGCAACACGGCGCGGATCTCGTCCTGCGCCTGATCCACCATGCCGGGGTAGGCGATGACCACCAGCATATGCTCCTTCAAGTTGGGATACAGTTTGCGCATGGTGAAGTACGGGACGAGCACGCGCAAATCCTTCTGGCCGGGCATGGAAGCGGCGGGGCGATCCATCACGCCGATCACCTCGAGAGAGTGACCGTCCACCTGGATCCACTTCCCGATGGGGTCGGCACTCTCCAGCAACTGCCTCTGCACGTCCTCGCCGATGACCGCGACCGGCATGTGATGGGCGCTCTCGGAATCGGTGAAGAAGCGGCCGGCCTTCATGGTAGTGCCGCCGGCGGCGTAGCCCTCCTCGGTGCCGCCGAGATCGACGTTATAGAGGTCGTTTCCCTTGTAGCGCGCCTTGTGAATGTCGTAGACGGACATGACCATATTCAGGATGTAGGGGCTGACATGCTGGACCGAAGGGCAGCGCTCCTGAACGGCGCGCGCATTTTCCAGCGTGAGCGCCTTGCGGCGCAGGATCTCGGGTGTCCAGTCCGCCATGACGGGCCCTTTCAAGACGATGATGGTGTTCGGGCCGAAGCTGCGCAGCATGCCGGTGATGGCGCCATCCAGGCCGGCGATAATGGAGCCGACGCCGATTACCGCGCCGGTGCCGATAATTACTCCCAGCACGGTCAGGAACGAGCGCATCTTGTGCTCGCGCGTGGTGACGAGCGCCAGCCGGATACCGGCATTCAACGAAGCTAAGGTCATTTCTCCGCCCTCAGCGCTTCAATGGGGTCTAACCTCGCGGCGCGCTGTGCCGGGTAGATGCCGAAGAACAGGCCCACCACGGCCGACAGCGACACCGCCACCACGACCGCGGCGATCGGGACGGAGGTCGGCACCGGCGTAAGGGTGCGAACCATAACCGCCACAAACCATGCCACGGTCACGCCGATCAGCCCGCCAATGGCGGCGAGCAGCGAGGACTCCACCAAAAACTGGTTGAGGATGTCCCGATTGCGCGCACCCACGGACTTGCGAATCCCGATTTCGTGGGTACGCTCGGTCACTACCGCGAGCATGATGTTCATGATGACGACGCCGCCCACGACCATGAACACCGATACCACCGCCACCGCCGTGGCCGCGATGGCGCCGGTCAACTGGTTCCAGAAATCCAGCAGCGAGCCGGAGGTCAGGATGGCGAAAGTGTCCTCGGCCTTGGGGCCCAGATGGCGGTAAACGCGCAGCAGCATGCGGGCCTCTTCCTGCGCTTGCGTGAGATGGTCGTGATCCACCGCCAGCGCCGCATAGCCCATGCCCCCGCGCGACCCCCAGATCTTGAAGTAGGTCTCGACGGGAATGATGACGAACTTATCCTGCGACTGCCCGAAGACCGAGCCTTTGGCCTTGGCCACGCCCACAATGTCGAAGGGAATGCCCTGCACGCTGAGGGACTGTCCCACGGGGCTGGAGTTGGGAAAAAGCTGGTCCTTGATATCTTTGCCGATGAACGCGGCGTTCAGGCGGCGATCGTTCTCGGTGTCCGACAGGAAGCGCCCGTCGACGGCCTCGTAGTTATTGATCAAGGCGATATTCGGGGAGGCGCCCTGTAACTCGACGCTCTTGATGGTCTCCTTGCCGAAGTGCACGGAAACGCCGCGGCCGGTGGACATGCCGATTTCGCGAGTGAGCTTCGCTCGCGCACGCAGGAATGCGAACTCCTCCTTGTTCAACTGCGGATTGCGCCGCAGGGCCTCGAGGAGCTTCTTGACGTCGAACTCCGCCATGGGCTCGCGCTGCACCGCGTAGCCGTCGGCGCCCATATCCGACACCTTGTCGGCGATGTAGGAGTTCATGCCGGAGATCACGGACATCACGGCGATGAGGGTGGTGGTAGCGAGGATGATGCCCAGCAGGGTGAGGAAACTGCGCAGCTTACTGCCGCGAAGCGATTGGACGGCGCCGGTAATCGCTTCCCAGAACGACGCGTGCGAGGTGGTCATTTAAGCCCCAGACGAACGAACTGTATCTTTCCCGCCATGGTGGACGATCCATTCCATTATCGCCTCATCCGCCCAGAAGCGGTGAGGCCGGCGGCCGATGAACCCCAGGTGGCCGCCGCAACGGGTCGCTAGCAGCTCGATCCGGGGATTCGCGCGCAGAGCCTCGGACCCGAAAATCGCGAAGGGCACGAAGGTATCGTCCTGCGCCTGAATCAGCAGCGCGGGCACGCGAATGCCGCCCAGGAACTGCAGGGCGGACTGCGTCCGGTAGTAGTTTTCGGCGTTGCCGAAGGCGAAGGACGGCGCGGTGAAGCGGTCGTCGATATCCATGACGGAGCGCAGGCCGGCGAAATCCCGCTTCGTGTAACGGCCGGTAGCGCACAAGCGCGCGCGCATGCGGCGCACGAAGCGGCGCTCGTAGAGGCGGTTGTCGGGCTGGGCGATGCGGCGCGCGCAGGCGGCCAGGTCGAGCGGCGTGGAGACCCCACAGACGCCGCGGAACAGCGCGCGGGCCGATTCGCCCAGCTCTCCGGCGAGTTTGAGAACCACGTTGCCGCCCACCGAGAAGCCCACCAGAAACACCGGCGCGCGCCGCTCGCCGCGAAGCAGGCGCAGCACGGCGAGAAGGTCGCTGGTGAGTCCGGCATGGTAGAGCGTGGGGCACAGCCGCTCCGTGCCGCCGCAGGTGCGCATGTGAAAGCGGTGGGCGGCGAATCCCGCCCGCAGAGCGGCGCCGCTGAGGCCGCGCATGTAACTGGAATCGCCGGCGCCCTCCAGCCCGTGGACCATGACGATCTCGCCCGCAGCTTCGGCGGCGGGGCGCTGCGATTCCACCAGCACCTGGACATCGGCCTCGGTGCGGCAGAAGCGGCGCGCGATGGGGAACCGCGCTTCCTCGCCGTTGCGCTTCCAGAGATGGCCGGCGATGGTTTGCCAGTGCGGATTGCGGAAGAGAGGGTCGAAGCCATCCATGAAAGCGGGCGGAACTTGTAGTATAGGGGTTTGAGTATGCGGACCGCGGCAGTCGCCCTGTCTTCTATGATGCTGGCGTCCACCATGGCCGCGGCCGAGCCGGACCGGCCTTCACCGGCGTTTTCCATTCTGCGCGTGGGCGCACCCACTCCGGCGCCGCTCGCACTCAGCCAGTATCGCGGCAAGATCGTGGCTCTGGTCTTCATCGACACCGGCTGCCCGCACTGCCAGGAGTTGACGGCAATCCTCAAGCCTATTGCGCAAGAATATGCGCCGCGCGGGGTGCGGGTATTGGAATGCGCGTTCAACGATAATGCCGAGCGGCTGGTGCCGGAATTCATCGCGCGGTTTCAGCCGCCGTTCCCGGTGGGTTGGAACAATCGCCTGGCGGTGATGTCGTATTTGCAGCACTCGATCCTGGACCCGCGGCCTCTCTACGTGCCGCACATGGTGTTTCTGGACCGGCGCGGCGTCATCCGCGGGGATTTCCCGGGCGAGGACAGTTTCTTCAAGGATGCGAATGCCAATGTGCGCGCGGAGCTGGACAAGCTGCTGAAAGCGGGCGCGGAAAAGACGGCGGCCCGGAAGAAGTAGCGGGACGTGTGTCGAGTGCTCCACATCAGTGCCTGGTAAACACAGCCGCAGGGTCCGTCCCCGTTCAGTGGAGACGTGTTACGCCATGGCATGACGCGTGCCTGCGTGGTGTCCGACAGACCGCTTGCTGACGGAGCGGTGTTGGGTGCGGCGGGAACTGGAAGGCCGCTCATGGAGTCTACAATCACATGCCGCGCGCGATTGTTTGCCTGTTTGTTTTTCTGACGGCTGCGGCGCAGGCGCAGCCGGACCCGATGAGCGCCGCCATTCAGCGCTACTGGCAGGCCCGCAACGACGGCCGCTTTTCGGAAGCCGCCGCCCGGCGGCAGGAGGCGCGCGATCTTTTGGAACGCGTGCCCGCCGCGGCGCCGCAGTTCGGCTTCTGGGCGCAACAGGTGGCGCAGTTCTATCAGAATGCGGGAATGACGGCGCAGGCGAGCGCCGTTGCCGAGGAGGCGCTGGCGCGCGCCGGCAGGCTGGGCGATGCGCATCCGGCGCGCCTCCTGCTGCTCAACACGCTGGCGGATTTCGCGCAGCAGGACCGGAACCTGCTGAAGGCCGTGGGTTACCTGGAGAAAGCCGCCGCGGCCGTGGAGACCGCGCCGCCGGCGGCCGCGGCGGCAGCGGGCAGCCAAGGGTCTGGCGCGCTACTTGTTGTGTTCAATGGCAGGCTGCCAACGCATATGCGCATGGGTCCAAACAATAGCTACGCGTATCAGCGGCTGGCCGATCTCTACCAGCAACTCGGGCGGCCGGAGGCCGCCGCAGCGGTCCGCGCGAAAATGCGCGCGCTGATCCAGGATGACGATGCGGCTCTCGCCGCGTTTTACGCCAACCAGGGGGAGATCGACCAGGCCATCGCGCTGTACCGGAAGCTGGCGGACCGGCCGGCCGCCGATCCGTTGCAAGCGACCGATCCCCTGCAGTCCCTGGCGGATCTCTATTGGAGGGAAGGACGATACGGTGAGGCGGTGGCGGCCCTGCAACAGGCAATCGCCATTTGGGAAGCGTCCGATGTATCCGGCGCCCGCGAGCAGACGGTCTGGCAGCGCCTGAACCTGGCCCGAATGCTGGCCCAGTCGGATCAGCCCCAGGCGGCCGACCAGGTTTATCGGACGCTGGTTGCCGAATCCGCGCATAGCGAGGAATGGAGCGCCAATCAGGTGCTCACGAGTTTTGCCAACCACCTTGTCACGACCAAACGAAGCGCGGAGGCGATCGGCATTCTGAAGGAATACCTGGCGAACCATCCGGACCTGGCGCCGGTGCTGGAATCCAATGTTCTGTTCACTCTCGCCAATGCGGCGCGCAACGCGGGAGATGCAGCGCAGGCCGACGAGTATCATCGCGCGGCAATGGAGAAGCAGCGAGCCGCACTGGTGGTGCCACCAGAGCGGGTCTCGATCGGCAGCGACCTGGAAAGAGCGGACTCGGCAGCCAACGGACAAAAGGTCGATGAGGCCTTCAGCCTGGCCCTGGCGGCGCTGGACGCTGCTACTGGGGCGTTCGACCGGGAGCAGGTTGTGTGGCGCGTGCCGTCGATTGTGGCGGCCCTCTCCCGCGACAAGGCGCACGATCAGGCCGAACAGCTCTATCAGCGATTGTTCGCCGTGGTCGAGGGCTGGGCGCCGGACAGCCCGCAGCTTCTGGCCACCGTGGCGCAGAGCTACGCGGGGATGCTGATGTCGCAGCCGGACCGCCGGGACGCGGTGGCCCCGGCGATCCAGCGATTCCGCGATCTGCTGGTTGCCGCCCGCGGCGCGGACAGTGGGATGCTGGAGGACGCCCTTCGTATGAGCATCGAGTTCGAGCGCAGCCGCGGCTCGCGCGACGCTGCCATTCTGACGGCGCAGGAGCTGCTCGCTTTCGAAGAGGTGCACAATGGGAAGACCAGTGAGCCCTACCTCAGCGCGGCCGAGACGCTGGCCCAGGTTTACGAATCGGGCGGCGAGCCGGTGCGCGCGCTGCCCCTGTTCCGCGAGACGGTGGCCATTGCCGACCTGGTTTACCGCGCGAACGACCCGCGGCGGGTCTATACCCGAATGAGTGCGGCGTTTGCGCTGGCTCGTCAGCGGCAGTTTGAGGAAGCGGAACGCCTGGCCACCGAAGGCTTGGCCATCGGAGGTTCGCTACGGCCCCCGCAGGCCGAGCACTTTGCGGCGCAAGTGGAGGAGATCCGCCGGATGAAAACGGCGGCACAAGCGTCCGCGGGAGTGGGGTAGACCTACCGCTTGGCCACGACCCTCACGCCGGTGACGTAATACTTATCGCCGTTGACGACGACGGACGCTTCGATGCTGTCGCCAACATGGAGCTTGGCGAATTCGCTGTCGGGCTTGACGGGATACTCCATGGTCATGGCGTCCATCCAGTCGCCGATTTTGCCGGCATCGATGGTGGCGGTCTTCGCGGCCGGGTCGAGCGCCAGGATCCGGCCCTGCATGTCGTAGCGTTTGCCCTGGTCTTTGGCCGCACAGGACACGAGGGCGAGCGCCAGCAGCAGTGACAGGCAGATGCGAGTAGTCATCGCTTCACATCATCGCAGGAAGGGGCGGGCAGGCGTACTTCGGGCGTCGTACTGCGAGCGGAAGGAACGGCCGGAATCAGCATGCGATCGTGAGGGACCGAGCGCAGCACGTTCACCAGCGGGATGGCGCAGGGCTGTCCCGGAGCCAAGGCGCTTTTTTCCTGCACCGCGGCCTTGGCGGGCGGGAGAGCGAAATAGCGGTCCCAGCCCTTTTGCGAGTTCTTCAGAGCATTCTGCAGATTCGGAAACCGCAGGTTCAACTCCGGCGGAAGCGGCGTTATCTCGGGTTGCTGCACGGCGTCCGCGGTGCCGGGCGGTGGCGGGGCGGCGGGCGTTTCCGGCTTCGGGGTCCGATCCGGCGGAGGCGGCGTCTGCGCAAACAGCGGGGCGCCGAGGAAGAGGGCAAGCACAAAAAAGCGCATCATTCCTCCTGGAAGAATTCTACACCCCTGCTCCGCCGGGGAAAAGCCCGGGCGTCGCTTGGGAATTGCCGAGCCAATCCCAGGCACGCGGATGGCCGGTTCGTCCCGGTGCGAGTCGCGACTGACGTAGCAAGTCCCGCAAGGATCGCCGCCGCCGTGGGAAGCAACGTTGCCGGCTCGGGGACGGCACCGTCGGCCGCCGGTGTGATCGAGCCCTGCAAGCCCGTAACAACGGTGAAATACTGGAGAGGGCTAACGGACTCCCTCGAGGCGCTGGCGAACCCTGAGCGCGAGACCTCACCGATCTCGCCGGCTGCATGCGCTCGTCAAGTCGCTGCGCGAGATTCAGAAGTCGGTTCCACGCTGGTCCCGGCAGGGGGGCCGCAAAGGATACCTCGACTTCGTCCGCCAGTACCTGCCGTAGACCTCCACCGGTAGTTGCGCAAAGTGGCCGCCCCGCTCCCCGTGTTAAAATTTGGGCTACGGACCTCTTAAGCGGCGAGCAACCTTGGGCTGCGCGGCGCTTCCCGGCAGCGCAATCCGATTGCACCGAACCCATGAAAAGCAGCCATACCGGCATTCGCAATATCGCCATCATCGCCCATGTGGACCATGGCAAAACCACGCTGGTGGACGCCATGCTCAACCAGAGCGGCATCTTCGGCACGCACGAGGAGCACGTGGACCGCGTGATGGATTCCAACGCGCTGGAACGCGAGCGCGGCATCACCATCCTGGCCAAGATCACGGGGGTGCGCTACCACGGCATCAAAATCAACATCGTGGACACGCCCGGCCACAGCGATTTCGGCGGCGAAGTGGAGCGCGCGCTCAAGATCGTCGATGGCGTCATGCTGCTGGTGGATGCCAGCGAGGGCCCGCTGCCGCAAACCCGCTACGTGCTTTCGAAAGCGCTGGAGGCCCATCTTCCGCCCATCGTGGTGATCAATAAGATCGACCGGCCGGATGCGCGCGTGCCGGAGGTTCTCGACGAGATCTACGACTTGTTCATCGATCTCGACGCCACCGAGGACCAGCTCGATTTTCCGGTGCTCTACACGGTGTCGAAGACCGGCGTGGCCAAGCGCTCGCTCGACGATCCTTCGGGCGACCTGCGTCCGCTGTTCGACGCCATCCTGGAGCACATTCCCGCGCCGGTGGGCGATGCCGAGGGCGTGCTGCAGATGATCATCGCCAACCTGGATTACAGCGATTACCTGGGCCGCCTGGGGATCGGCCGGGTGTTCAACGGCACTTTGAAGTACGGCGACACGGTGGCCATCGCCAAGCGCGACGGCTCGATGCACAACACGCGCATCACCAAGCTCTATTCGTTCGAAGGCTTGAAGCGCGTGGATGAGACCATCGGCCGGCCGGGCGACATGCTGGCCATCGCGGGGGTGGAGGGCATCACCATCGGGGAGACGGTCACCAGCGCGGAGACGCCCCAGCCGCTGCCCATGATCCAGATCGACGAGCCCACCATCGCCATGGCGTTCACCATCAACACATCGCCATTCGCCGGCCGCGAGGGGCAGTGGGTAACGTCGCGCAACCTGCGCGAGCGGCTCGACAAGGAGCTGCTCACCAACGTATCGATTCGCGTCGAGGAGCTGGGCCACGACACCTTCAAGGTGATGGGCCGCGGCGAGCTGCAACTGGCGATCCTGATCGAGATGATGCGCCGCGAGGGCTATGAGCTGATGGTCGGCAAACCCGAGATCCTCACGCGCACCATCGACCACAAACTACACGAGCCGGTGGAGCATCTGACCATCGACTGCCCGGAGAGTTTTCTCGGCGTGGTGATCGAAAAACTGGGCCAGCGCAAGGGCAAGATGATCAAGATGGTCAACCACGGCTCGGGACGCGTGCGCCTGGAGTTCCACGTGCCGTCGCGCGGGCTGATCGGCCTGCGCAGCGAGATCCTGACCGACACGCGCGGCACCGCCATCATGAACGCGCTGTTTCACGGCTATATCGAGTGGCAGGGCGAGATCGCCACGCGCCCCACCGGATCGCTGGTGGCGGACCGCGCCGGCCGCGTCACCGGCTACGCCACGTTCAACCTTCAGGAACGCGGCGAAATCTTCGTGGCCCCGGGCACCGAGGTCTACGGAGGCATGATCGTCGGCGAGAACGCCCGCGACGCCGACCTGGACGTGAACATCGTCAAGGAGAAGAAGCTCACCAACATGCGCGCTTCCACCGCCGACGAAGCTATCCGCCTGGTGCCGCCGCGCCTTTTGAACCTGGAGCAGGCCATCGAATTCATCCGCGACGACGAATACGTGGAAGTGACGCCGCTCTCCATCCGCCTGCGCAAGAAGGTGCTCAAAGCGAATCAGCGGTGACGGGCGAGGTTCAACGCAGCTCATCCATGGCTTCGTCGAGCGCCGCTTTGGGAGGCCGGACCTTGGATTCCGGAAGCGTGGCGATAGGCGCATCGCCCAGGTTGAGCAGCTCCAGAAAGGTAGGCTTGGAGGTGTTCACATAGAGCACGCCGGTCAGGACTTCCTCCTTCGCTTCCGCGTCTTCCAGCGCCGCCAGAGTCGCCAGCCGGTCCGTCGGATTGAAATCGCGGTGCAGTTTGCGGATGCGCAGGTGCGACCCGTCGTGCATCTGCACGTCCAGCACCTCGCCCTCGGGAATCTCGACCGTGATGTCTTCGAAAGCCGGCACAAAATCCAGCTCCTGGAGGACCTCTTCGTGCTCCTTCATGTAGGCGTAACTCTTGGTGGAGCCCTCGTGGTCGTTGAAGGTGACGCAGGGCGAAATCACGTCGATGACCGAGAGACCGTGGTGCGCGATGGCCGCTTTGAGGATGGCTTGAAGCTGCCTCTTGTCGCCGCTGAAGGAGCGGGCCACGAAGGTGGCGCCCCATTTCAAAGCCAGCGCGCAGCAGTCGAACGGCGGCAGCTCGTTATGCACCCCGGTCTTGAGCGTCGAGCCGACATCGGCGGTCGCCGAGAACTGGCCCTTCGTGAGGCCATAGACGCCATTGTTTTCGATGACGTAAATCATGGGCAGATTGCGGCGCACCAGGTGCATGAACTGGCCGATGCCGATGGAGGCCGTGTCGCCGTCGCCGGTGACGCCGATGCCCAGCAGCGTGGCGTTGGCCAGCAAAGCGCCGGTGGCAATGGACGGCATGCGGCCGTGCACGCTGTTGAACCCGTGCGACAGGCCCAGGAAGTAGGCGGGCGATTTCGACGAGCAGCCGATCCCCGAGAACTTGGCGACCGTATACGGATTCACGCCCAGCTCGTAGAAGCACTCGACAATGCGCTCGGAAACGGAATTGTGGCCGCAGCCGGCGCACAGCGTGGTCTTGCTTCCCTTGTATTGCAGCACCTCCAGCCCGAGGCGATTCATTTTCCGGGGTGGCGGCGTTACCGTGGAGCTCATTTGCCCTCCTGTTTGAGCACTTCGTCGGTGACCGTGCGCGCATCGAGCGGCAGGCCGCCGTAGTACCGCAAGCTGCGCAGCCTCGCGATCAGGTCCGCGTCGAATTCCAGCCGCATCAGGCCCAGCAACTGGGCGTCGCGGTTCTGGTCCACCACGTACACCCGCTCGTGGCGGCGGATGAAGTCCTGTAAACGATCGGTGAAGGGATACGCCCGGAGGCGCAGGTAGCTGGCGTCGATATCGTACTCGCTCTTCAGTTGATCGCAGCTTTCGCGCACGGCGTAATCCGAAGTGCCGAGCGCCACGAAGCCGATCCGGGCCTTCTCCGCCATGCGCACCACCGGCTCGGGCACGTGACGGCGCATGGCTTCGAACTTGTGCGCCAGGCGGTCCATGTTGTGGATGTAATCGTCCTCGCGCTCGGTGTACTGCGCCTTCTCGTTGTGGCCGCTGCCGCGCGTGAAGTAAGAAGCGGCGGGGTGGTTGGTCCCCGGCAGCGTGCGGTAGCCGACGCCATCGCCGTCTACATCTTTATAGCGCGCAAAGCCGCCGATCTTGTCCAGGTCTTCGGCGGTCAGCACCTTGCCCCGCCGTATGGGCTTCTCCGGGTAGGGGAAGGGATCGGCCATCCAGTTGTTCATCCCCAGGTCGAGATCGGTCATCACGAAAACCGGGGTCTGGAAGCGCTCGGCGAAGTCGAAGGCGTCGATGGCCATGGAAAAACATTCTTCGCACGACGACGGAAAGAACATGGGGTGTTTGGTATCGCCGTGCGAGAGCAGCGCGGTGGAAAGCAGGTCGCCCTGCTGCGTCCTGGTGGGCAGCCCGGTGGAGGGCCCCACGCGCTCCACGTTGAAAATCACGGCGGGAATCTCCGCGTAGTAGCCCAGGCCCACAAACTCCGACATGAGCGAGATGCCCGGACCGGCCGTAGCGGTCATGGAGCGCGCGCCCGCCCAGCCGGCGCCCAGCGCCATGCCGATGGAGGCGAGCTCGTCCTCCGCCTGCACGATGGCGTACGTGGCCTTGCCCGTTTCCGGATCGTGACGGAACCGCTTCATATAGCCGATGAGCGATTCCACCAGCGACGACGAGGGCGTGATGGGATACCACGTCACCACCGTGACGCCCGCGAACATGGCCCCCAGCGCGCAGGCCGAATTGCCGTCGACGATGATCTTGCCCGCGGTTGCGTTCATGCGCGCCACGCGGTAGGGATCGCTCTTGGTGAAGCTCCTGGCGGCATAGTCGAAACCCGCTTTGCAGGCGCCCCAGTTCAGTTCGGCCGCCTTCGCCTTGCGCTTGCCGAACTGCTTCACCAGCGCCTTGTGGACCTCGTCCATCTCGACGGCGAGCAACTGCGCCACCACGCCGTCGTAGATCATGTTCCGCACCAGCTTGCGCAGCTTGGCCTCGGGACACACCGGCGCCACCAGCTTGTCGAACGGGACGGGATAGAAATACACGTCGCTGCGCAGTTCGCTGAGCTTCAACGGCTCGTCATACACCACCGCGGCGCCGCTCTCCAGGTTCATGACGTCTTCGCGCGCCGTTTCCGGGTTCATGGCCACCAGGAAATCGATCTCCTTGCGGCGCCCGATGTATCCGTGCCGGCTGGCGCGGATGGTGAACCACGTCGGCAGCCCGGCGATATTCGAGGGGAACATGTTCTTCCCCGAGACCGGAACGCCCATCTGGAAAATGGCGCGCATCAGCACCGAATTGGCGGTCTGGCTGCCCGATCCGTTGACGGTGGCGACCTGAATGCTGAAATCGTTTACGACCGAATGACCCGATTGGCCGGACAAAGGCTCGTCCGGCGAGACCTCTAGTGTGGACATCGATTAGGATTCCTTGTAGTGAGGAGTGCTGCCCAGTTCACGGTTCTATTTGATTATAGGCACAACGCGGCTCTTGTGCCGCGGGTCACCAGGAAGACGGACCGCCCCTACCCCTCCTTCTTCTCCAGCGCCAGCGCCTCCACTTCCGCCATTTCCTTCACGTAGTGGACCTGCATCTCGCCGATCTGTTCGCTCTTCAGATCCTCCCGCACGTTCACTTCGGTTTCGAACGGCAGAATCACCTCGCGCACCCCGCTGCGCTTCGCCGCCAGCACCTTTTCCTTGATGCCACCTACCGGCAACACCTGCCCGGTCAGCGTAATCTCGCCGGTCATGGCCAGGTTCTGCCGCACGCGGCGGTCGGTCAGCATGGAGAGCAGCGCCGCCGCCATGGTGATGCCCGCCGAGGGGCCGTCCTTGGGGATGGCGCCCGCCGGCACGTGGATATGGATATCGCTGCTGCCGCCCGGCATCCTGCCCGCCTCGATGAACAGCACGTCGCCCCCACCGGCGTCCACGCCAGGCGCACCGCCACCCCCGGCCGCCGCGTGCGCTCGGCCACTTCCGTGGCGGTGCGGAAGCGCGGCGCGTCCAGGTCCTTCTCCACCAGCTCCGCGGTCACCTCCGTCTTCTCGCGCGTGCCCTCGGCGATGCGCCGCGCCTGCTTGCGGCAGATGGTGCCGATCAACCGCTCCAGGTTGCGCATCCCCGCCTCGCGCGTGTAGCGCCGGATGATGAAGCGCACGGCCTCGTCGCTGAAGTGGATTGTCCGTTTCCGCTTCTTCCGAGAACCATTCATTTGGTAACGTAGTCCATAGCACGACCCAAATGCTCACGCACTTGCGCATCAAGAGCTTCAAATCGTGGCGCGACACAGGAGCAATCCGTTTAGCGCCCATTACCGTACTGTTCGGAAACAACAGCGCGGGCAAGAGCAGCATCATTTGATTCCTGCTGATGCTGAAGCAGACGGTCGAGTCGCCCGACCGGCGCCGCGTCCTCCATCCAGGCGACGAACATACGCCGGTTGACCTGGGGACATTTCGCGATCTCGTTCACGACCACGAAGAGACCCAACCCGTGGCCTTCGAAGTGCAATGGACGCTGCCCGAATCCCTGTCGTTCCTGGGCCACAATATAATACTTGGATTCGGCGCATCCTGGCGTCCCGAGAGGCTGCCAAACGCTGTGTCGACAGGCTTGGGGTGCATGTTGCAGAGTTTCACCAATTCCCAACCATCGGTTAGGAATTCGTGAAAATGCCGTATTCGCCTCGGAATGTTAGAATCGCCTGTAATCATGCGGGTCTGACGCATTATTGCGGTGTTTACTTCTTCCATGAATTTCTGCGAGCGCTGCATCTCCGCCATTTCCTGGCCACGCATCTGACCTACCCCAGGCGCAACAGCCGATATCACTTGTCCCAAATGGTATTGGCCCTGATGTACCCCATCGTCCTGGGGTTGGATACGGGCTTGCCGAGCTTTCCCGATCCACAGACTTTGTGCCGAAACGATGGCGTATACCATCGCCGCAACCGAGCTGGGGGCGTCCACCGCCGGGTCAGCACGCCGTGTTTTGGCTGCCGGGCCCGCAGGCTGGGGCATACATCGCCGTTTCAAAATACGTCGGCGGCCACGCTGCACATTTCCGTCTCCTTCGAAAGCACCGGGCCTCCTGCGCCGTTCATTTCACCCCCTCAGCCCTAAGGCGTCGCAGGCAATTGAAGTGTCCCTCGCAAATCTATGGAAAGGGCACGGAAACAGCTCCGGCGTTTTCGGCGCTGTCGTGCTCGCACACGATGGGCCCGATGGCTCTCTGAACGCCTCGGGCTGGATAGACCAGCCTGTTCGGCACCCAGGTGTACATCGGCCAGCGGGACGATTTACTGGCCAGCGGGCCGCACGCCGTTCTCGATCCGGCCGGGGAGCCTGTGGCCCTGGATCGGATCGAGCGGCGCCAGCAGGCGATCATGCAGCGTCATGGTTCGCCTCCGGTTCGGTGCCGCGCCGCGGCCTGCTACTTCTTCTTCTCCAGGTTCCACAGTTCCCGCGACAGCACGCGGCCGCAGAAAGGGCAGTAGTGGAGGCCCACAAACTGGTGGCGTTCGGTTCCGAACACCAGGAAATATTCGGTGTCGATCTCGGTGATGATGGTTCCGTTGGTGAGTTGATACGGCTGCGCGTGGCGCGCCAGGCCGCGGTCTATCAGCCGCTCGAATTGCGGGCAGCAGCTCATCGGGGGGCCGCCGCGATCGACGCCGGGGGGTGCATAGGTCATCAGGATACCAGGAGCGGCGAGCGGCGTGATAGGATATGAGTTCCTGCATGATCTGAGGTTTTCGTGGCAAGAATCACCCGCAAAGAGCTAAAAGCAGACAAGTTCGCCCAGGAAGTCGGACTGACCGTAACGTTTTTCGAAGAGCATCGCAAGGAGATCGTCCGCTACGGTTCGATCGCCCTGGTGGTCGCTCTGTTCATCGTCGGCTATGTGATTTACCAGCGCCGCGAGCAGACCGCGCGGCAGGAGGTGCTGGCCGCGGCGATTCGCGTCCAGGAAACGCCGGTGGCGACCGTATCCGCCACCGGGAGCCCCATTTTCCCCACGCAGCAGGCCAAGGACCAGGCGGCCATCAAAGCGTTCTCCGACCTCGCCGCCAAATACTCCGGCAGCAGCGAAGCGGCCATCGCACAGTACTACCTGGGGGCCATCCTGGCCGACGCGGGTAAGCTGGCAGAAGCCGAAAAGAACTTTTTCCAGGTGGCTGAGAAAGGCGACGCGCGCTACGCCTCGCTGGCCAAGCTCTCGCTGGCGCAAATCTATTTCGCCGATGGCCGCGGGGCGCAGGGTGAGAAGGTGCTGCGCGATCTGATGGCCCATCCTACGGTTTTCGTTTCCAAGGAGCAGGCCACGCTGGCCCTGGCGCGCTACTTTGTGACGGCGAACCCCGCCGAGGCGCGCAAGCTGCTCGATCCCATCAAATTCCAGAGAGGCGCCACCGGGCAGGCCGCCCTCAGCATGTACGGCGAGCTGCCTCCGCAGTAAGCCGGCTCGGCATGTTGGCCCATCTGCGGTTTCCCGTGGAACGAAGCCGGGGCAGAACCTGGCCGGAGCCGGATCATCCCTACCGCAACGCCTTCCAGCGCGATCGCGACCGGGTGGTCCATTCCCGCGCCTTCCGGCGGCTGGAAGCCAAGACCCAGGTTTTCACGCCGGGGCTGTCGGACCATTTCCGGAACCGCCTTACCCATACGATTGAGGTGGCGCAAATCGCGCGCACGATGGCCAGTGCGCTCGGTTTGGACGAGGATTTGACCGAAGCGCTGGCGCTGGCGCACGATATCGGACATCCGCCCTTCGCGCACGCGGGCGAGGAGGAATTGAACCGGCAGATGGCGCCTTTTGGCGAGGGGTTCGACCACAACGTGCACGCGCTGCGGATCGTGGAGAGCTTCGAGCAGCCGTATGCCCGTTTCCCGGGGCTGAACCTGAGCTTCGAAGTCCGCGAGGGCATGGTCAAGCATTCGCACGATTTCGCGGCCGGCGAGCGGCCCGAGCTGGATGCCTATCTGCCCGGCCTCCGGCCCCCGCTCGAAGCGCAATTGATCGATCTGGCCGACGAGATCGCCTACAACACGGCCGACCTGGACGATGCCTTTTCCGCGGGGTTGCTGGCGGCCGGGGATGTGGCCGCCTGCGTCCCGCAATACCGCGAGATCTACCAGGCCGTGGAAGCGCAGTTTCCGGCCGCCACCGCACGGCAGCGATTCCACGAGGCTCTCAGACAGTTGATCGATCGGCTGGTCTCGGGGCTGCTCGAAGGCACCGTCCGGCGCGCGCGCGAGACCGGCGCCGGCGATGCGGAGGAAGTACGCGCGGCGCCGTACCGCCTGGCTGCTTTCACTCCGGAGGCGGCCGAAACCAGCCGCGACCTGAAGCGCTTCCTGCATCGGACCGTGTATGCTTCCTCCGCTTTGGGCGAGGATCGCCATCGCTCCATGGCCCGGATCGGAGAGCTGTTTCACTTTTTCCTGGAACATTCCGATCGGCTGCCGCAGCCGTACCGCGAGCAGGCGGCCGCCGAGCCCGCCCATCGCGTGGTGTGCGATTACATCGCCGGCATGACCGATGCCTTCTTCCACCGCACCTATGAACAGACGGTCGGCCTAGCCGCTACCGGGCTGATCGCCGGTCGCTGACAGCTATACTATGGGCATGGATTGCGCCATTTGCCATACCCGCCGCGCCCGGCGCTTCTGTCCGGGAGTGCGGGGCGACATCTGCAGCATCTGTTGCGGCACCGAACGCGAGGTCACGGTCAACTGCCCGCTGGACTGCGAATTCCTCCAGGCGGCGCGCAAGCAGCCCCAGGCGCGGCCGGAAGGCGAAATCCCCAATCGGGACATCCAAGTCACGGAAAACCTGCTGCAGAACAACCAGGATCTTCTCGTCTGCCTCGCCAGCATCCTCACCCGTTCCGCCCTGCAGGACTCCAGAGTCGTGGACAGCGACGTGCGCGAGGCGCTGGACGCGCTGATCCGCACCTATCGCACGCTCGAGAGCGGCATATATTATGAGAGCCGCCCCGACAACCTGCCGGCGGCGCGGCTGTACAGCGCCGTACAGGACGGTGTCGCCCGGTTCCGGCGGGAGGAGACCGAGCACCTGGGCATGTCCAAGACGCGCGACGCCGATGTTCTGGGGCTGCTGGCATTCGTGCGCCGCATCGAATTCGAGCGCAACAATCGGCGGCCGCTGGGACGCGCCTTCCTCGACGCTTTGCTCGGCCTCTACTCCGCCGGCCCGGCTTTGCCCGCGGCCCCGGCCCCCCCGGGCTCCTCGCTGCTGCTCCCGTGAGCCGGGACCGGTCGGATTCTTTCGATCAGGCTGGCCCGCTTCTTCCCCGTGCTTACCACCTGCCCGGTGAATCTCGGGGAGCCGTTCACCAACAGCTCGATCGGCCGCTCCACCGGGTAATCGAAGGTGAGCAGGTGGCCTTCCCTCAGTCCCAGCAGATCCCGGACCTTGAGCGATGGACCGTCCAGGCGCGCCTCAACGGTCAGCGTGGCTTCGCGCAACCGCCGCAGTAAGCGCATCTGCTCGCCGGGGCTGGCATGGGTTTTGCGCACCGACCACTGCTGGTCGAACTTCTGGCGCATCATCTTAACCACGATCGAGGGCATGGCGATGTTCATCATGCCCACCGTCTCGCCCACGCGCAGTTCGACGGCGCTCGAGACCACGGCCTCGTTGGCCGCCAGCAGATGCAGCAGCTGCGGTTCCGTTTCCATCGATTCGATGGTGAAATCGACCGGCGTCACGCCCTTCCACGCTTCCCGCAAATCGTGCAGGATGATGCGGAACAGCCCGTCGAGCAGCTTCTGTTCGATTTCCGTGAGATCGCGCTTGATGGCCGCGGAGGATTTCCCGTTGCCGCCCAGCAGCATCTCCAGTATGGGGAAGGCCAGCGAAGGATTCAGCTCCAGCACGCCGCTGCCGTCATACGGGCTCAAGCCGAGCGAGACCATGCAGGTGGGAGAAGGCAAGCCATCCAGAAACTCGGCATAGGAAAGCTGCTCCACGCTCACCAGGTTGACCGTCAGGTAGGACCGCAGATAGGCCGACAGGCTGGACACCAGGTTGCGCACGAACGTGTCGTGCAGCAGGTGGATGGCCCGGACCTGCGACTTGGGGATCCGGTCCGGACGCCGAAAATCGAACTTCACGGCGGGGGACTCCCGCTTGCGGTCCTGCGTGTTTTCGAAGACTGCGTCGATTTCCGTCTGGGTCAGTTGTCGGCTCAAATTTCCGGCTCCTGGTCTTCATATCGGTCTGCGGGAGGAGAACATTAGCCGTTGGCCCGAAAAATTTGGGGACCGCTCGCGCTCGCCGCTGGATCGAAAAAAAAACTGTTCGCGGCCGTTTCCCAGCTAATGGAACGCGGCCTTCGCTCCGATGAATAGGATGTAAGGAGTCTAATGGGGTCGGACATATTGGTAGTCGATGATTCCGCTGCGATCCGGAAAATCCTGCAGCGCGTCTTGCGCCAGACTGGCGTGGTGATCGATAACATCCTGGAAGCGGGTGACGGGCAAGAGGCTCTGGAAGCGCTGAAGAGCCGGAAGATCGATTTGGTGCTCTCGGACATTAACATGCCCAAAATGGACGGCCTCCAGTTTCTGGCTGCCATGAAGGCCTCCGTTCAATGGCGCCATATCCCGGTGGTGATGATCACCACCGAAGGCGGCGAAACCAAGGTGGCCGAAGCGGTAAGACTGGGGGCCGCCGGCTACGTCCGCAAACCGTTCACCGCCGATCAAATTAAGGAGAAGCTAACCGGGCTGATCGAGCCCGCGCTGCCGTTATGAACATGCACGATACCATTGTGAAGGCCCTCCGCGAAGCCACCATCAATGTTTTCTCCACCATGCTCGGCGTGGAAATCGATTGTGGCCCGGGGTGCGTGGAAACCAGCTCGCCGGAAACCAACGACGGCATAGTGTCATTCATCGGCGTGGCCGGTCCGTGGACCGGGACGGGAAGCTTGACCTGCTCCCCCCTCATGGCCTGCCGCATCTCTTCCCAGATGCTGATGTCCGAATTCGAGTCCGTCAACGAGGATGTCCTCGATGCCGTCGCCGAAGTGACCAATATGATCATCGGCAACGTCAAGACCGATCTCGAACCACACCTCGGTGCACTGGGTCTGAGTATCCCCACCGTGGTCTACGGCCGGAATTTCAAAACCAGAAACGCCGGCAACATCGAGTGGATCGTCGTCAGGGCGACGTGGCAGGAGGAGGTCATGTCGGTCAAGATGCGCCTCGCTCCCGGCGACCGGGCGTCTCATGCCGCCTACCATCTGGCGGGTACCGCCTGCGCTCTGGAGGTTTGAACCGGAGGCTGAATCCATGAAGAATAACAACGGCTCCAGCAATAGGATTGCGGACATCTTACGGGTAATCGATGAAATCGGTTTTCAGACCAGCGTGCTGGCGCTGACCGCGGCCGTCGATGCCGCGCGGGCCATCGAAGCCGGCTTGGAAATCGCCGGCGGCGAGGCGTCGCAGCCAGCCTCCCATAGCGCCGCCGATGGAGACGATGGCGCCGCCGTCAAAGAGACGCTGGCCGCACACGCGCGCGACCTGTACGGCATAGTCGAGCGGATCCGCGCGATGGCCCTGGACCGGGGCCAGACTTTACCCGCCGCGGCTGCCGGCCAAAACACCGGCGCAATCGAGCACTCTCCCCCTTCCACCGCGGCCATCGCCGCCCTGGCCAATTCCCTGCAGTCCGCCGGCACAACTGCGCCGACGCCGGACCTGGTCCCCGTTTTGCTGAAATCTGCGCTGCCCGGCTCGTCCGGCCCGGCGCCAAGTTGACGGTCCGCCGCTCCGGCAGTTACAGTAGAATTGTTCATCTCCACCCGGCAGCAAGTCCCCATCGTCTAGCCCGGCCTAGGACATCGCCCTTTCACGGCGGTAACGGGGGTTCGAATCCCCCTGGGGACGCCATTCCTGGCACCCAAGGACGCCGCGTTGTCGGTCAGACGTCCGGCGCGGACACGATGACCCCGAGAACAACGGCAGTACTGTAGAACAATTCTACGGCTAGTACACTCGGGATTTTAAGGTCCTTGACTCGCATAACCAATTCGCGCAGAATGGGCGTGGGAGGTTAATACGACAAAAACACTCGGATTGGCAATCAAAACCACGTTGCGCGTCGTGTGCTTGGGTGTGGCTTCGTTGGCTATTGCCTCTGCTACCGTGATTGACGTCAGCACCTGCCTTAGCAACGCGCCCAATTGGCTCGTGACCGGTGCGGGAGCTATCAACGCACCCTCGATAGCGCTTAACAATGGCGGCATTGGCCTCACCAACAACGCCGGCATTCTGGCAAACATGGTTTACGCTGCGGGCGGCACGGCCAACAGGTTTGATGGATTCTGGATGGCCAACCTTACCTTCTTTGTGCCGGCGGGCGCCACCAACGTCTCGTTAACCTTCAGCGGCTTGCATGCGGACGACCGCGCCGTCGTGGAGCTGAACGACCGGGTTCTGGCCGACTACATGTTGAATCCCGGACATCCCGGCAGTCAGGCTGGCCCTGGAACAATGGCTCTCTCGGATGGCTTCGGCGGCCCTAACGATCAACCTTGGACATTTGCAGGCAACACGTCGGGCACCGTCACTACCGGCTTCCTGACGGGAGTAAATATACTGACGTTGATCGTGAACAATACCGGATTCGCGCTACTCAACTCCCCCACCGAATACTTCGGCGGCAACGGGGATGTGACCGGCGTGATTATGAATGCCAGCGTGACGTTCCAAGACGTCCCCGAGCCGGCGTCCCTGTCCCTGCTCGCAATCGGCTTGGCGCCGCTTGCCTGGTGGCTGAAGCGCCGAACCTCGCGTTAGAGTCTCTTTCACAAACTGCTCGCGCGGGCATCCACGGGGCTCCAATCCTCGTGGGTGCCCTTCGTCTCTATAACAGCCGGAACTCCCTCCTGCCATCTGAACCAAGCGGTGCATGATCATACATCGCGAGCCTGCGCCCCCGTGCAAAACCAACCCCGTGTGCTTACCATAACGAGTGGAGAACCCACCGGCCGCGGTTGGTATACCGCTTGCTGCGTGGCGGGTGCGAGATGCCACGAACTGTATTGCCGGGTAAACCCTACCCGCAAGGCGCCACTTGGGACGGTACTGGGGTAAATTTCTCGCTCTACTCGGAGAATGCCACCGGGGTGGAATTGTGTCTTTTCGACGAGGTCGACTCCTCCGAGACCGAAACCGTGCCCTTCCGGGAGTGTACCGGATATGTCTGGCACGGGTACCTGCCCGGAATCAAGCTGGGCCAACTGTACGGTTACCGGGTCCATGGCCCCTACCAGCCGGAACAGGGCCACCGCTTCAATCCCGCCAAACTGCTGATTGATCCCTATGCCACGGCGCTGGCGGGCGCGTTGAACTGGGACGCGCCGGTTTTCGGATACCGCATGGGCGACCCCGCCGCGGACCTCTCCTGCGACGCCGGCGACGACGGTTGGGGCGTTCCCAAGAGCGTGGTCACCACGTCCCATTTCGATTGGGAAAACGACCGGCCGCCGCTGACCCCGCTGCACGATTCCATCGTGTACGAACTGCACGTCAAGGGCTTCACCGCCACGCATCCCGAGATTCCCCAGGAACTGCGCGGCACCTATGCCGGCCTGGCACACCCGGTAGCCATCGACTATCTGAAGAAGCTCGGCATCACCGCGGTCGAGCTGATGCCGGTGCACGAATTCGTGGACGACAAGCATCTGCTCGATCTCGGCCTGCGGAATTATTGGGGCTACAACTCGATCAACTTCTTCTCGCCGGAGGCGCGCTACTGCGCGGCGGGCGAAGGCGGAGAGCAGATTGGCGAATTCAAAGCCATGGTCAAGGCGCTGCATCGCGCCGGTATCGAGGTGATCCTCGACGTGGTCTACAATCACACCGCCGAAGGCAACCAGTTGGGCCCCACGCTGAGCTTCCGCGGCATCGACAACGCCACCTATTACCGCCTGGTCAAGGAACAGCCGCGCTACTACCAGGATTACACCGGCACCGGCAACACGCTCAACGTGCGCCATCCGCAAATGCTCAAGCTGCTTATGGACAGCCTCCGCTACTGGGTGCAGCAGATGCACGTGGACGGGTTCCGGTTCGACCTGGCGGCGGCGCTGGCGCGCGAGTTGCACGACGTGGACCGCCTTTCCGCGTTCTTCGACATCATCAATCAGGACCCGGTGATTTCGCAGGTCAAGCTGATCGCCGAACCATGGGACGTGGGCGAAGGGGGCTACCAGGTGGGCAAATTCCCGCCGTTGTGGGCGGAGTGGAACGGCCGCTACCGCGACGTGGTGCGGCGCTACTGGAAGGGCGACGACGGGCAACTGGCGGAGCTCGGCTACCGCCTGACCGGATCGAGCGACCTGTACCAGCGCGACGGCCGCCACCCCACCGCCAGCATCAATTTCGTAACTTCGCACGACGGCTTCACGCTGGACGACATGGTGAGCTATAACGGGAAGCACAACGAGGCCAACGGCGAAGAGAGCCGCGACGGAACCAACGACAATCACTCGTACAATTACGGCGCCGAAGGGCCCACCGGAGACCCGGAGATCGTAGGCGTGCGCGAGCGCCAGAAGCGAAACTTCCTGGCGACCCTGCTGTTTTCGCAAGGCGTCCCCATGATCTGCGGCGGCGACGAAATCGGCCGCACGCAGCAGGGCAACAACAATGCGTATGCGCAGGACAGCGAGGTCAGTTGGTACGACTGGAACCTGGACGAGCGCCGCCAGTCGCTGCTGGAGTTCACACGGCGGCTGGTGGAACTGCGGCGGCGACACCCCAACCTGCACCGCCGGAAGTTTTTTCAGGACCGCAGCATTGGCCCGGGCACGCCGCAACGCGAGGTCGACGGCCGGAGCGAGCAGGATATTACGTGGCTGCGGCCCGATGGCGGCGAAATGACCCCGGAGGAGTGGAATGCCGGCTGGGTGCGATGCATCGGCTTGCAATTGAACGGCCGCACCCTCGACGACCTGAATGGCGTGGGCGAGCCGATTACCGACGAGACCTTCATGATTCTCTTCAATCCGCATCACGAGCCGATCCAGTTCTTCATGCCTCCGGTCCCAGGCACGGCGTGGGAGTTGCTGCTCGATTCCGGATTCCCCGACAAACAGGACAAGCCCGTGATCGCGTCCGGGGAGCCCTATGAGTTGATCGCACGCAGCACGGCCCTGCTGCGGGAACTGACCGATTAGTTTGCGGCGATATCCCATCGGCGCCGAAATCATGCCCGCGGGCGGCGTGCATTTTCGCGTGTGGGCGCCACGGCGCAAGAAGGTGGAGGTGACGCTCGATTCGGGCGCCGCGATCGCGCTCGAACGCGACGCCGAAGGCTATTTCGCCGGCCTTGCTCCCCAGGCCGGCGACGGCTCGCGCTACCGTTTTCGCCTGGATGGCGGCGATGCGTTTCCCGATCCGGCCTCGCGATTCCAGCCGGATGGCCCGCACGGGCCCTCGCAGGTGGTGGACCCCGCGCGCTTCCCTTGGACCGATTTCGCGTGGCGAGGCGTGGCCCTCGAGGGCCAGGTAATTTATGAAATGCACATCGGCACCTTCACTCGCGAAGGGACCTGGGCGGCCGCAGCGCGGGAAGTGGCGGAGCTGGCCGCGGCCGGCATCACCGCCGTCGAGGTCATGCCCGTGGCCGATTTTCCGGGCCGCTTCGGTTGGGGCTACGACGGCGTGGGCCTGTTCGCTCCGGTGGCCATCTACGGCGAGCCGGACGATTTCCGCCGCTTTGTCGATGAGGCGCACCGCGCCGGGCTGGGCGTGATCCTGGACGTGGTCTACAACCACATCGGCCCCGACGGCAATTATCTCAAGCAGTTTTCCGAGGACTACTTCACCAGCCGCTACGAAAACGAATGGGGCGAAGCCATCAACTACGACGGCGAAAACTCGGCGCCGGTGCGCGAATGGGTCGCCTCGAACGCGGCCTACTGGGCGCACGAGTATCATCTCGACGGCCTGCGCCTGGATGCCACGCAGCAGATCTGCGACGCCTCGGCGGAACACATCATGGCCGCGCTTACCAGGAGCATGCGCGCAGCCGCCCGCGGGCGCGGCGTCATTGTGGTGGCGGAAAACGAGCGGCAGGAGACCGTGCTGGCGCGGCCGGTGGAGCGGGGCGGCTACGGCCTCGACGCCCTGTGGAACGACGATTTCCATCACAGCACCCGCGCGGCGCTGACCGGCCGTCACGAGGCGTACTACAGCGACTACCGGGGCAAGCCACAGGAGTTCATTTCGGCCGTAAAGTACGGCTATCTCTACCAGGGCCAGAGTTACTCGTGGCAGAAGCAGCGGCGCGGCACGCCAGCCTGGGGTCTGCGGCCGGCCCAGTTCGTCGCCTATATCCAGAACCACGATCAAATCTCCAACTCGGGGCGCGGCGAGCGCCTGCACCAGATCGCCAGCCCGGGCCGCTACCGCGCCATGACCGCACTGCTGCTGCTCGGGCCCGCCACGCCGATGCTGTTTCAAGGGCAGGAATTCGCCGCCTCCAGCCCTTTTCACTTCTTCGCCGACCATCGCTCCGAGCTCGCAGAGCTGGTGCGCCAGGGGAGGGCGCAGTTTCTCTCCCAGTTTCCCAGCCTGGCGCAGCCGGAGATGCGCGCGTATCTGTTCGATCCCAGCGACATCGCCACCTTCGAGCGGGCCAAGCTGGATTTCGAGGAGCGCAAGAGCCACGCACCCATATACGAGATGCACAAGGACCTGTTGCGGCTGCGGCGCGAGGAGCCCGTCTTTCGCGCGCAGCGGCCGGGCGGGCTCGATGGCGCGGTGCTCTCGGACGAAGCTTTCGTGCTGCGCTTTTTCGGCGAAGACGGCGACGATCGTCTTCTGCTGGTCAACCTGGGAGGCGACCTGCACTGCAATCCGGCCCCGGAACCGCTGCTGGCGCCGCCCGAGAACCGGCTCTGGGAGTTGCTCTGGTCGAGCGAAGATCCGCGCTACGGAGGCAGCGGCACCCCACCGGTGGACGGAGAGGAAAACTGGCGCTTGCCCGGTTTCGCGGCCGTGGCGATGCGTCCTCGGGAGCGGCATGACTGACCTGGTGCGCATTCTGCCGCGGCGAGAGCTGCTTGACCCGGAAGCGGACCCGCACCTCGGGGAAGAGTGGCTGGTCACCAACGGGCTGGGCGGTTACGCCTCGGGCACCGTGTCGGGCGCCATCACCAGGCGCTATCACGGGCTGCTCATCGCCGCGCTGCCCAATCCGCTGGGCCGCATGATGATGTTGAACGGCCTTTCCGAGCGCCTGCGCCTGCCGGACCGGCGCGTGGTCTACACCGGCGCCGAGGAACTGGCCGACGTCACGCCCGAGAACACCCTGCCGGCCGCCGAGTTTCGTCTCGAAGCCGGCCTGCCCGTGTGGCGCTATGAGCTGGAGGGCTTCGTGCTCGAGAAACGGCTGCTGCTGCCCTACCGGCAGAACACCGTGCATCTCACCTATCATCTGCTCTCCGGCGAAGGACGATTGCGGCTCGGGCTGCGCCCCGCTATCCACTTCCGGGCGCACGAAGCGGCGGTCTCTTCCGGGGAGCCGCGCAAGTACGTTTTGACGGCCAGCGACGACCAGTTCGAAATCACCTCCGGGCAAGAACTGCCCACCCTGCGGCTGCTGATTCACGGCCCATCGGCGGCGTTCACATTCGACCGCAAGGAGACCGGCGCCATACCCTATCGCACGGAGCGCAGCCGCGGCTACGAGTGGCGCGGCTCGCTGTGGAGTCCCGGCTATTTTCGCTCCGACCTGGCCGAAGGAGACCGCACCACGCTCATCGCGTCCACCGAATCGTGGGAGACGGTGCGCGTGCTTTCAACCGACCAGGCCTTCCGGGTGGAGCTGGACCGGCGCCGGCTGCTGCTCTCCGCCGCGCCCGCGGCGGCGCACACCGGGCCGGCCGCCGAGTTCGCCCTGGCCGCCAACCAGTTCCTGATCACCCCGGTGGGCCGCACCGAGGATGCCGCGCGGGCGCGCGCCGTGGGCGACGAGGTCCGCACCGTCATCGCCGGCTACCACTGGTTCACCGACTGGGGCCGCGACACCATGATCGGCCTGGAGGGCCTGACCCTCGCCACCGGGCGCCACATGGAAGCGGGATGGATACTGCGCACGTTCGCCTTCTATGTGCGCGACGGGCTCATCCCCAACCTTTTTCCGGAAGGCGAGAAGGAGGGCCTCTACCATACCGCCGACGCCACGCTATGGTTCTTCCATGCCATTCACCGCTACGTCGAGCTGACCGGGGACCGCACCACGCTCAACCTGATCCTTCCCAAGCTGCGGGAGATCGTCGACCGCCACATCGCGGGCACGCGCTTCGGCATCGCTATGGACCCGGAGGATGCGCTGCTGCGCCAGGGCCAGCAAGGCTACGCGCTCACCTGGATGGACGCCAAGGTGGACGATTGGGTGGTGACGCCGCGGCGCGGCAAGTGCGTGGAGATTAATGCGCTGTGGTACAACGCCCTGTGCCTCATGGAAGGATGGCTTAGCGAGATTCACGACGATGCGCTTGCGCGGCGGGTGGGCGAAATCCGCGCGCGCGTCCGCGAATCGTTCAACCGCCGCTTCTGGTACGAGGAGGGCGGCTATCTGTACGACATCGTGGACGCCGAGAGCGGCGGCAACGACGACGCCTGCCGGCCCAACCAGGTGCTGGCCATCTCGCTCGATCATCCGGTGCTCGAGGAAGCGCGCTGGCGCCCGGTGATGGACGTGGTGACGGAACGGCTGCTGACCCCGGCCGGCCTGCGTTCGCTCGCGCCCGGCCACCCCGATTACAAGCCGAAATATTACGGCGATCTGCGGGCGCGCGACGCCGCCTATCACCAGGGCACGGTGTGGGCCTGGCTGATCGGCCCTTACATAGACGCCTGGCTGAAGCTCCATCCCGGCGCCCGCGGCGAGGCGCGCCGCTTCCTGATGGGGTTCGTGCCGCACCTGGACCAGGCCTGCATCGGCTCCATCAGCGAAGTGTTCGACGCCGAACCGCCCTACACTCCGCGCGGCTGCATTGCCCAGGCCTGGAGCGTGGCGGAGGTGCTGCGCTCGTGGATCAACACGGCGTAGCCCGGCCTGACTCGACCGCAAGATGCGGATTGCTCCCGCGGCGCAACGCTGAAATAATAGCTGCATACCGTGTCCCAGGCGAAGCAGGCTCCCATCTCCCACTCCGCAGTCCGCCGGCAACTGGAAAAGATTCTGGCGCACCAGCTCTTCGTGCGCTCGGCGCGCATGGAGCGCTTTCTGCGGCTGGCCGTGGAGCACACGCTCGAAGGAAAGGCCGATGAGCTGAAGGAGTACCTGATCGGGGTGGACGTATTCGACCGGCCGCCGTTGTACGATCCGCGTGTCGACCCCATCGTGCGCGTGGAGGCGCGGCGCCTGCGGCAAAAGCTGAAGGCATACTACGAGGGCGACGGCCGCGCCGACGCCATCGCCATCGAATTCACGGCGGGCAGTTATGCGCCGCGGATTGGCGCGAGGGGGAATGCGCCCATCCCCGCCGCGGCGCCCGAGCCCGCCATCAACACCATCGCCGTGCTCCCCCTGGCAAACCTCAGCGCCGGCAAGGAGAGCGAATATTTCAGCGACGGATTGACCGAGGAGCTAATCCACGCGCTCACCAAGGGCATGCGCGTGGTGGCGTGGAACTCGGCCGAGCAGTTGCGCGGGCGGCAGCAGGACCTCGCCGCCATTCGGCAACAGTTGAACGTGGGCACGGCGCTCACCGGCAGCGTGCGCATGGCGGGGCCGGAGCTGCGCGTGCGCGCCCAGCTCATCGATACCGAGAGCGGCGTCTACCTGTGGTCGGAAACCTTCGACCGCCGGGTGGAGGACGTATTCGCGATCGAGGAAGAGATCGCGCGGGCCATCGTCCGCACTTTGCGTGTGCGCCTGACCGGAGGAAGGGAAGATGCCCCCGTGGGCCGCGGCCGCTCCACCATCAGCTCCTACGATTGGTATCTCAAGGGACGCCATCACTGGCGCCGCCGCACCCCGGAGGACCTGAAGCGCAGCGTGGGCTGTTTTGAAAGCGCGGTGGACGCCGATGAAAGCTCCGCGCTGGCGCACTCCGGGCTCGCCGATGCCTACACCCTGCTGGTGGACTACGGCCTGATGAGCCCCGCCGATGGCATGCCCAAGGCCAAGGCCGCGGCCTCCCGCGCCATTGCGCTCGACCCGCAACTGGGCGAGGCCCATGCGTCGCTGGCGCTCATCCGCGGCCTCTACGACTGGGAGTGGGAGGACGCCGAGCTCCTTTACCAGAGCGCCATTGCGCTCAACCCGGGCTACGCCACGGTGCACCAGTGGCTGGCGGTCGATCATTATGCCATGCTCGGCCGCTTTGACGAGGCGCGCGTGGAAGTCGATCTCTCCCTGCAACTGGACCCGCTCTCCGGCATTCTCCGCGAAGGGCGCGCGTATCTCCTGATGCTCGAACGGCGGTATGAAGAGGCCGCCCTCCGGCTCCGCGAGTTGATCGGCGACGATCCCTCGTTCTACAAGGCGTACACATCCCTGGGCAGGGTCTATGCGCAGACGGGCCAATATCGGGAGGCCCTGGCCATGCTGCAAAAGGGGCGCTCGCTGGCGGGCGACGTCCCCAATATTCTGGCCGCCATGGGGCAGGTCCATGGTCTGGCCGGCGATGCGCCGCGCGCTCGTGGACTGCTGGCGGAATTGGAGGCCATGGCGAAGCGAATCTATGTTCCGTCCACCTGCTTCGCCGTTGTGCACCTCGGATTGCAGGACCACGGCCGCGCCCTGGAGTGGCTGGAGACGGGTTGCCGGCAGAGGGATCTGCCCCTGGCCGGCCTGAAGGTCCACCCGCTATACGATCCGCTACGCGCGGAACCGAGGTTCCAGGCACTCCTCGGACGGCTGCGCTTCGCTTGAGCTAAACTGGACGGCCATGAGGGCTCTCTTCGTCGCGTTCCTGAGTGTGGCGCTGTGCGCCTCCGCGGCGTACCAGAAGGACCACAAGAAGCCGCCCGACGTGCAGATCTTGGAGGCGAAGGTGCGGCGTATAGAGCAAAAGATCACACTCGACGGGCGCCTGCGCGCCACGGGAGAGAAGCCGGTGCAGGGGCTGGTGATCTTCTTCGACTTCCTGTCGGCGGAAGGCCAGCCGCTCACCTCGCAAAGGACGGGAATCGACGAAGAGGTTCTCGCCTCCGGCGAAGAAGCGGCATTTCACGCGGAGACGGCGGCTCCCCCGGGCGCCGTGAAATGCCGCATCCGTGCGTTCGACGAGCATGAGCGAGAGCTGCGCGTGGCCAATTCCGGACCCTTTATTATCGAATAGCAAGCCCCTTAAGCCGCTTTTTACAAACTATTTACACGTCCGCCATCACCCCCGGGCGTTACACCCGTAGCATGGATTCAGGGGGAAAAGGAGGGCTAATGGGGCCGAGCGCAGTGAGTAGTGACCGGGTGCTACCGTATCGGGACGAGCACCTGTCCATCGATTTCGACCAGCAGGTCGCGATCCTCGATGCCGAGCGTATGATCTTGACCCGCAAGGAGTACGATCTGCTGTCCTTGCTCGTACAACATGCCGGAGAGATCATCCCGCGCGAGGCGTTGCTGATGCGCGTCTGGGGCTACGGGGCGGAAATCCGGACCCGGACGCTGGACGTCCACGTGCGGCGCCTGCGCAAGAAGCTGGGCAACTATGCGGACCAGTACATCGAGACCATCTTCGGCATCGGTTACCGGTTCCAACCGTTTCACGCGCCGCGTTTTTTTCAGCACCCGTCAGGTAAGCCCGCAGAGGCACTTTGGGCGTAGCGGTTTTTCGCTCGTCCGCTCCCTGACGGGAGCGCCCCCTTGGGGGCCGCCGGCATCTACCTGTCATGAAGCGTGACGGTAGCTGTGCGGCATCTTCCTTTCTTCCCCAACCAGCCGGCCCACTTGCGGCCGGCTTTTTTTCGTGTGGGTTTGCCGCAACGCTGGATCGGCAGGCATGACCGTTCAACCCCGGTTAAGAACCAATCGGGCGGCAGCCCTCGGCAAACCACCAGGATTATGCTGTAATAAAAGCACTTTAGCCGTATGCTGGATTCTGTCAAGCGTCTCAGGAGGGCCCGGAAACGCCTGCTTCTCCGTCTGCGCGAGGTGCGCATGATCGCGCGCGGGCTGGCCTCCACCGGCCACCCCATACTGGCGCACATCATCCCCATGCGCCGGTGCAATCTCTCGTGCGCCTACTGCAACGAATACGACGATCACTCCAAGCCCGTGCCCCTGGCGGTGATGTACCAGCGGCTCGGGCACCTGGCCGCGCTGGGCACCACCATCGTCACCATTTCGGGCGGCGAGCCACTGCTGCATCCGGACCTGGACCCGATCGTGGCGCGCATACGAAAGCATGGCGCCATCGCCGGCATGATCTCCAACGGCTACCTGCTGACCGCCGAACGAATCCAACGGCTCAACCGGGCCGGGCTCGATCACCTGCAGATCTCGATCGACAACGTGATGCCCGACGAGGTTTCGAAGAAGAGCCTGAAGGTGCTCGACCGCAAGCTGCAGTTGCTGGCGGAGCACGCGGATTTCCACGTGAACATCAATTCGGTGGTGGGCGGCGGCATCCATACGCCGCAGGACGCACTGGCCATAGGGCGGCGCGCGTTGGAGCTGGGGTTCACTTCCACGGTGGGAATCATCCACGATGGCGGCGGCCAGTTGCAGCCCTTGCGCGACGAGGAGCGCGCGGTCTACACGGCCATGCGCGCCATGGAGAAGAGCAGCTACGCGCGCATCAACTATTTTCAGGACAACATCGCGCACGGCCGGGAAAATGACTGGCGATGCCGCGCCGGCTCGCGCTACCTGTACATCTGCGAGGATGGGCTGGTGCATTACTGCTCGCAGCAGCGCGGCTACCCGGCCAAGCCGCTGGAGGAGTACACGCGCGCGGACATCCGCCGCGAATACCGCACGGTGAAAAGCTGCGCGCCGCGCTGCACGGTAGCGTGCGTGCACCAGATCTCGTACCTGGATTTCTGGCGCGGCCCGCAGGACCTGGCGCCGGAACCTTCTGGAGAACTCGTGCAGCTTCAATAGGGGTGTGGCCGCTTCGCTTCCACACCCTCCTCGAGCAGCAGGCAACGTGCACCGCGCGCGGCCAGCGCACGGTCGAAAGTGATCAGCGTTCCCTCGGCGGAGCGCGCGAAGGCCAGCAGCCAGGCATCGGCCCATAGTTTGGGCGAGGCCGTCCGCCCGGCCGCGTGTTGGCGGAAGTGCGTTTCCACCTGCGCCGGCTCAGTAACAAACTCCACCCGATCATCCTCATAGAACCGGTCATGCACGCGCCACGCCGCGGTCATCGTCAGGGGCTTACCGCCCATGGCCGCCGCCGTGGTCATCAGCCGCAGAAAGCCCACCTGCGAGATCCGGGAAAACGCGATACGGCCGGTTTCCCGCTCCCACCAGCGCCGCGCCAGGGCGGCATGGACGTGTTCCGGGGCGGCCAGAGCCAGCCAGACATTGACGTCAGGGAAGCTCAATGAGCTCATAGATCTGTTCGTTGGTTAGGTCGATGCGGCGGCCGGCGGGCCGAATCAGAGGCCGATCGAGGCTGAGGCGCCGGCGCGGCCGGGCCGGTTCGGTCTGTTCGACGGCACGCTCGATGCTGGCGAGGACGAGTTGACGCGCGGAGCAGCCCTTGCGGGCCGCGGCCTCGCGCAGGCGGCGGTGCAGATCCCGCGGCAGATCGATCGACGTGCGGACGGACCCAGCCTTCATAGAGATATTTTCCGCCCTGCGACTTAAATAAGTCAACCGGCCCTCAGAGGCCGAGAGCCTGGCGGTAAGTGCGCGGCCGCGCAGTAGTGGCGCATGCCCCTTGTGCTACCGTGAAATTTCATGCCCATCGAGAACGCCGCGGAGGTGTCGTCCTGGAGCCCCGATTCCTGGCGCCGCCGCCCCGCTTTGCAGCAGCCCGAGTATCCCGACCGGGCGGCGCTCGAGGGCGTGTTGGCGGAATTGCGCCAACTGCCTCCGCTGGTGACCAGTTGGGAGATCGTGCTGCTGCGGCAGCAGCTCGCCGAAGCGGCCGGCGGGGCGCGATTTGTGCTCCAGGCGGGCGACTGCGCCGAGCGCTTCGTCGATTGCCGGTCCGCGCGCATCGCCAACATGCTCAAGGTCCTGCTGCAAATGAGCCTGGTGCTGGTGGCGGGCGCGCAGAAGCCGGTGATCCGCATCGGCCGGTTCGCGGGGCAATACGCCAAGCCGCGCTCCGCCGGGGAGGAGACGCGGGACGGGCTGGAGCTGCCCTCGTATCGCGGTGACATCATCAACCGGCCGGAGTTCACCGCCGCGGCGCGCGCCGCCGATCCGCAGCTTCTGCTGCGCGGCTATGAGCGCTCTGCTCTCACCCTGAATTTCATCCGTGCGCTGGTCAAAGGCGGGTTCGCCGACCTGCACCATCCCGAGTATTTCGACCTCGACTGGGTGGAGCATTCGCCGCTGGCCGACGAATATCACCGCATGGCCGCGAGCATCGGCGAATCGCTGCGTTTCATGGAGCACGTGCTCGGCGTGCGCGCCGGAGAGACCGACCGCATCGATTTTTTCACCACCCACGAGGCCCTGCATCTGGCTTACGAAGAGGCGCAGACCCGCCGCGTGCCGCGCCGTCCCGGCTGGTTCAATCTGACCACGCATTTTCCGTGGGTGGGCCTGCGCACCAACGACGCCGCGGGCGCGCACATCGAGTACCTGCGCGGCATCGAGAATCCGGTGGGCGTGAAGGTGGGTCCCGGCTTCACGGCGGAACAGGTGGCGCGGTGGATGGAGGCGCTCGACCCGGAACGCCAGCCGGGCAGGCTGACGCTGATCCACCGCTTCGGCGCCGGGCGCATCGCCGAGGCGCTGCCCCGGCTGATCGAGGCGGTGCGCGCCGCGGGCGGGCGACCGTTGTGGATCTGCGACCCCATGCACGGCAACACCCGGCTCACCGGCGGCGGCGTGAAGACGCGGCGCTTCGAGGACATCTACGCGGAAGTCGAGCAGGCGTTCGCCATCCACCAGGCGATGGGGCAGACGCTCGGCGGCGCGCACATCGAGCTGACCGGCGAGAACGTGACCGAGTGCATCGGCGGCGCGGGCGGCCCCAGCGAAGAGGGCCTGGGGGAAGCGTACGAATCCGAGGTGGATCCGCGGCTCAATTACGAGCAGTCACTCGAGCTGGCGTTCCTGATCGCGCGCAAGATGAAGAACGGCCGGTAGCCAAGCGCTAGCCAAGGCGGTGGCTGAGTGCGCCGCCGCAGGCCGCGGCTCTTGCGGCACCGGGACAGCGTTGCCCGTCACCGTTGTTCCGGAATGCGGGCGTTCGCACCGCCGAAATGCGCCTGCACCAGTTCCACATCCTCCGCGGCGAACCGGAGCGGACGCGCCCGCATGACATCATAGTCGTGCCCGTCGAAGTTGGCCTTCATCACGCCCGACCTGGAGTGCCGCGCAACATCTTCGAGCACGTGGGTGATCTCATGCACCATCACGTGTCCGAGCAGCGCGGTGGTGAGTTCTGGCCAGGGACAAGCCCGCACGCGATGATAGAACACGTGGATGGCGGTGCCCTCCTTACCCACGGTCGCGTATCCCATGGCGCCGGCGGAAAAGCGCGCCGGGGCTTGGGTGTCCAGGACGATTTCGAGGGTTTCACCGTATGAGCGATTCTGCACAGGGGTGCCGGTTCGCCAGACCAGCTTGACGCCGATAACCGGCAAACATCTCGACCTCCAGCCCTTTTGCTCCCGCCAGCACAGCCTGGTCCGCCACATTAGATTCTTAAATCGGAGATCGTAAACAAGAATACTTCAACATTTTTGGTGTAACATCACGCTGCAGCAAGCAGGTCAACGATTTGCTGGATGGCCTTGTCGGCCTTGTGATAGGCAGCTTCGAGTTTGCTCTCGGGCCGGTGAGCGGGGTCGGGCTGGTGGTGGAAGCAACTGTTGGCAAGTGGACCGCAGAGACGCTTGTGGAAGAAC